>DATJYW010000274.1:0-33210 GCA_035499435.1 Candidatus Acidiferrales bacterium | reverse complement strand
ACCAGCTCAACCGCACGCTGTTCGCCATCGCCGCTTACAACGCCGGTCCGGCGAAGATCGCCAAGTGCCGGCAAACCGCGAAAGACATGGGCTACGATCCCGACAAATGGTTCGGAAATGTCGAGGTCGCGACCGCGAAACTGGTGGGCCGCGAAACTACGCAGTACGTGGCGAACATTTATAAGTACTACGTCGCTTACCGAATGGCGTCGCAGATACGCGATCAGAAGGCTGCCCGGAAGGCCGAGTAGCCGGCCGGATCACACAATCCCCAGCCCCTTGCCAGCCCGCCGAAACGTCTCCAGAGCCTGATCGAGTTCCGCGCGAGTGTGGGTCGCGGTCACGATGGTGCGCACGCGCGCCTTTCCTTTGGGCACCGTGGGAAAGCCGATGCCGGTGGCGAGCACGCCTTCCTCGAACAGCGCGCGCGAAAGCTCGTGGGCCAGCTTGGCATCGCCCACAATCACGGGCGTGATCGGCGTTTCGCTGATGCCGGTGTTGAAGCCCGCTGCGGTCAGGCCGGCCTTGAAGTATTTCGTGTTCTCCCAGAGCTGGGTGATGCGCTCCGGCTCCTGCTCCAGCACGTCGAACGCCGCCAGACAGGCGGCGGCAACGGCGGGCGGGTGCGAGGTGGAGAACAGGAACGGCCGCGCACGGTGATACAGGAACTCGATCAGGTCCCGGCTGCCGCAGACGTATCCGCCCAGAACACCGATAGCCTTGGAAAGCGTCCCCACCTGAACGTGTACGCGGCCGTGGACGCCGAAATGATCGATGGTGCCGCGGCCGTTGCGGCCGAGCACGCCGGAGGAGTGGGCATCGTCCACCATCATGATCGCGCCGTGGCGTTCGGCGGCGTCGCAGAGCCCGGGCAGCGGGCCAATATCGCCGTCCATGGAGAACACGCCGTCGCTGATCAGCAGCTTGCGGCCCGGCACGGAATCGAGATCGGCCAGGATCTTCTCGGCTGCCGCCGCGTCCTTGTGCGGAAAGACGTGGATTTTGGCGCGCGAGAGACGGCAGCCGTCGATGATGCTGGCGTGATTCAGCTCGTCGCTGATGATGTGGTCTTCGGGACCGAGAATCGCGGAGACGGTGCCGGCGTTGGCCGCGAAGCCCGACTGGAAGACGACGCAGGCCTCCACGTTTTTGAAGGCCGCGATGCGCTCTTCGAGCTGCATGTGCAGCGCCATTGTGCCGGAGATGGTGCGCACCGCGCCGGACCCCACGCCGAATTTGCGCACCGCCCCCAGCGCGGCCTCGCGCAGCCTGGGATGAGTGGTGAGTCCGAGATAATTGTTCGAAGCCAGATTGATCACCTGCTTGCCGTCGAAGCGCGCCTCGGCCGCGCTCTCCGTCTCGAGCACACGCAGGCGCTGATAAGTGCCTTCCGCGCGCCATTGTGCGATCTGCTGGCCGAGAAAGGAAAGTGGATCCGTCGCTGTGGGCATTCTGACTCCTGAATTCTGACTCCCGACTTCTCTTACAGTCGATGGTATCTGCTGGCGTAGTAGAGGAGCGGCGATTTTTCGTGCACTTCCACACGGACGACTTCTCCCACCAACACGTCGTGATCGCCGAGGGCTATCCGGCGATAGACGTTGCACTCCATTACAGCCAGGATGTGGGGCAGGATGGGAACGCCGGTGACTCCGTGGCGCCAATCGATGCCTTCGAACCGATTCACCGCTTTGCGGGCGAAGCGTTCCGAGAAGGGCCGCTGATCCTGCGCCAGAATGTTGATTCCAAAGTGCTTCGCCGTGCGAAAGGATTCCATGCTGGCGGCCGTGTGTCCGAGACAGAACAATACGAGGGGCGGATCCAGTGAGACTGACGTAAAGGAATTAACGGTGAGGCCGTGGGGATTTCCGGCGGAATCCAGGGTGGTGGCGACGGTGATGCCGGTAGCGAACCGCCCGGCTGCCTGGCGGAACTGCTCGCTCGTAGGCCGGGTAGTCTCGCTTGACATGGAAATAAATCTAATCCTATCATAAGGTTGACCGATGCGGGGATGGGAGAAAGCGCTCCGCGGCTGGACCTGGAGGCGGTTTTGATCAAGCTGGACATCATTAACGAAGTTGTGAATCGGACCGGCATCACCAAAACGAAAGCCGAGATGGCGGTCGAAACGGTCTTTGAATCCATGAAGAAGGCGCTCGAACAGGGCGACCGCATCGAGCTTCGCGGATTCGGTGTGTTCAACGTGAAGCCGCGCAAAACCGGAATCGGGCGCAATCCGCGCACGGGCGCCGAAGTATCCATCCCGCCGGGGAAGGCCGTGCGGTTCAAGCCCGGCAAGGAGTTACAGACCCTGCAGTAAGCCAGGCTGCAGGCGGCAGGTATCGTGTCTTCCCAGGATTCCACCCCTGCGCCTTTTCCTTTCTACGCCGCAGGCGCCACCGACGAGCCACGCACTCTCGAAGCGCCCGCGACCCGGGAGCGCTACTGGCTTTATTCTCTACTGTTTGCGCTTACTCTGCTGACCGCGACCGTGGTCGGCACAGCGATGCAGCTCGATTTCGACAACAACCTGCCGTTCGATCTGGAGCGCAGCTTGGATACCTGGGGTACCCTGCTGCGCCATCCCGCGATTCTTCTGCACGGTCTGCCGTTTTCCCTCACGCTGATGGCTATTCTGCTGGCCCACGAGTTCGGACACTACACCGCCGCCATGTTCCATCGCGTGGACTCCAGCCTGCCATACTTTCTGCCCTCGCCGTTTCTGGGGACCTTCGGCGCGTTCATTCGCGTGCGCTCGCCTATCTACACGAAGCGTGCGCTTTTCGACATCGGGATCGCCGGACCACTGGCCGGGTTCGTGTTCCTGGCACCCGCGCTTTCCATCGGGCTGGCATTCTCCAAGATCATTCCGGGGATCGCGCACCAGGGGACGCTGCACTTCGGTGTTCCCCTGCTCCAGTGGCTGCTGGAACGGGTAATCTTTCCCGGGACGCCCTCGGCCAACATCTACCTGCATCCCGTGGCTCGCGCCGCGTGGATCGGGATGTTCATGACGGCGCTCAACCTGCTTCCCGTCGGCCAGCTCGATGGCGGCCACGTGCTCTACGCCTTCTTCCCGCGCGCCCATAAAATCGTGGGCCGCACTCTTTGCATCCTGCTGCTGCCGCTGGGGAAATTCTGGGCAGGCTGGACGGTGTGGGGCTTCATCCTGCTGTGGCTGGGACGGCGCCATCCGGTGGTGGAGGATCCCACGCCTCTCAGTCCGGGCAGGCGTAAGCTGGGCCTGTACGCGCTGATCGTGTTCGCCGTCTGCATCTGTCTCGTGCCGTTCGGCGACAGCGGGCTCTGATGAAAATCACCGCGACGATCATCACCCTCAACGAGGAGCGGAACATCGCGCGCGCCATCGAGAGCCTGCGCTGCTGCGACGAGATTCTGATCGTGGATAGCGGCTCGATCGACCGCACCGTGGAGCTTGCGGGAAACCTGGGAGTGCGGGTAATCGAGGCGGGCTGGCGCGGATACGCCGGGCAGAAGAACTGGGCCGCCGAACAGGCGGCCAACGAGTGGATTCTGTCGCTCGATGCGGATGAGGCGCTCAGCGAGGCGCTCGAGGCGGAAATCTGGGCGCTGAAAAAGAGCGGGCCAAAGGCCGACGCCTACACCATGCCGCGGCTGGCACGCTACCTGGGCCGCTGGATCTATCATTCGGGCTGGTATCCCGACCGCAAGATCCGCCTCTACCACCGGAGCAAGGCCAAGTGGCACGGCGATTTCGTCCACGAAAGCGTGAAGTGCAGCGGCCGCATCGGGCACCTGGACGCCAATATCCTGCACTTCACCTGCGACTCGCTCAGCGAGCACCTGAAGACTCTAGACCGCTACACGACTCTGGCCGCACAGGAGCTGGCCGCCAGCAAGATACGCGTTCCGCTGTGGAGCATGATTCTCGACCCGCCGTGGAATTTCGTGAAAGCTTACGTCTTCCAGCGCGGTTTCATGGACGGGCTGGAAGGCCTGATCATCTGCTACATGTCCGCGTTTTACACGTTTCTGAAATATTCAAAAGCGAGGAACATGGGAGGTTAGGCCGCCTGCCATGCGCATTCTTCACCTCGATGCCGGGCGCGAAATGCGCGGCGGCCAGTGGCAGGCCCTGCGCCTGATCGAAGGGCTGGCGGCAGCCGGATGGGAATCCACGCTGCTGGCGCGGCCGGAAGCGGCGCTGTTCACCGCCGCGCGCAAACTGGGATACCGCGTGGCACCCCTGGGCCTGACCCGCGCGCTCGCCGCGCTGCGCCACAACGACCTGATTCACGCGCACGACGCGCGCAGCCACTCGCTCGGGCTCTTCTTGCGCGGCAGGCCGCTGGTGGTCTCTCGGCGCGTCTCGTTTCCCGTCGGCTCGCGCTGGAAGTACGGGCGGGCCGGCCGCTACCTGGCGGTGAGCGAGTTCGTCAAGGGCGTGCTCCAGCGCGGCGGAGTGCCCGAAGAGCGGATCTCTGTGGTGTACGACGGCGTTCCGCTGCTCGAACCGGCGCACGGCCGGGGCGTGTTGTTGGTCCACAAGGGCATCCGTTTCGCGGAGGAGATCGCCAACCGGTCGGGCGTGAATATCAGGCTGGCCGGGCAGCTCGAAGACGACCTGCGCGATGCCGCCCTGCTGGTGTACATCAGCGACAGCGAGGGCCTGGGCTCGGGCGCGCTGCTCGCCATGTCCGCCGCCGTGCCGGTAATCGCCAGCCGCGTGGGCGGCCTGCCCGAGGTGATCCGCGACGGCGAGAACGGTTTGCTGGTGGAGAACGACGCCGCGGCATTTGCCGCGGCCGTGCGCCAGTTGGCCGCGGACCCGGACCGCCGTGCGCGGATGGGCGCGGCCGCGCGGCGCACCATTCTCGAACGATTTACCGTTGACAACATGGTTCGCCGTACCATGGAGGCTTATCATCAGGTGTTAGTGTGATCGAATCCCTGCTTGCGCTTCTCCTCGGCCTGCTGATCGGCAGCTTCCTCAACGTGTGCATTTACCGCTGGCCGCGCGATCTCTCGGTGGTGCGACCGCGCTCGCATTGCACCGCGTGCGAGGCGCCCATCGCCGCCTTCGACAACATCCCGCTCGTCAGCTACCTCCTGCTTCGCGGCCGATGCCGCAAGTGCGGCGCGCGAATTCCGGCGCGCTACCCGGCGGTGGAACTGGTCACTGGGCTGCTTTTCTTCTACTTCGTGTGGACGTTCGGCGTGACCGCCATGGCCGCCAAGCTGTGCTGCCTCTCGGCGATGCTGGTGGCCCTGGTCTTCACCGACCTGGAAGCGCGCATCCTGCCCGACGAATTCACGGTCGGCGGCACGGTGCTGGGCCTGATCTTCGCGCTCTTCGTCCAGGTGCCTGACATCACGGCGGCGGCAGTCCTGTGGCTGGTGGGGCTGGAAGTCACGGGACGGTGGGCGTCCCTGGCCGAGTCGGTCGTAGGCGCGACCCTGCCGGCCTTGTTTTTGTGGGGCGGCGGATGGCTGTATTACAAGATCCGCCACCGCGAAGGTCTGGGGCTCGGCGATGTGAAGCTGGTGATGATGGTGGGCAGCTTTCTGGGAATGCGCGGCGCGCTGATTACCTTGATCTTCGGCTCGGTGGCGGGGTCGATCCTGGGCTACAGCTATATCAAGGCGACCAAACAGGACCCGAATACCTACGAGTTGCCGTTCGGCACGTTCCTGGGTGCGGCCGCACTGCTGGCGGCGGTCGTCAGCCGCTCCTGGCAGTAGCCCTGGAGAGCCCTGCCGTTGGTTAGCATCCAGTTTGATACCGGAAGCAGCCAGTACCGGTTATCTCCTGCGAATCTTGTTTAGGCGGAATGTAACTGTTAACCTCGAACCTGATTATGTGGGGCGCATCGCTGTTCCTGATCACCATCGTGCTGGTCACCGAGACCGGGCGCTCCGCCCTGCGAGCCTATACCAGCCAGACCTTCGCGCAGTTTGCCGCGCAATCCCCCTATTCGGACATCGCAGTGGCCTGGATGGCGATTCTCGCGCTGGTTCTGCTGATGATGATGCGCCAGCAGCGCCGGGTCAAGACAGCGTTCGTGGTGGTGCGCGAGGTCCGCGGCCCCGTCTCCAATCCGGAAGAGCATGAATTGCGGGCGCCGAAAAGGCGGATTTCGCTGCGGTTCCGGCTGGTACGCGCTTTGGCACGCGTCGTGGGGCGGACGATCGCAGTTTTGTCGTCCGCCCGTGCCTGACGTCAATTTTCCGCCCTCAAATCCCTCAGCAGCCGCTGGAATGCGGCAGTATAACTCCCATGCTCCTTCCAGTTGCTGAAGTCGGGGATGAAGTACTCCCGAATCTCCCGTGCCGAATCCTTGCCGGTGTCAGCGTCAAAGCTCTCCCAATCGCGCAGGGCTTCAAACGTGCACAGTCGGATGGGAAAGAGCACGCGCCGCGCTTCGCGAGCTTCCTTCTTGCGTGCCTTGGCAATTTCGGATCTGACCCACTCACTGTCCATGCTGTGCTCTGACAGGATCACGAGCAGGCGATTGTATACCCGGATGGCCTCATCGATCTGCTCGTGGAGTTTCTTTCCGCCCCGGATATCGTGAGGGGCAAACCAGCACCTTACGCCGCTGGCCTGCAGATCGGCGTGCAGGCGCTCGGCAAACTCCTGGTCGCGCGTGGAATAACTCAGAAAGCAGGAGTAGAACTGGATGGGTCCGCCGAGGATTGAAGGCAGATACTCGATCAGCGTCTCGGGCATGCCACAGCCGCGCAGGAACGAGATGGGCAGTTGGCCGGAACGTGAAAATGTCCGCATGTCAATGGTGCTTGGCCCGAGGTGGCGGCAGGAGTCCAACCCCCTGACCGACGAGAGATCGACACCGATAAACAAGGTTCCGACCAGCAGGCTGCCGGAGAGATCCGCGCCGTCGAGTCTCGTTTGAGCGAAATTCGTTTGCGGCGCTACCGCAAGGCTCAAATTCACTCCGCTCAAGTCCGCATCGGTGAAGTCAGCGCCTCCAATGAGAGCCTCCGACAGGTTCGCCTGGCGGAGATCCGATCCTGTCAGGAAGGTGCCCCCGAGGAGAGAACTGCGCAAATCCGCGCGTCTCAGGTCTGCTCTATCCACCATGCTGCGGACGAGGGTGGCCCGGTGCAGGTTCGCCTCCCTCAGGTTGCATGCGATGAGGTCGGACCCGCTGAGATCAGCGCGAGTGAGATTCGCGCCTCTCAAATCCGCGCCTCCCAGATCGGCTTTACCCAGCATCATCCCCGCCAGGTCCGCGCCTTCCAGATCTGCCTGGATGAGGTCGGGACGCGCGCCTGTATCTCTCCACCGGTTCCACACCTCGACTCCCTGTTTGAGGATCGCGAGATGTTCCGGGTTGGCCACGGCCGAAGGCTGATTCTAAGCGCCAGCAAGGGAATAGGGCAAGTAGGGGACTCACGTGCTCGGAATTCGCCGGGCCGCCAGCGAGCCCGCCAGATCGACAGGATCATCCCCGTTGACCGCGTTCACCACCTCGAACCATTCCTGGTTCACCGTCTCGGGCCGAAGCGCGCCTGCGATAGCCCCGCCGATGGATGCCACCGAATCCGAGTCGCCGCCGATGTTCGCCGCCAGCAGGGCGGTCTCTTCGGCCGATCCGGTGATCGCCGCCAGGCAGATCGCCAGAGGGACTTTGGTTTGCGGACGATCGGGGAACCAGCGTTCGGCGATGATCTCCGGCGTCAGGTGCTTCATCGCGCGGAGGTCCGCATGAATCTCGCGAATTGACCGCGAAATCTCTGAACCCCCTTGCCCGGCAGCGTCTGCTGCTGCGAGCGCTGTGGCCAGGACATCCGCGCCTTCCATCACCGCCGAGACCGCCCCGGCGACCGCCGCCGCCGCGGCAATAGCCAGCGGTCCGCCATGTGTCGGGATTGAACATTCATACGCACCGTGAACCAGCTCCTCCAGCCGGAATAGCGGGTACATCACGCCCACCGGCGCCACCCGCATCGCCGCTCCGCAGCCGTCGCCATCCGGGGCGACGCGGGCCGGATTGCCGCTCTGCTGCAAAGTCCATATCGAAAGGTCGGGGTGTACGGACTTGCGGCATTGCATCAGTTCCCGCCCGATCTCCTCGTGGCGGACCTCGCCGCTCTTCAGCAGGGCGCGCGCAACGGCAATGGTCTGCTCGGTATCGTCCGTGGTCTCGCCGATTCGCCATTCGTAGCGCTTGCCGGCGTATCGCGGGATGACGTCTCCCGGCCGCCCATGAAATCCCGCGATCCCGCCCGGGTACCACTTCCGGATGGCCTGGAGCGACAGGGTCTCCGTCTGCTTGCCGATGGCATCTCCAACGGCCAGCCCCGTGAAGCACCCGATGGCCCGTTCTTCCAAATTCTGCATGCCCGCCTCGCACACGGTATCATTTTTCAATATGCTCTCCCGGATTGCCAGTGCCGCACTGTGTCTTGCCGCCGCGCCCGCTTTCGCGCAGAATAGCTGGTTCCAGCCGGCGCTGCTTGGACGGCCCGACGTACACAAGGCGCTGCAATCGGTGGACGAGCGCTCCGCCGCCATCGTCGACGAATGGATCCGGCTGGTGGAGACGCCCTCGCCTTCCACCAAAGAACAGGCGCGCGCGAAATACATCCGCGCAGAGATGGAGAAACTTGGCCTGGCCGATATCCGCACCGACGACATCTCCAACGTGAGCGGGGTCCGCAAAGGTACCGGCGGCGGGCCGACCGTCGTCTTCGCGGCCCACATGGATACCGTGTTTCCAGAAGGAACTCCGATCAAGGTCGCGCGCGAGGGCGACATTCTGCGCGCGCCGGGTGTGGGCGACGACACGTCGAACCTGATGGCCGTCCTGGAGATGTTCCGGGCGCTGAACCGCGGCGACGTGCAGACCAGGGGCGACCTGATCTTCCTCGCGTCGGTGCAGGAAGAGCTGGGATTGCTGGGTGCGAAGCACTGGCTCGAGACCAGCGGGTACAAGCCCGACATGTTCGTAGCAGTGGACGTGGGCGCCACCGACGTCTGGTACGGGGCGCTGCGCATCAACCAATTCAAGTTTTTCTACACTTCACCCGGCGCGCACACCATGGAGAGCCGCGGCGCGCCCAGCCCGGCCAAAGCCGTCGCCAAGGCGATTACCGCGCTCTATGAGATGCCCTTGCCGCCGGTGGCGGAAGGTCTCGGCACGTTCAAGCTACCGGTGCTGAATGTCGGCATGATGGGCGGTGGCACGGTGGTGAACGCCATTCCGCGCGAAGCCTGGTTCACGGTGGACCTGCGCTCCATGGACAGCCCCACGCAGGACCGCCTGGAGAGCGCCGTAGTCTCCACCGCCCGCCGCATCGGCGAACAGGAAGGCGTAGGCTTCCGCATGGAAAAGAAAATGGGTATCGACTATTCGAAAGCCCGGCCGCAAGCCGAACGGCTGCATCATCCGTTAGTGCAGACGGCGCTGGCTACCGGCAACTACTTCCGCAAACCGGGCACGCCGGAGATCGTACCGCAGGATGCAGGTTCCACCGACGCCAATATCGCCGTGAGCATGGGCATTCCCGCGGTGGCCATTGGCGCGGTGTCGGAACACATGCCGCACCGGCTGGAGGAGTACGCCGAAGCGAGCAGCATCGTGCCCGGAATCAAGTCGCTGATCGCGCTCGCAACGGCCCTGACCGCGCACTGACTCGGAATGCGGCCGAAGTCCCCGAGGGGAGTTCGCCCTCGATATCGCGGCCTCAGAGACCCGGCGCACGGTCAGTTGCTGCTGGCGTTCATGTTCTGCATCTTTTTCATCGCCCCATCGATCGCCTTCTTCATGCTCAGCGTGTCGGCTCCCTGGCTGGGCGGGAACTGGTCCAGGCTCTTCAGGTGCTCCATGATGAAAGGAACCGCGGCGGTAGGAGCCCAGAGCTTTGCTGCAAGGAACTTCCTGCCGACGTAGCCCCACTCTTCCGAATCGGGAGTCATCTTCTCCATCGGATCCATCAGCAGGTTCACCACATAGGGCACGCTGGGATACGCCTTCTCGTCAAACCAGCTTCCATGATGCTTCACGCCGATGTGAATCTTCCAGGCGTCCACGCGCATCGCCATGAGGTCAGTTTCGTCGTAGTAGAAGATTTCCCGCCGGGCGGACGTCTCGGTCTGTCCTGTCCACAAAGGAAGATTGTTGTAACCGTCGAGATGCACCTTGTAAGTGGTGTCGCCCATCTTCTTGCCAACCAGAAGTTCCTCCTTCAGATTCGGCAGGCCGGCAGCAGCAGCCAGGGTTGCGAAGATATCCTCGTGGTTCTGAATGCCATTCGAGACGCTGCCGGGTTTGATATGACCGGGCCACCTGACGAGCATGGGCACGCGCAGACCGCCTTCCCAGGTAGTGCCCTTCTCTCCTCTGAAGGGTGCGTAGCCGCCGTCCGGCCAGAACATCAGCTCGTTGCCGTTGTCCGTAGTGTAGACGACGATGGTGTTGTCCGCAATTCCAAGCTGGTCGAGTTTCTTGAGGATCATCCCGACATGCTCGTCATGCTCGAGCATGCGGGCGCGAACGACATCCTCTTCCGCACGGCCCTCATTGACCGCCAACTGAACGTATTTCGGGTTCGGGTGCGACCAGATGTGGATCGCCGTCGAGTTGAACCAGAGGAAGAACGGCTTCGCTTTGCCGTTCTGGTCCAGCCATTTCAACGTCTCGGCGGTCACCTCCGCGTCGAAGGTCTCCATGCGCTTGCGGGTAAGGGGTCCGGTGTCCTGGATTCGCTGTTTACCAACTCGGCCGAATTTCGGATCGGTGGTCGGATCGTCCATGGTAGTCGCCCAGGTGTGGAGCGCTCCGCGCGGGCCGAACTTAGTCTTGTATTCCGGATGCTTCTGGCCGGGATAGTCCAGCTCCTCGGGTTCCTCCTCCGCGTTGAGGTGGTAGAGATTGCCGAACCATTCATCGAACCCGTGCATTGTCGGCAGGAATTCGTTCCGGTCTCCCAGGTGGTTCTTGCCGAACTGAGCGGTCGCGTAGCCCAGGGGCTTGAGAACTTCGGCGAGCGTCGGATCGGACTTCTGAATGCCGCGAGTCGAGCCGGGGATGCCGACGGTCGTCATGCCGGTGCGGACCGGCAGTTGACCCATGATGAAGGCCGCGCGGCCGGCGGTACAGCTCGGCTGTCCGTAGTGATCGGTGAAGAGCAAGCCGCCGCGGGCGATGCCGTCGATGTTCGGTGTGCGGCCCATCATCCCGTGAGTGTAGGCGCCGACGTTCCACATGCCGATGTCGTCGCCGAAAATGACTACAATGTTTGGTCTTCGTTCCTGGGCCTGAGCTAGGACGCCGGGCGAACAGAGCGCGGCGGCCAGGCACAGGATAGTTGTCAGGCATCTGTGTGACATTTGTCTCAAGTTACCCTCCTCCCGGACGGTGAAACAGCACTCGCCGGAGAACTTCTTACCAGTTGTCAGTGGCCTGGTAGCCACCGGTTGGCGCTTTGGTGGTGAGAGATTCCGTTCTTCTACCTCAGGTCCAAAATCTTAAGTACACTTTGTCCGCGGAATGTCCTTGCCCACACTAATTGCATCCAGGCTACTGGCCAGACAGGTGCCAAAGAGACACGGTAAATGAAATAATCAATACGCCGGCGACATACTGCCATCGAGCCGAACACCGTGAGGAGGTCTTCCATGCTATGCGGGTGTGCTTGCTTAGTATTGGCTGTCTTCGAGTTATTCGGGGCGCACGCACAGACGGATCCGTTGCAATCCTGGAACGATACCGCGTCCAAGAAGGCCATTATCGGCTTCGTACAAAAAGTCACCAAGGGAGGTGCTCCCGACTTTGTGCCGGCCGATCAACGGATCGCGACTTTCGACAACGATGGGACACTCTGGATCGAGCAACCCATGTACGTCCAGATGGTCTTCGTTCTCGACCGCGTCAGGCAACTTGCCCCAAAGAACCCAAGCTGGAATACGACGCAGCCCTTTAAGGGGGTTCTCGATGGAGACATGAAAGCCATCGCGGCAGCGGGCGAGCAAGGGCTCATGCAACTCATGGCCGCGACGCATGCCGGCGTAACCGTCGAGGAGTTTCAGAAGATTGTCACGGACTGGATGGCCACGGCACAACAGCCCAGGTTCAAACGCCCGTACACGCAATGCATCTACCAGCCGATGTTAGAGTTGCTGGCGTATCTCCGCAGCCATGGCTTCAAGACTTACATTGTCTCCGGCGGCGGCGTCGAATTCATGCGGCCCTGGACGGAGAGGGTTTACGGCATCCCGCCCGAGCAGGTCGTCGGCAGCTCCATAAAGACCAGGTTCGAGGTTATCAACGGCAAACCCGCCCTCATGCGGCTTCCGGAGCTGAACCTCATCGATGACAAGGAAGGCAAGCCCGTCGGGATCAATCAATACATCGGCCGCCGGCCCATCGCCGCCTTCGGCAACTCGGACGGCGACCAGCAGATGCTCGAATGGACGGCGGCCGGCGGCGGACCGCGCTTCATGCTGCTGGTCCACCACACCGACGCGGCGCGCGAATACGCCTATGACCGGCAGTCTCCCTATGGCCGGCTCGACAAGGCGCTTGACGAAGCGACTGCGAGGGGCTGGACCGTGGTGGATATGAAAAACGATTGGAAAGTAATCTTCCCTCAGAAGTGACTTGGTTCACTTTGCCGGGCGCGCCGCGCCCGTGGATCGGCTTTCCCATTGTTCGCGCGTCATCACGCAGCGAAATCCTAAATGATTCGTGCCGGTGCTGACCTCGCCCTTGCCGCGGGTGCCGACGATATAGCGCGAACAATATTGATCGGTGCAGAGAAAGGATCCTCCGCGATGAGCTTTCTTGGGCTGGGCGGGTTCATCGGGATCGAAGGAGGACCCAGGACCTTTCGGGTTGCGCGCCACGCCGCCGGCCGCGGCCAACTCCCGATAATAGTCGGGCCGGTACCAGTCGCTGGTCCATTGCCACACGTTGCCGGCCATGTCATATAGGCCGTATCCATTCGGCGGAAATTGGGCCACTGGCGCGATGCCGGCGTAGCCGTCCTCGCCTGTGTCCGTGTTCGGGAAATGCCCCTGGTGTGTGTTAGCCATCCAGCGGTGGCCGCCACCGTGGAAATCGCTTCCCCAGGTGAACGGCTTTCCCGCAAGGCCGCCGCGCGCGGCAAACTCCCACTGCGCTTCGGTGGGAATCGCTTTTCCGGTCCATCTTGCGTAGGCCAGGACGTCTTCATATGCCACATGGACCACGGGGTAGTTGCCCTTTAAGTGGATATCGCTGCTCGGGCCGAGGGGGTAACGCCAATTGGCGCCGGCGACGTAGTTCCACCACTGGAAATGGTTGTCGAGGCTGACGGGATGATCCGGCGCGGAGAAGACCACCGAACCCGCGACGAGGTTCTCAGCGGGAGCACCGGGGAAATCCTCGGCACGCGGCTTCCGTTCCGCGACCGTTATGTAACCTGTCGCACTTACGAACCGGGAAAACTCCGCATTGGTAACATCGGTCTTGTCCATGAAGAACCCGTCGACATAGACACGATGAATTGGGCGGGCGTCCAGCGTCGCTTTCATTCCGACGCTGTCCATGCCGGGCGGATCGTTCGCCCCCATGGAGAACTCGCCCCCGGGGATCCAGGCCATTCCCGCGGGTGCATCGCCCGGCGGCGGCGTAGCATTTACGACGGTCGGAGCGAACACTGCGGTTCCGGCTGATGGCGAGGGTGTGCGGCGGGAAGAGAGAAGCAACCATACCGAGGCAAGAGCCATGATGCCGGCGAGGCCCATGACAACGCGCGCATAGCGAGCGCTCCTTGCGGCCATAGGGCGGACCTTGCGAGAACGGTAGTGCTGCGTCCTGACCACCTGTCCCTCAATTGATGGGCTTCTACCACGGGCGATCCAAAATCTTCGAGGATCGGCGCCCGGCGGCGCAGGGTACCGCAGAACACATTACGGGCTACATAGCGCCATACTGCGCACACGGGAGGCGCGAACTATAAATTAAATAGACCGTTGAGCGCTGGTATATAGTCATATTCGCCTCAGTAAAGACACTGGCTGGTGTTGGGACGAGCTAGTAGTAAGCTTGAGAGGAGCTGGTCGATCTTCTCTATGTTGGGGGACGCAGATTCATGTGTTTAGTAGTACGTATAGTCGCGGTTCCGGGTTAACAAGGGAGGAAGAGATTCTCATCCTCCCAGCGAGTAATTCCCTTTGGTCTGACCGTACAGGCCTATGTTTCGATAATCAGGCTCACGGGCTGTGGAGGTGGCTGCTGTGGTCTTATTTCATGCTTCGCCTCTCGCGGCTGGACATGGATCTCGTGTCGACCCACCCCGATGAGCACGGTGGACTTGGATTCCTTGGTTTGTCGCCGATGGGTTGTGCTCCAGTCGCTTTCGCTACTGCTGCCGCCATCGGCGCCAATTGGCAGTACCAGATTTCGGCTGAAGGCGCTCACCTTACGGACTTCAAAGTGCCCGCCATCATTCTCACTGCTATCGTGCTGATCACCGCGGCCGGCCCACTGGTATTCTTTGCTCCACGGCTGGCAAAGCTGCGGCGCCGCGGGCTGCTGGAGTACGGAATGCTCGGCCAGATTCACAGCGTGGGCTTCCACAGGAAATGGATTCTCGATCCTAATAGAAAGGATCAGGAGTTCCTCACTGCCCCGGAAATCAGCGCTCTGGCCGATTACGGATCGAGCTACGAAAAAATCGAGGAAATGCAACCATTCCCCGTAGATAAGGGATCCTTCCTGACACTGGCTCTGGCAGTTGTAGTGCCGATGCTGCCGGCCATCCTCTCCGAGGTTCCCCTGGGCGAAGTCTTGAAAGCGCTGCTGGAAGCTGTGAAGTGAAGGTTTGCGCGGGAGAAGAATATGGCGATCGCGACGTTTTCCGGGTTTGATTTTGGCTGTAAGCTAGTTCCAAGGCGCCACGCGGAAGGCAACATGCTGCTCATCGTGCTCGCGACTGGATGCTTTGCGGTTGCCGCCTGCGGGAGCAAACAGAGTCCGGCGACAGCTGAGCAAGCGTCGAAGCAGGAAGCCTCGACGGCCTCGGCGGCTGCACCAGCCTCGACGTCTCTGCTTCCCAATGAGGCTGGCGCAACGGCGGGATCCGGCAAGGGAACGCTGGTGCTACCTACCGGGTTTGGGAAACGCACCGGCGACCTGGACGAGATGGCGAAGGGGCGCAGCATCCGGGCGCTCGTCATCCTGAACCCGGTTGGCTTTTTCTATAAGGCGGGACGGCCTCAGGGGATTCAATTCGAGGCGCTGCAGGAGTTTGAGAAGTTCGTCAACCAGAAACTGAAGGCCGGCAAGCTGCCCATCAAGGTGATCTACCTCCCGATGCGCCCTGACCAGCTCGAGCCCGCCCTCACCCAGGGCCTGGGCGATCTCATTGCACAAGGAGTCGTGATCACCCCCGAACGCGAGCAGCGGGTCGCCTTCTCGGCGCCCATTCAGACGAACGTCTCGCAGGTAGTAGTGACCGGCCCGGCGTTGGCTAATGTGACGAGCTTCGATGACCTCGCCGGCAAAACAATCTATGTCAATCCGTTGACTACTTACTATGACAACCTCAAAAAGGTAAGTGACGCCCGGCAAAAGGCTGGTAAGCCGTCCCTGGATATCAAGGCTGCCGACAAGAATCTGTACGATGACGATCTCATCGAGATGGTGAATGCCGGCCTCATCCCTGCCACGGTGACAAACAAGCAGCGCGCCGATCTGTGGGCGCAGGTGCTTCCAAATGTCAAGTCGCACGCGGACCTGGTGGTTGCCAGCGAAGGTCAGACGGGATGGGTGATGCGCAAGAACAATCCGCAGTTCAAACAGCTGGTGGACGAGTTTATCGCGGGCCACGCGGTGGGAACGGCGTTCGGCAATACGCTCCTGCGCCGTTACCTGCAAAACACCAAGTGGATCAGGAACTCGACTTCCGCGGAAGAGCTGCGGAAGTTCAATGCCTACGCGGAATACTTCAAAAAGTACTCGGCCCAATACAATTTCGATTACCTCATGATCGGAGCGCAGGGCTACCAGGAGTCGCTGTTCGATCAGGCCAGGAAAAGCCAGGTCGGCGCCGTCGGCGTGATGCAGGTGATTCCGAAACTCGCCGCCGCGGATCCCATCAACGTGCCGAACGTCAACGACGCCGAGGGGAACATCCACGCCGGCGTCAAGATGCTGCGCAACATCGCCGACAAGTACTTCAACGATCCCGGAATCGACGCCTTGAACAAGACGCTCTTCACCTTCGCCAGCTACAACGCCGGGCCCAACCGCATCGCGCATCTTCGCAAGAAGGCGGAGGAGAACGGCCTGGACCCGAACAAATGGTTCGGCAACGTGGAACTTCAAGTGGCCAAAGACGTCGGCCAGGAGACGGTCACTTACGTCAGCAACATCTACAAGTACTACGTCGCTTACAAACTGACGGTCGAGCAGAGGGAGCAGAAGGCCGCTGCCGCGCCCGGCAGGTAGGGACCTGGATTCCTCCTCCTGCGGTACCTGCCCGGCATCAAATCGTTGATCGCGCCCGCGGCAGCGGTGGCCGCGCATAGAGGCTAATCAACCTTCAGTCCCAGGAACCTGTGCGCGTTGCCGTAGCAGATGTTGCGCACCATGGGCCCGACGAGCTCGTCGCTGGCCGGCAGTTCGCCGTTTTCGATGTCACGGCCCAGCAGGTCGCAGAGCACGCGGCGGAAGTACTCGTGGCGCGGGTATGACATGAACGACCGCGAGTCGGTGAGCATGCCGAGGAAGCGCGAAAGCAGGCCGCAGTTGGAGAGCGCGTTCATCTGCCAGGTCATGGCTTCCTTCTGATCGAGGAACCACCAGCCGCTGCCGAACTGGACCTTGCCCGGCGTGACTCCGTCCTGGAAGTTGCCGATCATGGTGGCGATCACGTAATTGTCGGCAGGATTCAGATTGTAGATGACGGTCTTGGGAAGCGCGTTCTCCGAATCCAGGCGGTCGAAGAAGTTGCCAAGAGCGTCGGCCTGCAGGCAGTCGCCGATGGAGTCCCAGCCGGTATCCGGACCCATTTCGCGGAAGCGGCGCGCGTTGTTGTTGCGCCGCGCGCCCAGGTGAAGCTGCTTGGTCCAGCCTTTTTCGGCGTCCAGCCGGCCGAAGATCATCATCATGTGGGAAGCAAACTGGATGCTCTCCTGGTGTGTGGCGGCGTGGCCGCAGCGCGCGCGTCCGAAGATGGCCGAAGCTTCATGCTCGCTTGGGAATGTGCCGAAAGCGTGGTTCAACCCGTGATCGCTGAGACGTCCGCCCATGGAATGGAAGAAGTCGTGGCGCTTTTTGAGGGCGTCGACAAAGTCCGTGAGCTGGCGGATGCTGGTGTTGCTCGCGGCTTCGAGCTTGTTCACCCACGGATTGAAGACCTCGGGTATGTGGACGTTGAGGGCTTTATCGGGGCGAAACGTAGGGAAGACCTTCGTCTTCAGGACCGAGGCGGCGATGGCTTTGTGGCAGGCGAGATCGTCGGTCGGGTCGTCCGTGGTGCAGACCGCCTTCACGCGGAATTTGCCGAGGATGCCGTGGGCGCAGAGCTCATCGGTGGCCAGCGCGGCGTTGGCCTGATCCCAAACGCGCGGCGCGCTCTTTTCGTCCAGCAGCTCGTCGATGCCGAAGTAGCGCTTCAGCTCGAGGTGGGTCCAGTGGTAGAGCGGATTGCGCAGCGTGTGCGGCACAGTACGCGCCCAGGCGAGGAATTTCTCGTACGGACCGGCCGCGCCCGTGCAGTAGCGTTCGTCGACACCGTTGGCGCGCATGGCCCGCCACTTGTAGTGGTCGCCTTCCAGCCAGATTTCGAAGAGGTTGCGGAAGCGGCGGTTCTCGGCGACGTCTTTGGGAGGCAGGTGGCAGTGGTAATCGAGGATGGGTTCGGGTTGGGCGAACTCCTGGTAGAGGCGCCGCGCGGTCTTAGTGGACAGGAGAAAATCGTCGTGAATGAAAGACATAGGGCGGTAAATTTTGATTGAATCATACTTCGCGGGGGTGTGTCGCCGGCACAACTGCCGCAAGGCGGCACGCCTGGGCCACAATGCTAGGCTGAAGATATATGCAGTCTTCCGACTCGGTTTTTGCGTCCCGTTTCGCCATTACCCGGCAGGACCTGGAATCCTACCTGGCTGAAGCGTTGAGCCAGGGCGGCGACTACGCCGACCTGTATTTCGAGTACCTGCTCACCAGCTCCATCAGCCTCGACGAATCGATGGTCAAGAGCGCCACGCAGGGCGTCTCCATGGGGGTTGGAGTGCGGGTGATTGCGGGGGAGCGCACCGGGTATGCCTACAGCGACGACCTTTCGCCGGAGAAGATCCGTAAGGCCGCCAATGTGGCCGCGCACATCGCCGCGGCGCCCGCGAAAGTGGAGAAGTTCGATCTGAACGAAGGGCGGCGGCACAACCTGTATCCGGTAATCACCGCGCCGACGGAGACGGCATTTGCCGAGCGGGTGGAGCTGGTGAAACGCGCCGACCGGGCGGCCCGCGCCGGCGATTCGCGCGTGTTCCAGGTGCAGGCGTTCTATGCCGACAACCTTCGCCAGGTGATGGTGGCGACGAGCGAGGGCGTGCTCACGTTCGACCGCCAGCCTTTGGCGCGCTTGAGCGTGTCGGCGATCGCGCGGCAGAACGGCGGGCCTCCGCAGCGGGGGCACGCCGGCGGCGGCGGACGCGTCGAGCTGGATTTCTTCCTGCGCGAGAAGACGCCGGAACATTTCGCCGCTGAAGCAGTGCGCGAAGCCATCACCATGCTGGACGCGGTGGACGCTCCGGCGGGCGAGATGACCGTGGTGCTGGGACCTGGCTGGCCCGGGATTTTGCTTCACGAAGCCGTAGGTCACGGGCTGGAGGCAGACTTCAACCGCAAGGGCGTCTCCGCTTTCAGCGGCCGGATCGGGCAGAAGGTGGCGAGCGAACTGTGTACGGTCATCGACGACGGCACGATCGGCAATCGGCGCGGCTCGCTCAATGTCGATGACGAAGGCCATCCCACGAAGCGCAATGTGCTGATCGAAAACGGGGTATTGCGCGGCTATCTGCAGGACAAGCTGTCCAGCACGCTCCTGCGGTCCGAATCGACGGGCAGCGGGCGGCGCGAAAGCTACGCCCACATCCCCATGCCGCGCATGACCAATACCTTCATGCTCGCCGGGGAGAGCGACCCGGAGGAGATTATCCGCTCGGTGCCCAAGGGGATCTACTGCCGCAACTTCGGCGGAGGGCAGGTGGACATCACCAGCGGCAACTTCGTGTTTTCGGCCTCGGAGAGCTACCTGATCGAAGACGGCAGGCTGGCGCGCCCGGTGCGCAACGCCACGCTCATCGGCAACGGTCCTGAAGCGCTCAAATACGTCAGCATGGTGGGCAACGACCTCAAGCTCGATGAAGGCGTCGGCACCTGCGGCAAGGAAGGACAAAGCGTGCCGGTGGGGGTGGGGATCCCGACGATCAAGATCGACCGCATGACGGTGGGGGGCCGGGCTTGAGCAACAACCATCTGGGGGAACTCGCGCAGGACGTGGTCCGGCAGGCGCTGGAGGGGGGCGCAACCGACGCGGAGTGCACGATTGCGGAAGGCGACGAGTTCTCGACCAACGTGCGCATGCGCGAGGTGGAGAATCTGAAGGAGGCGGGTTCGCGCGGTGTGGGGCTCCGCATCCTGATCGGGAAAAATACCGGGGCCTCGTACACTTCCGATTTTTCTCGCGAGGGGATCGCCCACATGGTGAGGTCGGCGATCGAACTGGCCGATCTCACCACCGAAGATCCGCATGCCGGGTTGCCGGATCCCGACGAATTCGGCTCCGCCGGCGGCGATCTGAAGCTCTATTCGCCGGGAGTGGCCGGGTTGGAAACCGGCCTCAAGATCGAGACCGCGAAGCGCGCGGAGTGCGCCGCGCTGGATTTCGATCCGCGTATTGCCAACTCCGACGGCGCGTCGTTCGACAGCTACGTAGGCCGGCACATTTTCGCCAACTCGCGCGGATTCGCGGGGGAGTACCGGTCCAGCTACTGTTCCCTGAGCGCTACACCGGTCGCGCGCGAGGGCGAGAGCATGGAGCGCGACTACTGGTTCACCTTGGCGCGCGGGTTCGACGGGCTGGAGGCTCCGGAGGAAGTGGGCCGTACCGCCGCCCGGCGGGCGCTGCGCCGGTTGAACGCGGTGAAGGTGGAGACTCAGAAGGTGCCGGTTGTTTTCGAGCCGCGGACCGCCCGCTCGCTGCTCGACAACATCTACGAAGCCGTGCACGGGATGTCGATCTACCGTCACGAATCCTTCCTGGCGGAGAAGCTGGGCGAATCGGTGGCGAGCGAGCTGGTGACCGTGGTCGACGACGGAACGCTGCCCGGGCTGTTCGGCACCTCGCCCTTCGATGACGAAGGCGTGCCTTCGCGCCGCACCACGGTGATCGAGCGCGGCGTGCTCAGGAGCTACCTGCTGAATACGTATGCGGCACGCAAACTGGGAATGAAGACTACCGGCAACGCGTCGCGCGGGCTGACCGGCAACGCGGGCATCGGGCACGGGAACCTGTTCATCGAGGCCGGCGTCCCATCGCCGGAGCAGATTCTGGCGGGCATTTCCAACGGCTTCTACGTCACCGAGCTGATGGGTTTCGGCGTGAATGTCGTGACCGGCGATTATTCGCGTGGGGCCGCGGGCCTGTGGATCCGCAACGGCGAGCTGGCGTTCGCGGTGAGCGAGGTGACCATCGCGGGGAACCTGATGGAGATGCTGCGCGGGATCGAGGCGGTGGGCAACGACCTGGAGTTTCGCGGCAGCGTGGCTGCTCCTACAATCAAGATAGGAGAGATGACCGTTGGCGGCAGATAAAGCAGTCAAAGGCTCGGCCCCGAAAGCATCCATCCCGCCGGTGGCGATGGTGATCGGCCTGGTGCTCGTACTGGGCGTGGCCGGGTTCCTGTACCTGGACCGGTTATCGAAGCAGCCGCCGCCTCCTCCGCCGCCATTGACGGGCGAGGCGCGCGAGTACGTGCGGGCGCGAAATCTCAAGCTGGCCGATGTGGAGATGAAGGCCCACGAGAGTTACCTGAAGCAAAGCGTGGTGGAGATCACCGGCACGATTCAGAACGCGGGCGACCGTCGGCTGAAATCGGTGGAGATCTACTGCGTGTTCAAGGATCCCTTCGACCAGGTGGTGCTGCGCGAGCGGGTTGCGATCGTCAGCCAGCGGACGGGCGGAGCGGCGCCGGGCGAGACTAAGCCGTTCCGGCTGGCATTCGACAATGTGCCGGAGAGCTGGAACCAGGCGACGCCGGACCTTGTGATTGCCGCCATCGAGTTCGCGTAGGCCTTGGACCGGCTAAAAGCCTGTCCCACATCAAAGCGGCATCACCTTCGACACGATCTGATCGTACTTCGCCAGATAGGGGAACCCAGGCGGCTGGGGCAGGTTGTCGATGTTGTGGCCGATCTCGTCGGCGTGATCCGCCGGCCAGGTCTTGGGGTCGAACGAGCCCCACTGGGCGGACGCTACGGTCACCAGGCCGTCGTTGGGCTGGCCGGTCAGCGACGAGATGTACCGATGAAACAGCAGCAGCACGGCGCACGTCTCGGGAAAATCGGTACGCCCTCCCCCGGCGACCGAGAAGTACGCGGTCGCGGGGTCGTTGGCGCACGTGGCAGAGAACTTCTGACAGAATTGCGTGGTCAGGTTTCGTAAGCCGTCGAGCGAGATTCCGAGCGCGTTGAGGACCGGCTCCAGCGGGTTGCGGTTCAGACCGAAGGGAAGTGCGCTGAACGCCGATAACTGCTCCGGCCTGTCGACCAGGTCGGCGATCGGTGATCCCAGGTGCGGCGTCGAGATGGTTGTCAGGGACCGGATGGGAATTTGAATCTTATCGGGGTTCGCCGGCGATAGCATCCAGCGGCTGTCGAGCCCGCCCATGCTGTGAGCGATGATGTGTGTCTTCTGCGTGGCGTCGAGATCGCCGGATGCCATGGCGGCATTGATCTGGTCGCGGAGCTGGGTGCTGCGGACTTCGATGCCCTGAGTGGGGTCGAGTGTAGGCGCGATCACCTTAAAGCCCTTTTCGCGGAAATGCTCGGCCACACCCAGAAAGTACTCGATCCCGAATTTCACGCGAAAGCCGAGGATGCCGTGTACCAGAACGATATTCATGGGGTCAGATCATATCACGCGCGCCCGTTACAATTTCGACACGAAATTTCGCATGTGTTAGTAGAGGCTCGGGAGCTGTTCTTTTGAGGCGGCCGGCGAGCTTCCAAGTAACTTATTACAGAAGGAAAAAGAGAGATATGAAAGTCCCAAGTTTCGCAAAGCAGTTCCAATACTCAACGGCCGCTCTGGTTTTGATGACCGCCTGCGCTTCGTGCGCCCTGGCGCAAGACGGCCACATGCACACCGCAACAAACCAACAGCAGGAGGCCTCGGCTGAGCAGCAGAGCAATGCCCTCACTTTGATCAATGTGGTCCGGGCCGCGACGGAGCGCTATAAAGACGTAAAGGTCGCAGAGGCTCAGGGGTATGCGCTACAGTTCGGCTGCGTGACCGGTTCCGACTCGGGGGCCATGGGTCTCCACTATGTGAACGCGGCGCTGGTCAACAGCGGCATCCTCGATCCCACCCGGCCGCAGATCGTGATCTACGAACCGATGCCCGACGGCAGCCTGAAACTGATCGGCGCCGACTTTCTGGTTCTGGCAGACGCGTGGAACACCAGCCACTCGAGCCCGCCGCAGCTCATGGGACAGCTCTTTCATCTGTTCGATAGCCCCAATCGTTTCGGCCTGCCGGCGTTTTTCACACTGCACGTGTGGGCTTGGAAAGAGAATCCCAACGGGGCGTTCGTGAACTGGCACCCGAACGTATCGTGCAAGTCGTTTGCTGCTCAACCGTGAGGGACGATAACCGCGCGGGCCATGAAAACGATGGTCCGCGCCACGGGTTATAGTCTTTTCGGGGACTCCGATGACTCGAACCTGTTCGCGCGTCGCGCTTGCGGTCCTGCTGAGCGCTGCTATTTGCACCGCGCAGCGCGGCGCGCCAATTCCGCAACAACTGGTATTCACGCCGTATCATGCCGGCGGTATCTATGACCTGGGGGAAACGGTCGGCTGGACGGTAGCGCCCGGCCCGGACGGGCCCGCCTATGCTTACAAGTGGACGATCCGGCGAAACAATGCGGCGGTGCTGAAGGAAGGCAGGCTGGATCTTTCGGCGGGGAACGACAAGATCGAAATCACCGGCGACGAGCCGGAGATGATCTATGTGGCAATCGAACCGGTTGGCAAGCCCGAGGACGGCAGCGCCGGATTTGTCGGCGGCAATACGGGACGGAATAATGGCCTCTATGCGGTAGGTGCGGCGGTGGCGCCCGGGAAAATCGCGCTGGCTGCGCCGCGTCCGGCTGATTTCGACGCATTCTGGTCGCAGAAGCTTTCGGCCCAGGCCGGGATACCGGTCAACCCGAAGCTCACGCCGGTGGAGACCGACGTTCCGGACGTGGAGCTGAACACCTTTGTGCTCGACGCGCTGGGATCGAAAGCTCAGGGGTACGTGGCGAAGCCTGTGAAACAGGGCAAGTTCCCTGCCTTGGTGCTGCTGCAGTATGCAGGTGTCTACGCGTTGAACGCTCATGGGGCCGCATCGCGCGCCGCCGAGGGCTGGCTGGTAATCAACGTGGACGCGCACGACAAGCTGCCCTCCGACCCTTCCGGCAGCGTGCCGCACAACTATGCCGCGGTGGGCAACACCGACCGCGAGCAGAGCTATTTCCTGAACATGTATCTGCGCGACTCGCGCGCCCTGGATTATCTTTTGACGCGGCCCGACTGGGACGGCAAGACGATCGTGCTGATGGGAACCAGCATGGGCGGCCAACAGAGCCTGGTGCTCGCCGGATTGCGGCCGGATAAGATTACGGCGGTGCTGGTCTGCGTTCCGGCGGGTACGGACGCCAATGGCGATCTCCACGGCCGCAAGGCGGGATACCCCAATTGGCCATCCAACGATCCTGAGGTCATGAAGACTGCGCTGTACTTCGATCCGATCAACTTCGCTTCGCGGATCAAGGCGCCGGTGCTGGCGGCGATCGGTTTCATCGATACGATCTCGCCGCCGGCGGGCATCTGGACGGCCCTGAACCAGATCCCTGTGCCGAAAGAGCCGCTGCCGATGATCGAATCGGAGCACAACAACCTCACGCCGCAGAAGGAGCAGAACTGGGATACACGGTCGAAAGAGGTGCTGGGGATTCTCCTGAACGGCGGAGAATTCAAGCCGAACGAGCTCCGTTGAAGCAGCCTTATTCCTGCCTGAGGGCGACCGAGGGATCCACCCTCGCCGCCCGGATGGCCGGGACCGCGCACGCCAGAAGCGCGACCAGCCCAAGGATTCCGGAAGCGAAGAGAAAGGTCGCCGGGTCGACCGGCTTGACCCCGAACAGCAGCGACCCCAGCGATCGCGTCAACGCCGCTGCCCCTGCCAGGCCGATCGCCAACCCGACTGCAATAATGCGCAAGCCGGCGGCGAGGACCATGCGGAGGAGATCGCCCGCCTTCGCGCCCAGTGCCGACCGGATGCCGAACTCGCGCATTCGCCGGCTCACCGAGAATGCAAAGACTCCGAAGACGCCAACCGCGGACAGCACCATTGCCAGCGCGGCGAATGCGCCCACCAGTTCCGCACGGAACCTGGGCTGCGCCACCGTTTCGCTCAACAACTCTTCCATGGTGGCGATCCGGCCCACCGCCTGGTTCCGGTCCACGCGGGCGATTGCTTCCTTGATTGCGCGAGTCATGGCGGCGGGTTCGCCCGCCGTTCGCAGCGATAGCACGCTCCAGAACCATGGATTCTGCGCGAGCGGAACGTAGGCCTCCGGGCTCTTTCTGAGCTCCTCCGGCCCGTCGACCTCGACCTGCCGGATCACGCCGACGATCTCCCTCACCACGGGCACAGGCCCAACGTCTCCCATCGAATCGACGCGCACCCGCACGCCCAGCGGCTCGCGGCCTTCCATGTACTCGTGTACGAATTCCTCATTCACGATGCATACGGGGGACGATGCCTGGTTGTCGTGCTCCGTGAACGCACGCCCAGCCAACACCGGAATGCCCAGCGTCGCGAAATAGCGCGGCGAGACCATTTGATAGTGCACGGCCTTGCGCTTCGAGGGATCGGCCACCGGGCGGTCCACCAGCTCGGCGGGCATTCCGATATCCCATCCTTGCGAGGGAAGAGTCGTGCTCAGCGCGGCGGAGCGCACGCCGGGCAGCGCGGCCACTTCGCGCTCCACTGCCTCGTAAAGGGGCAGCGTGCTCGCCGGTTTCCTGTATCGGACGCCGGAGAGGCTCAGCTGCGCAGTCAGGACATGGTCCGCCTGAATTCCTGTTTCGACGCGATCGAGGGACACCAGGGTCCGAAGGAGCAATCCCGCTCCGGCCGCAAGGGTTACCGCTACGGCAATCTCGGCGGCGGCCAGGGCCGAGCGAAACGCGCCCATTCCTTCTGCAGCCGTGCGCCCGCCCGCGCGCAACGCGTCCGTCAGGGACGTTCGGGCAGCGTGCCATGCCGGAGCCAAACCGGCGAGCAGGCCGGTCACAACCGTGAGAACGGCTGAAAACGCGGCCACTCGGCCGTCCAGGGCCAGGCGGACCCCGGGGGGCAGGGTGCCGGCAGGGAGAAACTTCGGCGCCGCGGCCACAGCCGCCCACGCCAATGCGATGCCCAATGCCCCGCCCACAAGCGCCAGTAATGCACTCTCCGTGAGTAATTGGCTGAAGATCCGGCCGGCGGATCCGCCGAGTGCCGCGCGCACCGCGATCTCGCGCGACCGGCCGGCGCCGCGCGCCAGCAGCAGATTGGCCACGTTGGCGCACGCCATCAGCAGCACCAGCGCCACGACTCCCGCCAGCACCAGCGACGTGGTGCGCAAGGTTTCGCCGACCGTCGCCTCGCGCAGCGGCAGCATGGTGACTCCCCAGCCCTTGTTGGTGGCCGGGTAGGCGCGTGCCAGGTTCTCTCCGATCACGTTCATCGCGGCGCGTGCCTGGGCAATGCCGATGCCGGGCTTCAAACGCGCGAACACCCGCAGGTAGTGCGGCAGGCGCATTTCCGGACGCCGTTCGATCGGGAACAGCATCCAGTAATCCGCCTGCTGCCAGACTTCGAACGTCGCGGGCATCACTCCGATGACAGTCCACGGCTCGGCGTCGAGAACGATGGTCGAGCCGACAAGGTTCGTGTTCGCACCAAACCGGGAGCGCCACAGGGCGTCGCTGATCACGATCGCCCGGGTTCCGGGCTTGCCGTCATCGGCGGCAAAAGTCCGCCCCGCGGCGGGAGCCACGCCGAACACATCGAAAAAGCGCACCGTGACCGCCTGGCCGTGAACCCTCTCCGGAATGCCGTCTGTGATCATGGTTCGCGAACTGCCGGATACTCCCGTCATCGATGCGAACACCTGGTTCTGCTCCGACCAATCGAGATAATTCAAGGGCGAGACGGCGTTGCGATCGTGTCCCGGCGGCTTCTCCCATAACTCGACTAGCTCGTTCGCCTGCGCGAACGGAAGCGGCCGCACCAGCACCGCGTCCACCAGCGTAAAGATCGCTCCGTTGGCGCCGATGCCGATTGCCAGGACGGCGATAGCGATCGAAGTAAATCCCGGGGCCTGCCGGAGCACCCGCGCGGCGTAAAGGAAATCGCGCCAGAAATTGCCCATATGCAAAATACTGAGCAAGCGGAAAAAAGTTGCGAAAAAATATCGCGCGTGAGGTCCGATATACTTTAGGCGGATGGCGAAGCTGGGTTGCCTTCTGGTGCTTGCGGCGGCGCGGGTGGCGTCGCAAACGGTGGAGGGCAGCGTCCTCGATGCCGCGACCGGGGCCGGGGTCGGCGGGGTCAAGGTGGAGCTGCTGAAGGGGGGCACGCCATTCTACGAGACCGCCACGGACGGCGGAGGCAGCTTCCATTTCTTCGACATCAGGGAAGGCGACTATGCGGCGCGCTACCAGTCGCCCGATTACTGGCTCACCGCCGGTCCCTCGGATTACAAGTATTTCCACGTGGCCGGCGACAGCCCGGTAAAACTCCAGGTGCGGCTGATGCCATGGTCCAAGATCTCGGGTCGGGTGGTGGACGGACGCGGCAAGGGTGTGGCCAACGCGCGATTGGAGTTGACCGGACCGGGGATGGTGATCGACGGGCGCACGTACTTGAGGACATCGTGGGGAGGCGGAGGCGGCGGGCAGTTGAGCGACTCGCCACTGGGGATGTCGTTCCACGGAAACACCGATGCCCACGGCAATTTCGAAGTAGGGATGATGCCCGGAGCATACAGGCTCTCGGTGCTGCCGCCGCAAGACATGAAGCCGCCGAAGCCGGATGAGGAAGGCCCCGCACTGCTCTGGACGCGCAGCTATTATCCGGGAGTGGCTTCTTCCGAGAGCGCTTCCAAAATCGTCGTATTGCCCGGCGGTGAGGTCTCCGGCGTCGAGCTGAAGCTGCTGGCGGTACCGGCACACGCGGTCCGCGGAATCGTGCTCTATCCGGATGGCTCTCCCGCTCCGAAGGCTGCGATTACCTGGGGTGAGCCGATGGCTGCGAGCCGCCTGGAATCCAACCAGGATGGCACGTTCGAAATCCCGGCGGCGCCGGAAGGCGAGTGCCACCTGCTGGCCGAAGCGCAGAAAGGCGGGGCGAAGTTGCGGGCGCTGGAATGGCTTGAAGTGAAGGGGCACGATGTGGAGAACGTCAAGCTTCGGCTGGCCGCCCCGCTGACGGTGAGGGGCAAGGTGATCATGGAGACACCCAGGGAAGGGCCGGCGCCGAGAATGAATTCGCTCATCCTGGCGCTGCGCGGCGGCCGGCAGACCAGGGATGACGATCTGGCGTTCATCGCAGGCATGCTGATCAATCCGAATTCGCAGGGCGGTTTTGTGGTCGAGAACGCCTACCCGGGCGTGTATAGCGTCGGGCCGATATTGCAGCCGCCGGCGCCGCCCTATTACCTGGATTCGATCCGGGTGGGCGACGCCAACCTGGCATTGCAGGAAGTCGAGATCTCATTTGACGCGACGATCACCGTGTTGTACAAGAGTGACGGCGGGCGGGTGAGCGGCAGAGCCGGGAACTGCGCGTCGGGGGGAGTGGTGCTGGTTCCGAGCGATCCGGCGCTGTGGCGGCACGGCTTCTCGAAATCGGGGGCGTGCGACGGCAGCGATCATTACGAGGTGCGCGCGGTCCGTCCGGGGGAGTACTACGTGCTGGCATTCGCGGGGAATGGTCCCGCACTGGCCGTGAACGAGGCGATGATCAAAGACGCGGTCAGGGTCACGGTACGGGCCGGCGAAGCTTCGACGGCGGATGTGAAAGCAATCACCAAGCCGGTGTTCTGAGTCGGGCCCTGAACCGGCGGTTGCCCACTTAATCGATTATCAGATCCGATATAATTGGATTTCCCGGACCGTGAACACTGCTGGTACCAGTCTATGCAGAGGAGGTAAGGATTACATGAACCTGAGCCAACTGGCGAGGTCGATCTGCGAGTCGCCAACCCTGAAGCTGAACGAGACGGCAGCCCTGCTGAAGGAAAAGGGCGAGCCGGTGATTCATCTGGGAGGCGGCGAGCCGAAGAGCAAGACGCCCATCGACGCCATCGTGAGCTGCACGGCGATGCTTCAAACCGGCGACGTCAAGTACACGCCTGCCGACGGAATTCCCGCGCTGAAAAAGGCCATCATCCGGTACACCGAAGAGCACTACGGGCGGCTGGCGGCGCCGGACAACGTGATCGCTTCGAGCGGCGCAAAGCAGTCGATCATGGTGCTGCTGCACGCAATCCTGGACCCCAAGCAGGAGGTCATCTTTCCCGCACCGTACTGGGTGAGCTACCCCGAGATGGTGAAGCTCGCCGGCGGCGTGCCGGTGCCTGTAGCTGCGCGCGACGGAGGATTCGAGCCGGCCGTGGACGAAATCGCGGAAGCGGTCGGGCCGTATACCAAAGCGATTATCCTGAACAGCCCGAACAACCCGTCGGGCGTGGTGTACTCCGAGGAGTTCGTGGCCGGCGTTGTCGAGCTCTGCGAAAAGCGGAGCCTGTACCTGGTCATGGACGACACCTACAATCGCCTGATCTTCGACGGTCGCACACCGACCAACTGCTACCGGTACGCAGGCGTGCACAACATCGATGCCTCGAAGCTGGTGGTGATCAACTGCGTTTCGAAGATGTACGCCATGACCGGATTTCGAATCGGCTGGGCCATCGGCAACCGGCAGTTGATCCGGGCAATGACCAATATTCAATCGCAGGAGACGTCGGGGCCGGCGGCACCGTCGCAGTGGGCGGCCGTGGGCGCGCTCAACGGCGTGCAGTCATCCATCGACACGCTGCGCATGACGCTGGAAAACAATCGCAACGTGATGATGACTCACCTCTCGACGCTTCCGGGGGTGCGGGTGGCAAGGCCGGGTGGTACGTTCTATTGCTTCCCGGATTTCAGCGCGTATGAGAAGGACTCGGCCAAACTCTCGCGCTTCCTGCTGGACAAGGTGCGGGTGGTGACGGTCCCGGGCCGCGAATTCGGCATGGAGGGCCACCTGCGCATCAGCTTCTGCGGCACGCTGAAGGAGATCATGGAGGGCTGCGAACGCATCAAGTGGGCGCTCGATCCGAGCGCGCCCAACGAGATGTTCCTGGGGGACCGCAAACTGGTGAGGGACTGGCGATGAACCCCTATCTGGATATCCCTTCGCCGGCGCAGGCCGAGGCGGGCAAACTGGCCAGCGTCTACGGCTTGAGCAACCACGGCCTCGCCAACCTCAAACGGGTGTATTGGAACCTGCCGACCGCGGCGCTGTACGAGGAGGTTGTATTTCGCGGGGAGGCGCGCATCGCCCATCTCGGCCCGGTGGTGGTGAGCACCGGCAAGCACACCGCGCGCGCCGCGGCGGACAAATTCGTGGTCCGCGAGCAGTCCTCGGAAGAGCACGTGTGGTGGGGGCAGTACAACCGGCCGTTCAGCAGCGAAAAGTTCACCACGCTGTTCACGCGGCTGCAGGCGTTCCTCCAGCAACGCGACGTGTTCGTGCAGGATTGCTATGCCGGGGCTGATCCGGACTACCGCATGCCCATCCGGATCATCACCGAAAAGGCGTGGCACAGCCTGTTCGCGCGCAACATGTTCATGAAGATCCGCAAGACCGAGGAGTTGAAGAAACACGCGCCGGAGTTCACAGTGATCTGCGCGCCCTCGTTCCTGGCGTCTCCGATCATCGACGGCACGCGCACAGAAACCTTCATCATCCTGAGCTTCGCCGAGCGGCTGGCAATCATCGGCGGCTCCGAATACGGCGGTGAAATCAAGAAGACGATCTTCACGGTGCTGAACTACCTGCTGCCGCTGGAGAATGTGCTGCCGATGCACTGCTCGGCGAACGTCGGGCCGGGCGGAGACGTGGCGCTGTTCTTCGGGCTTTCGGGAACCGGAAAGACGACGCTTTCCGCCGACCCGTCGCGCAGCCTGATCGGCGACGACGAGCACGGCTGGAGCGAGAACGGCGTTTTCAATTTCGAAGACGGCTGCTATGCCAAGGTGATCCGGCTCTCGCCCGAAGCCGAACCGCAGATCCACGCGTGTACCCGCCGTTTCGGCACCATCCTGGAGAACGTGGTGCTCGATCCCATCACCCACCGGCTCGATCTGAACGACGACGCGCTCACCGAAAACACGCGCGGCGCCTATCCGCTCGACTATATCGAAAACTACCTGCCGCCCAAGATGGCGGGACATCCGCGCAACGTCATTTTCCTGACCTGCGACGCCAGCGGGGTGATGCCGCCGATCGCGCGGCTGTCGGCGGACCAGGCAATCTACCACTTCATTTCGGGGTACACGAGCAAGATTGCCGGGACCGAGATCGGCCTGGGCGCCGAACCGGAGATCACCTTCAGCGCCTGCTTCGGCGGGCCATTCATGGTGCATCACCCGTATACCTACGCGCGCATGTTGAAAGCGCGCCTGATGAAGTACGGCGCCACCTGCTGGATGGTGAATACCGGTTGGACGGGCGGGCCGTTCGGCGTCGGCAAGCGAATCAGCATTCGGCACACGCGCGCGCTGTTGAACGCGGCGCTGAGCGGCAAGCTGGACAACGTGACCTTCCGCCAGGATCCGGTATTCGGATTTGAGGTGCCGGAAGGGTGCGAAGGCGTGCCTTCCCAGATTCTCGATCCGGCCGGCAGTTGGCCGAACCGCGAGGCGTACTACCGGCAATACGGGGCGCTCGCCGCCCGCTTCATCGCAAATTTCAAGCTGCTGAAGGACGGCTGCCCGGAAGACCTGGTGCAGGCAGGGCCGCGGATGGAATCGCTGGTCGAGCTAGGCGCGTCCTGACTGTGGCCGTCACTCGTCGCGCAACGCCGATGTCGGATCGAGCCCGGCGGCCCGGCGCGCCGGAAGCCACGATGAGATCGCAGCGATCGCCAGGAACAGCACGACCATGGCGGCAAAAGTCGGCGGGTCGGTAGGCTTGATGCCGACGAGCATCGTAGCCATGATCCGCGTGAGGCTGAACGCGGCCAGGATGCCAACCCCGACCCCGATGACGCTCAGCCGGAGGCCGTGGCCGACGATCAGGCTGAAGATACTGGACGGCTGGGCGCCCATGGCGACCCGGACTCCGATCTCCGCGGTGCGCTGCCGCACTACGGTCGAGAGCACACCGTAGAGTCCCACGGCGGCCAGAATCGCGGCGATCACGGCGAACACGCCGATCAGGATCAACTGGAAGCGCGTGCCGGCCTGGGCATGCTTGACTACCGTGTCCATGGTCTCCATTTCGATGAGCACCATGCTCTTGTCCTGCTGTGCCACGGCTTGGCGCACAGCCGAAGCGAGGCGGGCCGGATCTCCGGCGGTGCGCAGCGCCCAGCGCGCGATACGGCCGTGGCCGACGTAGCCATCGGTGATGTAGAGTTGCTCGCGGCCGGGGTCGGCGAGCGAGACGGTGCGCTGGTGCGCGGCCACGCCGATGATCTGCACCCACTCGGGCTGGAGGCCGCGGATGCGGATGAGGATGCGCTTGCCGAGGGCGGACTGGCCGGGAAAGGCTTTCGCGGCGAGCATCGGGTCGACCACCACGCCGTCGCGGTCAGGAGCGTTATCGGCATCGGTGAACGAGCGGCCGGCGAGGATGGGCGTGCGGACGGCTTCGAAATAGCCGGGGAGAACGATCTGGAAATCGACGGCCATGAAGCGGCTGGGATCGGTGAGCGCGGGCTCGAGACCCCATCGGATGGGGCTGAAGTTGCCGGTGAGGGGGAACGGGAACGATCCGGCAACGGCCTCCACGCCGGGAATGGCGGACAGCTTGTTTCTAAGATCGCGCATGAAGGCGGCGCGCGCCTGCGGCTGCTGGCCGCGGCGTCCGCCGAGCAGGCCGAAGGTGAGCAGGTTCTTGGAATCGAAGCCGGGGTCGACGCGCTGCAAGGCCAGGAAGCTGCGGAACATCAGCCCGCTGCCGACCAGCAGCACGAAACACAGCGCGACCTCGATGACCACGACGGCGTTGCGCATCCAGCCGCCGCCGGAGAGTCCGACATTGCGGCTGCTGCCGCGGAGAACCTGGGCGATGTCCGGGCGGGCGGCGCGGATAGCTGGAATGAGGCCGAAGATCGCGGCGGCGCCCAGCGCGATCGCCGCGGTGAAGGCGACCACCGAGACATCGATGCCGATCGTATCGAGACGCGGCAGGTCTGCGGGAGCGAGGTCGCGGAGCTCGTTGATGCCAAAGGCGGCCAGCGCGATTCCCGCGGCGGCTCCGGCGAAGGCCAGCCATCCGGCTTCGGCGAGGGTGTGGCTGACCAGGCGCCACCAGCTTCCGCCGAGCGCGGTGCGGACGGCGAGTTCGCGTTCACGCAGGGACGCGCGCACCAGCAGGAGATTGGCGACATTGGCGCAGGCGATGAGCAGGAGGAAAATGACCGCGCCCATGAGCGCCACGATGGCGGGGCGCACCTCTTCGACGATGTGCTGGTGCAGGGGCTCGACCCGGAGCGTATAACCGGCGGTGCCGGAGATGATGAAGTTCTTGCGCGTTTCTTCGGAGACGCGATCGACAGCGGCCTGGGCCTGGCGAATCGAGACGCCCTCGCGAAGCCGGGCGATCACGCGGTGCTGGACCTGGTTGCGGTTGGCGGCGTCATATGGGATACGGGCCGCGAACCAGATGTCGGGCAGCCGC
>DATJYW010000273.1:0-8949 GCA_035499435.1 Candidatus Acidiferrales bacterium | reverse complement strand
GTGCGCTCGGGGACGGTACCGTTGGCGTCGGCGAGCACAAGGTAGGGTTTCGGAGTCGAGGCCACCGCCGCGAGTAAGCGTGCGGTCTTCACCGCGGTGGCGATGCCGGGATCGTGCGCTCCCGGGTCTTTGAGCGCGACCGGTACGAACGCGCCCAACATCACCAGGCCGCGCCGGTCGAGCTCCGCGCGCAGCGTTTCCGGGCCGGTGGGCATGTAGCCCCAGTCGCCCAGTTCGGTTCCGGTATAGCCGGTTTCGGCCAGCTCGTCCAGCATGCGGGCGAATCCGATCTGTTCGCCCTTGGCCTCTTCAAACTCCAGCGTGCCCCAGGAGCATGGGGCGTTGCCGACCAGAAGCTTCGCCATATTCGATCCTCAGAGGTGATGCCGTTCCCTGGTGCGCGCCTCCACGTAGCGGGCGCGCGATTCGCGTACGCTCTGCATTTCGGACACTTCCGCCACCGCGACGTCCCACCAGGATTCGTATCCCGGGACGCGGACTTCGCGCTCGGTCTCCACGACGACCACCGTGGTCCGATCCGTGCTCTTGGCTCTCTCCAGAGCCTGTTTGAATTCCGCCAGGCCGCGGGCGCGGATGGCGCAGGCGCCCAGGCTGCGGGCGTTGGCTTCGTAGTCGACCGGGAGGAAGTCGCCCTCCAACTGCCCGGATTTGCCGCGCGGGCGGAAGGCCGTGCCGAAGCCCTCCTGGCCCAGCGATTGGCTCAATCCGCCGATGCTGGCGAACCCGTGGTTGTCCACCAGCACGATGATGATCTTCACGCCTTCCTGCACGGAGGTGACGATCTCGCCGGGCATCAGCAGGTAGGTGCCATCGCCCAGGAAGACGTAGACCTCGCGCGATGGATCCGCGATTTTGGCTCCCATGGCGCCGGGGATCTCGTAGCCCATGCACGAGTATCCGTATTCCAGGTGGTAGCCGTTGGGCGTGCGGGTGCGCCACAGCTTGTGGAGGTCGCCGGGATGGCTGCCCGCCGCCGAGAGCAGGATATCGCGCGGGCCGGAAGCCTCCCACATCGCGCCGATCACTTCGCTCTGCGCCGGGCGCGGATCGAGTCCCAGGTGGAAGAGGCGGTCCACCTCGGCCTCCCACTCCTGCTTCAGGCTGCCGATGAGGGCGGCGTAGGTGCTCTCCACGCGGTGGCCGGCCAGCGCCGCCGCCAGGCGTTCGATTGTGACGCGGGCATCGGCGACCACCGGAATGGCTCCCACCTTGAACGCGTCGAACTCCGCCGTGTTGATGTTGACGAAGCGCACGGCGGGATTCTGGAACGCGGTCATGGAGGCGGTGGTGAAATCGGAATACCGGGTACCGACCCCGATCACCAGGTCGGCATCGTGCGCCAGGCGGTTGGCCGCCAGGGTTCCGGTGGCGCCGATCGCGCCCATACATTGCGGGTGGTCCCAGGCCAGCGAGCCCTTGCCTGCCTGCGTTTCGCCCACGGGGATACCGGTGGCGGCACAGAATTTCGACAGCGCCTCCGAAGCTTCGCTGAACAGCACGCCGCCGCCGGCGACTACCATCGGCCGCCTGGCGGCTCGTATCGCCTCCACCGCGCGCGCGAAGCTCACCGCGTCGGGCTCGGGGCGGCGGATCAGCCAGACCCGTTTGCGGAACAGCTCCTCCGGATACTCGTAGGCTTCGGCCTGAACGTCCTGAGGGAGCGCGAGCGTCACGGCGCCGCAGTCGGAGGGCGAAGTCAGCACGCGCATCACTTCGGGCAGCGCGGTGATCAACTGCTCCGGGCGGTAGATCCGGTCCCAGTAGCGCGACACCGGCCTGAAGCAATCGTTCACGCCGATATCCTGCGTCCCGGGAGACTCGAGCTGTTGCAGGACCGGGGCCACGTTGCGGCGCGCGAAGATATCGCCGGGCAGGAGCAGCACCGGCAGCCGGTTGATGGTGGCCAGCGCGGCGCCGGTGATCATGTTGGTGGCGCCCGGACCGATGGACGACGTACACGCAAATGCGCGCAGCCGGTTGCTCGTCTTGGCGAATCCGGCGGCCAGGTGGACCGCGGCCTGCTCGTTGCGGACCGGAATGTAGGGAAGATCCAGGTTCTGCTGCAGGGCTTGCCCGATTCCGGCGACGTTGCCGTGACCGAAGATCCCGAGGACGCCCGCAAAGAAGCGGTGCTCCACCCCGTCGCGCTCTACATATTGATTCTTCAGGAAGCCCAGCAGCGCCTGGGCCATGGTGAGCTTTCGCGTTTCCACAGTTACCTCCCTCGTCAGAGACTCGCCGTCAGGCGGTCCAATTCTTTACCTCTGATGTCGCCCATCGACGCCAGCGCCTGCTCCACGCTCCAACCTTCGTGCACGATCCCGCCGGCGCCTTCGGCCATGGCCAGAGGATCCTCGGGCCCGGGATAGAGCACGTTCCTGCCGACGAGCGCGCCGCGCACATTGGGACCGGCGCGCATGGCGGACGCGAGTTGCCGCAGGAACGGCGCGGGATCGCCCGCCGACTCGCCGCCCAACAGAAGAATCGGCAGGGTGGTGGAGCGCGCCACCATTTCGTAATGCTCGCAATATGGGAGCTTCAGCCAGAGATAGCGGCTGCTCACGCCGAGCGCGGATGCCACGCCCGCCAGCCGGGCCAGTGCTTCGGCCGTCTTCACCACGGTATAGCCCTTGTCGGTGCGCGTCACCGGCAGGGGCTCCAGGAACATGGGCAGGCCGAGGGCGTCGCATTCGTTGATGGCCTGCACGGCGGCCAGGATGGTCTTCAGCGATCCCGGGTCCTTCTCATCCACGCGGAGGAGGAATTTGGCTCCATCCAGGTACCACGCCTGGCAGGCCGCGGGCGTAGCGCCTGTGACGGGATCGTCCATCTCCCAACTCGAGCCCGCCAGGCCGCCGCGGTTCAGGCTGGCGATCAGCAGCTTGTGGTCGAGCAGCGCGGCCGCTCCAGCGGCGCGCAGAAGGCCGTCGATGGAGAGCAGGTCTTCCAGGATGTCCATGGTCGCCATCACGCCATCCACGCGCGGGCTGGAGAGCACGCGCACGATGCGCGCCAGGTAGTCGCGGCGGTCGGCCATGGCCAGCGGGTTCTCGCCCACCTTGGTCACATTGCGCGCGGGGTGATCGGCGGCCAGGATGTTGAGCTTGCCGTCCGGCGCGAGTTGCGGGCGCCGCACACGCGCGGCGGCGGCGCTCGAGGAGAATTCGGGATATCTCACGCGCGTCTCGATCAGGCGCGCGAGCAAGCCATCGGGAAGGAAGCGGTCACTCGCGAACATCCGCCGCCCTTTCCTTGCGCTGGGTGCGGATCATCGATTCCACTTCCGCCAGCGCCGGCATGGCCTCCGAGCAGCTCAGGCGGCTGACCACGATGGCCGCCGCCGCGTTTCCGTAGTGCAGGCATTCGGCCACGGGCTTGCCTTCCAGCAGCGCGTAGAGGAAGCCGGACGCGAACCCGTCCCCTGCCCCGATGGTCGAGACCACTTCGACCGAATAGGGCGGCAGGAACACCGAATCGCCGCCGTGCCAGACGCGCGTGCCCTGCTCCCCGAGCTTGCTCACCAGCAGCGGGACCCGCTCGCGCAGGATTTCGGTGGCGCGATCGAGATCCGGCTCGCCCGTCACCAGCCGCAGCTCGGGCTGGTTGCCGATCAACACGTCGATGAACGGCAGGGCCAGCCGGACCGCCTGCCCCGCCTCCGCGGGGCTGGGCCACGACATGGCGCGATAGTCCACGTCGAATACCACGCGGCATCCGGCGCGTTTGGCGCGCTCCAGCGCATAGTAGGTGGACTCGCGCGACGGCGACGCACACAGCGACGTGCCGTTGGTGATGAACATGCGGCTGCTCGCGATGTAGTCGAGGTCGCCGGCGGTGGCGCGCAGCATGATGTCCACGGCATCGTGGCGGTAGAACACCTGCGGGAAGCGGTCCGGCGGAGACACCTCCGTCAGGCAGAGCGAGGGCAGATAGCCGGGCGCCCGCTGCACGTGGCTGGTATCGACCTTCTCGGATTGCAGGAAGTCGACCAGGAACTCGCTCAGGCTGTCGTCGCCCAGGCAGCTCACGATGCCGACATTGGCGCCGAGGCGCGCCAATCCGACGGCCATGTTGGCGCTGCTTCCGCCGAGGTAGCGCGAGAAGCGGCGGACCTTGGGCAGCTTTACGTGCGGCTCTTCGGAGTAAAGGTCGTAGCCGATGCGGCCAAGAATCGTCACATCCATGCGGGCTGCTCCTTTATCGCACCAGGGGAAGGCGCGGGTCTCTGTCGCGCCACTCGCCGCGCACCCAGGCGTAATCGGGATCGTCGGAGGCGGCCATGGACCGCGCCGATCCGGCCAGAGCGTTCAGGTAATACGCGTCGTAACCGTGCGCCGCTACCACCGGGTGATAGCCTTCGGGCACGAGCACCATCTCCCCGTCGCGGACGGTGAGCGTGGCGTCGATCCGCCGGTCCTTGGTGTAGACCTTCTGAATCGCGTAGCCTTCGGGACGGCGGATCCGGTAATAGTAGAGCTCCTCCAGATCGACTTCGCCAGGCGGGTTGTGGACGTCGTGCTTGTGCGGCGGATAGCTGGACCAGTTGCCGGCGGGCGTGTACACCTCGACCACGAGCAGGCGGTGGGCTGGAAAATCCGGCCGGATCATGTGGTGGATCTGGCGCGTGGCATTGCCGCCGCCGCGAATCTCGACCTCGACTTCTTCGGGCGGGACCAGGCGCGGCGGGTGCTCCTCTTCCGCCTTGCAATAGCAGAGGGCGAGGTCGCAGCCGGCTTCGGTGGAAACCTGGAACCGCGTGCGGGGCGGCAGGTAGAGCGTGTGCGGGCGGCCGTCGAAGACGTGCGCCCGCGCGCCGATATCACGCCATTCGCCGCGTGAAGAGGCCACCGAACAGCGCCCGCCGAGCAGCACCACCGCCAGTTCGCGCTCCGCGGTGTCCCCTTCGTGCCCCGCGCCCGCGCCCAGCTTGACGTTTTCAAACGACAGGTACTCGTAGCCAAAATTCTCCACGCGTCCCGTGAACTTCTCCGGCCGCACTAACAGTTCCATGTCTATCGATTCTCCTTGGGACGGGCCGTGGACTGGCGCACGATCAGTTGCCCTTCCACCCTCAGGTTATGCGTCGAATACGGCCCGTCAAAAATGTGCAGTAGGGTTTCCATGGCCATGCGTCCCATCTGGCGCATGGGCTGCCTGACCGTGGTCAGCGGCGGATCGAGATACTGGCTGATATACAGGTCGTCGAATCCGGCCACCGAAATGTCGTCGGGAATTTTGAGGCGGTGGGCGCGGATCTGGCGCATGGCGCCCAGCGCCGACATATCGTTGTAACAGAACACGGCGGTCGGGCGTTTGGGCAGCGCCAGAAGCTGCGCCATCGCCTGCGCGGCGCCTTCGGGCATGCCGTCGCCATGGACGGCCAGCGCGGGATCGCACTTCAGCCCGGCCTCTTCCATCGCCCGCCGGTATCCGGCGCGGCGTTCGGTGTCGGACTGGTAACCGAAGCGGTCGCCCAGGTACGCGATGCGCCGGTGGCCCAGTTGAATCAGGTGTCGCGTGGCCTGAAAACTCGCCTCGACGTTGTCGATGAGGACCGAGTGGGCGAACTCGCTGGGATGCTGGTTGTTCAAGAGGACCACCGGGATGTACAGCCGCTCCATCAGCGGCACATAGAGCGCGCCGACGCGGGACGAGGTGACGATGATGCCATCGACCCGCCGCTCTTCGAAGGAGCGCACCACCCGCACTTCACGCTCCGGCTCCGCGTTCGAGTTGGCCAGAAACACCGAGTAGCCGTGCTGTTCCGCCATGTCTTCGATGCCGCTGACGACGCCGGCGACGAAGGGATCGGCGATATTGGTGACGACGACGCCGATGGTCCGGCTATGCCCCATCACCAGGCTGCGCGCCGCGGCGCTGGCCCGGTATCCGGCCTTTTCCGCGATCCTGCGAATGCGGGCGGCGGTTTCGGCGCTGACTTGCGGGCTGTCGTGCAAGGCGCGGGAAACCGTCGAGTGCGAGACTCTCGCCAAGCGGGCGATGTCCTTGATAGAGGTGATCCGCGGAATGCGATGTCCGCCTCCGGGATCGCCAAGCTGGTCCAATGCAGGCATTCGGGCTCAGGTATCGCACACGTGTGCGTGGAATACGCCTTATCTTATGACACGATTTCGCGACTCCTGTCAATCGGTTCTTGGTATTTTGCAGCCCTGACACGATTGACTTGAAACGGTATTGACCGTACAATTGCTCTCGTTCGACGCAAACGTGTGCGTGAACGATGGGCTTGCGCCCGGCTCGGGCCCAATCAGGCCGGCCTCGGCAGACGCCATCCCGGAGTGGTGCACCGCACCTCCCAAGGAGTCCCGATGTCAGGCATAGGTTGGTTCCGGCCCGCGGCACACGTCCCGCGATTGCCGGATGACGAGGTACGCAGGCGATATCCGCGGCTGCGGTGGCAGATTCTGGAATCCACCTTCATCGGCTACGCCACCTTCTACCTCGTCCGCAACAACCTGCCTGTCGTGTCCAAGGAGATGGGACAGGCCCTGCACTACAGCAAGGGGCAGATCGGAGACATGCTGGCGCTCACGGCCATTGCCTATGGCGTGGGCAAGTTTCTGATGGGGGCGTGGTCGGACCGCAGCAATCCGCGGTACTTCATGCCCGCCGGCCTGGTCTTCACGGCGATCTGCAATTTCCTGTTCGGGGCGGTGAGCAGCTACGGCCTGCACCTTGCGCTTTGGACGCTGAACGGCCTGGTGCAGGGCATGGGGTGGGGTCCATGCGGCCGCTCGCTGGGACACTGGTACAGCCTACGCGAGCGCGGCACGGTATTCGCGTTCTGGAACATTGCGCATAACGTGGGCGGCGGGCTCACCGGCGTAATCGCCGCCTACAGCACCGCCCATCTGGGATGGCGTTCCGCATTCTATGTGCCGGGAATCCTCGCGCTATTATGCGCCCTCTATCTGGTTCTGAGATTGCGCGACACGCCTCAGTCGCTGGGCCTGCCCCCGATCGAGGAGTACCGCAACGACTACCCGCCGGCGGGGGAGCACGAACGCGAAGAAGAACTGGGCACGCGCGATCTGCTGGTGAACTACGTCCTCAAGAATCGCTATCTCTGGCTGTTCGCAGCGGCCAATTTCTTCGTCTACATCGCGCGCTACAGCATGCTGGACTGGGGCCCGACCTACCTGAAAGAGGTCAAGCGGGCAAGTCTCGAAGAAGGCGGACTGAGCACCGCCATCTTCGAGTTCGCGGGGATCTTCAGCACAATTCTCATGGGATGGCTGTCGGACAAGGCGGGCGGCCGGCGCGGCATGGTCAGCCTGGTGTGCATGGTGCCGGTTTTCCTGGCGTTCGCGGGCATTCTGTACACGCCGCCGGGAATGCTCTGGCTCGATTTCACGTTGTTTGGCATCGTCGGTTTCTTCATCTACCCGCCCGTCATGCTGCTGGGTGTGACGGGCCTGGATTTCAGCTCGAAGAAGGCCGTCGGGACGGCCGCCGGGTTTATCGGCCTCTTCGGGTACATCGGCAGGACGGTACAGGGCAAAGGCCTAGGGACGCTGGCGGAACGGTACGGCTGGAATGCGGCACTGTATGCCATTCTGGCTTCGACCTTCCTCGGAATCCTGTTGCTTTCCCTTACCTGGAGACTGAAGCCGCACATTGCGGCTGCGCGGCAGGATTCCGCGGCACCGGCGGCGCCCGCGGGCAAGTCCTGACGTGGGATTTGGAGATAGAAACATGAACGGGCTCTCAAAAATCATCCTCTTGCTCGGCTGTTTTCTGATTGCGACATTGCTCTTTGCCCAGTTCGAAACCGCCGAGGTACTCGGCACGGTGCGCGACGCTTCCGGGGCGGCGATCCCCAAAGCCAACGTCACCCTCACCAACCAGGACACCGGAATCGTGGCCAAGGCCACCACGGACGACAACGGAAACTACGACTTCTTCAATGTCCGGGTCGGCCGCTATTCCATCGTGGTCGAGCACACGGGGTTCAACCGGTTCGCAACCACCGACGTGATCGTCAATGTGAACGCCCGCCAAAGGGTTGACGTCACGATGGCGGTGGGCGCGGTGACGGAATCGGTCGAAGTGACCGGAGTGGCCGCGGCGCTGGAGACCGACTCCAGCGAGCGCGGGCAGGTGATCCAGACGCAGCAGGTGGTGGAGCTTCCGCTCAACGGCCGCAACTATTCCGACCTGGCGCTGCTAGCCACCAACACACACAAATCTCCGCTGGCGGCGAATCCCACCACGCCGCGCGAGGGTGCGTTCAACGTCAACGGAATGCGCAGCACCTACAACAACTTCATGCTGGACGGGCTGGACAACAACGCCTACTCCACCAGCAACCAGGGATTCTCCAACCAGGTGGCCAACCCGTCGCCGGACGCGGTGGCCGAGTTCAAGGTGATCACGAGCAACTTCAGCGCCGAGTACGGACGCGTGGGCGGAGCGGTGGTGAACGCGGTGATGCGCTCGGGCACCAACCAGTTGCACGGCACCGCGTTCGAGTTCCTGCGCAACACGGATCTGAACGCCATCGGCTACGTTTTCGGCGTACGCCCGTCAACCTTTCAGAAGCCCACGCTGCAGCGGAACCAGTTCGGCGCGACCATCGGCGGGCCCGTCGTGAAGAACAAGATTTTCTTCTTCGGCGATTACGAAGGCTTCCGCTCGCTACAGAAGGTACTGAACTTCGACACCATCCCCAACATGAACGACCGCGCCGGAATTCTGCCGGTCACGGTGGTGAATCCCGTCACCGGCGTGGTCTACCCGGCGGGCACGGCCATCCCGATGACGGCCTTCGCCAAGAAGGTGCTGAACGATTTGCCGGCGGTCGCGCCGGGCACGGGGCGCTCCAACGATTACCAGCAGACCATCATGAATCCGCGCGACTACGCCGACAAGTACGATGCCAAGCTGGACGCGCAGATCAACGACCGC
>DATJYW010000272.1:0-2185 GCA_035499435.1 Candidatus Acidiferrales bacterium | reverse complement strand
CTTCTGGCGCGAAGGCGCGGGGTCGGCGAGAAAGGCGAGCACCGCATCGGGCGTGGGGATCTGGCCGGTGAGATCGAGCGAGGCGCGCCGCAGGAAGGTCGCGTCGTCGACGGCCGGCGACGGCTGGATCTTCAGCCGCTGTAGCTTGGCGTCGATCTTCTGGTCGATGTAGTTGTATTCGGGCAGCGCCTTCCAAGCAAAGCCGGGCTTGGGGTTGAGGACCGTCACGGGTACGGCGGCGAACTTTCCCTGGTAGCGGACGAGCAGCGTGGCTTCGCCGATCCGCTCGCCTGAGACGTCCGCGGACGCGCCTACCTTGGCCACGTCGGGCGTGTTGGATTCGATGTTGGCTTCGCGCGTGACGTCGCGCGTCTGGCCGTCTTTGAAGCGGGCGATCACCTTGGCGGTGACGGCCTCGCCCGGCCGCGGCATGAGGACTTCCTTGGGTTCGACCTGCAAATCGGCGACGGAATCCTTTTCGGGATCGCCGAACGGAACCCCCTGGGCGATCCAGTTGTAGATGATTTTGTAGTAGTCCGAGTCCTTGGGGAAGCGCTGGCCGCCGCCGTGCGCGACCTCCTGCGTCGGTTTCAGGAGCATCAGGCTGTGGCCGGGGTCGGCGCGGTTGAAGCGCCGGCCGGACAGATCGTAGAGGAGGGCTTCGTAGTCGAACTGCGGATCGTAGCCGCGCAGCGAGAGCTTGAACCCGTTCTTGCCCTTGGCAGCGCCGTGGCACGTGCCGGACGTGCAGCCGACCTTGTTCAGGATAGGCGCGACATCGCGCAGAAACGTGACGCGCGTCTCGGCGCCGAATGCGGCAATCGCGATACTAGCGGTTAGAATCAGTCTTCCCAGCACTGGCAGCCCCCACTTCCATGACCTCGACCGGAATCGGCCGGGATACGATGTTCTCCTGTTGCCCCTCCACCGTCAGGCGTCCGCTGATGTACAGGTCGTACTTCGCGGGCCGCGTGAGCTTGGTGGTGGTGATGACGAACGTGCCGGCGGTCCGGTCCGCCGCATCGGTCTTGGCGTCGATGACGCGGATGTCGGCCGCGCCCACCAGGTCGGCGTTGACCGATTTCGGGAACATTTGATTCGGATCGCGCGGCGTCCACTTCCAGCGGAAGAGCATCCGGTCGCCCTCTTCCAAGCGCTTGCGTTCGACCATGGCGACCTCGAGCGTGGCGGAAGGCGGCTTCGCGATGCCGGTTGGAAGCTGCATGCCGAGCCATGGCGCCGTGAGCGCCCGCTGGCGATCGACCGAGCCTTGCTGCGTGGCGCCTGTGACGCCGACCATCATGCCTGGTCCCTCCGCGCGGCGCACGATCTTTGATCCGTCCGGCAGTTCGGCCACGCCCTCGACAATCAGCGGCGCGCCGTCCAGGCGCGCGCCCGCGTCGGCGGTAAGGATCAGGATGCCGGGACTGTTGCGCGTGCGGTAGGCCTCGGTCATGGGCGGCAGCCCGACCACCATGCCGCCTTCCGCGCGAAGCCCTGAAGGCGCGTTGGCCACACGCAGGTGGACGTCGCCATCGTAGCCGTGCCGCTCCACGGCGATAGGTACTGCGACGGATCCGCCGGCGGGCACGTTGACATATGGCGTGTTCACGATCACGCGGATGTCCTGCGCGCCCTTGTGGACGTTGAGGCGATACCCGTAAGCCGGACCTCCGCGGCGCGCGAGGTCTTCCACCGCGACCGTCACCACGTGCGCATCGGGCGGGACCTGGAGGGCAATTTCCGGATCGCCCGCGGTGCGGCTCTGGTTGACGTTGTAGACGTCTTCGGCGAGCGGCTCGTCGCCGGCCTGCGCGAGCTTGATGCCCTTCGCGTCGAAGACAGAGATCACGGCCATGAGCTTCGAGGTGCCAAGCTCGCGGGCCTGGATGCGGAAAGTGAGCGGCTCGCCCGGCGCCACCTGAATCTGGTAGCGGTCCGCCTGGCCGGGTTTGGCAAGCCGGCCGTTGACGGTGACCGGTACGGCCAGCGGCCCGCTGATGGGCGCGGTCACTTCGGGTGCATCGCCGACCGCAAAGGGCAGGGGCAGCGCGGGGCTGTCCGGCGCATGGATGAAGATCTGGCGCACGTCCGGCGGCGTGTTGCGCAGGTCGGCGGTGATCTTTTGCGAACCCAGCGACACCTGGACGGTTTCGCCACGATGTCCGCCGAGTGGAAAGACCTC
>DATJYW010000271.1:0-4716 GCA_035499435.1 Candidatus Acidiferrales bacterium | reverse complement strand
CGAGGATCGACCGCTTGCGAGGCTCTTCCGCTTCGAGAATCGCCGCGCCGATCGCTCCCACCCACGCAAATTCACGCGGCACCAGCAATCCGTCCTCAGGCAGGCCAAACGCTTCGCGCAAGGCCCGCAGCACACCCGCGTTCTGCGAGACCGCGCCGATCAGGGCTACGGGCGCTTCCACCTTCCGGCCCTTGACGATGGAGCCCTTGAAATTGCGGGCCACGGCATCGCACAGGCCGCGGAGGATTTCGGCCGGCGAGTAGCCTTTCTGCTGGGCGTGGATCATGTCGCTTTTGGCGAACACGGAGCAGCGGCCGGCGATGCGCGCGGCGCAGGCGGCGGTGCACACCACGTGGCCGATTTCCTCGACCGAGTACTTCATGCGCAGGGCCTGCTGATCGAGGAACGAACCGGTGCCGGCGGCGCATTCGCCGGAGCGGTCGTAATCCACGATGTTGACGCCTTCCAGACGGATGTACTTGGAGCTTTCGCCGCCGATTTCGAAGACCGTGCGGACGTGCGGGTAGACCGTGCCGATCATGCGCGCGATGGCCTTGAACTCGTTTTCGAAGAAGAGGCCGAGCACCTTGGCGATGGTGCGGCTGCTGGAGCCGGTGACGCGCATGCCTTCGACGCGGGTTTCGGGGACGGTCTGGTAGAACTCCTGGAGGAGGTCGTAGGTGGACTGGATGGGGCTGCCGGCGATGCGGCGATAGTCGGAGAGCACGAGGGGACGCCCGTCGAGCGCCGCGAGGCGGAACTCCGGATGGGCCGCGCACAGGCCTTCCAGGGCCGCCAGGTCGCCCGGCTTACCGAGCGCGGCGAGCTTGAGGGAGATGGCCCCAATGTCCAGACCGATATTGATGCCCATTTCTGTCCAGTTTGCTCCGAGGTAAATGATATTTCAACTTAAGGGGTCTTAAACGCTGATTTATGCAGCGTGTGGGGATTCGGGAGGGGCGAACGGGGTGGGCTAGGCGCGCGTGGCCAGGCCGGGAGGCCTGCCCCACAAAGATCAGAACGTCAGGCCTACCAGGAACTCGGCCTGGTTGAGATTGCTGTGCAACAGGCCGTTCGGGTCGAGAAAATGCTGGTCACCCCAGCGCGTGAACCGCACCTCCGGCGCGATCCGCAGCAGCAGAACCTTGATCTCGGCGCCGCCGCCGAACACGAATCCGGTGGTCACGTCCTTATGTAATTCTGCCGGGTTCGACGTGCTCGAGGTATGAATCGCTCCCGAGACCACGCTGGTCACTGTCTGGGTAAGCCCGCTCAGTTTGTCCCAGGCGACGCCCGCTTCTACGTAAGGACGAATCAGGGGCAGGTGAGTCTTGAACCGGTACTTGCCGACCAGCGGGAACTCCCACGCGCCCACAGTCGTTGCGCTGGTCACCGTCGTCGTAGTGCCGGTGTAGTCGTAGTGCCGGTAAAGAGCGTCCACCTCCACGCCCAATCCGATGGGCAACCGCAACTCGGCCATCGGCCCGACCACGTAGCGGTCCGTGGTAGCCACGAAGCCGAAATTCTGATTACTTGCGGCGTTCAGAAAATCCGTCATCGGCACCCCGCCTTTAATGCCGATTCCAAAGGGCTGTGCCACAATCGCACCGGCGGACATCAGGAATAAGCACACGAATCTCATACAGTTTGTTACGAAACAGCCAAACCTCCGGTTACGAGCCTGCAATCAGACGCGCAATGTGAACGATTCCCCCAAGTACACTCGCCGCACTTCGGGGTCGCGCGCCAAGGCTTCCGGACTTCCGGCGCGGAAAATCCGGCCGTTGTTGATGATGTAGGCACGGTCCGTCACCGCCAGCGTCTCGCTCACGTTGTGGTCGGTCACCAGGATGCCGATTCCAGTGCGCTTGAGGTCGAAAATGATCCGCTGCAGCTCCAGCACCTGGATGGGGTCGATGCCGCTGAACGGCTCGTCGAGCAGCAGAAAGCTGGGATTGATAACCAGCGACCGGGCGATCTCCACGCGCCGCCGTTCGCCGCCGCTGAGCATGTAACCCCGGTTGCGCCGAACGGTCTCCAACCCGAGCTGCTCGATCAGCCGCTCCAGGTTCTCGCGCCGCTCCCGCGCCCGCAGCGGCAGCGTCTCCAGGATCGCCAGCAGGTTTTCTTCCACCGTCAACTTGCGGAAAACGCTGGCTTCCTGCGGCAGGTAGCTGATGCCGCGGCGCGCGCGCAGGTACATCGGCAGGTCGGTAATATCTTCGTCGTCCACCAGGATCCGGCCGGAATCCGGGCTGATCAGCCCCACGATCATGTAGAAGGAAGTGGTCTTCCCCGCGCCGTTCGGCCCCAGGAGTCCGACGACCTCGCCCTGCTGCACGAACACGGTAACGTCGTCCACCACGCGGCGGCCGCGATAGGTCTTGGAGATCTGCCGCGTTTCGAGTTTGCTCATTTGCCTTTCTTGCGAGTGATGCGCGTATTGCCCGGCTTGCTCGAGGCCCCTGTAACCAGCAGCCTATCATCGTTGGCATAGTAGGTCAATTCGGTGCCCTCACTGATGTTCGGCCGCGGCTTGTCGAAGATCTTCTCCACCATTTTCACCCATGGACCCTTCAAAATCACCTTCTGCTCGTCCGTATAGTATTCGGCCTGCTCGCCCGTGCCCGCCCGGGTCCGGTCCTTGCCGGTCGAGAAGATATCCACCGCGCCATCCGCGAAGGCTTTCTCCAGCCGCGAATCTGCGTCCGATGCGGCCAGGAACGCACGCAGCTCGGTGCTCTTCACGCGCAGTCCCGGACGGTTCAGCAGCACGCCCCCGGTGTAGTGCGCCAGGCGGTTGTCGTCGGTGTACACCATGTGGCCGGCGCGAACCTCGGTCAGCACCGGCGTCGCGGTCTTCTTCTTCTCCTCGTCCTTGGGTTCTTCCCAGAGGTTGGTAATCACGTGGCCGTCGGCGGTCACGGTTCGCTTGTCGTTCGTCCGGTCGATATCGACCGCGTCCGCGCGGATGCGGTTGGCGCCCTGCCACAGGTTGACCGAGCCTTCGTAATGAATCGTCCGGTTGCGGTTGCGGGAATCCATTTTGCGCGCCGTGGCCTGGATGGGCTCGTCGCCGGACAGCATTCCCGAGTCCTTCTTCTTCTCGTCCTGGTCCGGCAGGCGGCTCGAAACCACGTTGCCCTCGGCCGTGAAATCGCCGGTGCGCTGATCCATCCGAATGTGGTCCGCGGTGGTGGTTCCGCTGGCATCCCAGACCCGCGCCGCGGTGTCGAGCACGATCACGTTCTGGTCCGCATCCATGTCGGCTTTGGTTGCGCGCGCCCGGCGGTCGCTCTCCTGGTAGATGAAATCGCCGGTCTGCTGCATGGCGGCGAGCTGGCTGGTCTTGGGATTGAAGCGTGCGTTGAAGTCCCGGCTGGAGGTAGTGCTGACTCCGCGATTGCGCTTCTTGTCGTCGGCATTGGGGAAGGTCTGCGTCTTCACGTCGTGCGCGCGAAAGGTATCCACGCGGTTCTGCGCGCCGTAGGTGATTACGAAATCCTTGCCGTCCAGCACACGGCGGCGCTGCGCGGGCAGGTTGGGCAGAAACTCGAGTTGCCCCGGCGCGTTGGTCACCACCCCGGCAACTTCCCGGCCTCCCGGCCGCATCTGGATTTCGAATGTCTCGCTGCGCAGGATGTGCGTCTCGCTCAACTGGTGCCCCGGCGCCGGCAGCGGCTTCGAATTCACCATACCGTGCCCGTGCACGCTCACCTTGTTCAGCACGCTGTCGCCGGTGGAGGTGTCCATTTCCATCTCGACGTGGTCCCCGGTCACTTCGGTTTCCGCGGTTTCGGCGGTCGAGACCAGTTGCGCGTTGCGGTCGCCGGTGATCTTCTGCGCTTTGCCCTCGTCATCGAAATCGACGGCCAGTTCTTCGGCGGCGTAGCGCAGCTTGCGGTTCGGGTAATCGTCGGTGCCGTGCGCATGGACCGCCGTGACGTGGCGCATGATCTGCTTGTCCTGCAGCGTGACCACCACGTCGTCGCCCTGCACTACGGTGTTCTCACGCGTCATTCGTCCCCATGGCTTGAGCCAGATCTCGCCGTTGGTTTCGTGATAGGAGAGCCCGTCCGCCTCGATCTTCATCGGCTTGGCGTCCGGCTTGGGCGGCTTCCAAAGAATCTCCACTTCGTGCTTCATCACCAGCGAGTGCTCGTTGGGATCGTAGGTCGCGCCCGTGGCCTTGCCTTCGCCTTTGGCAAACACGAATGTGGATGGTTGATCGGTATCGGCGCGGTTGGTGTTGCTGTCGAACGACACGCGCGACGTTTTGATCACAGTCGGCAAGTGATCTGGCGGGGGCGGCCCGTTGACGGGCACACCGACAGTAATCTCCGTTTCTCCTTCCGAGAACAGGTTTCGGCTGGTGTTATCGAACGTGGCCGCGGCGCTCTTCACCAGGTCGTAGGTGTCGCCGTCCCTGGAGTAGATTTTCATGGTCACGCCGGTGAGATCCAGGCGGGAGGAATCCGCGGGGGCCTGCATGCCTTTGGCCCGGATTTCGAATTTGTCCCGTCCGGTGGCCTGGTCGGTCTGGTGCACGACCCATTCTTCCGCCGTTGAGCCCAGTTCCTTGGGGAGAGGAGCCGGCTTTGCCGGAGCCGACTGTTCCAGGGCCAGTTTTTGCGCTCGGTACTTGTAGGCGATGCCGGCAACAATTGCGGCAATAGCTACCAGCAAGAGCCACCGCGTGCCTCGCATGGGAATACT
>DATJYW010000270.1:0-8499 GCA_035499435.1 Candidatus Acidiferrales bacterium | reverse complement strand
GGCCACGTGTGACATCGGCGCCGTAGTGCCGGCGGGTGATGTCCAAGGCGAGGGTCAGCTTGCCAGGACCGTTGGCCAGATCTTCGATGCCGCGGGCGGTGGGGCGCCGGCGGCGCATGATATCGATACCCGCCACTGGCTCGATCGCGCGGATGAGCACGCACCCGGCAGTGCCGTCGGGCTCGGCCACGATGTTGAGGCACTCGTACATGCCGTAGATGAAATAGACGTAGGCGTGCCCGGGTGGTCCGAAGATGACGCGCGTGCGGCCGGTAATGCCGCGGGAGGAGTGCGAAGCGCGGTCGTCACCGCCGGGGTAGGCCTCGGTTTCGACGATGATGCCGGCCGTGCGGCCATGAACCAGGACCTTGCCGAGCAGGTCGCGGGCGACTTCGACCGTCGGGCGGGCGTAGAAGGCGCGGGGCAGGATCGGACCGGAAGCCATCGTACAATGTTAGGCGCGAATGCGTCTGTTCACAGCACTCGATCTGCCGCCGGAAGTGGTGGCTAACCTGGAAGAAGTGCTGCTGCGGCTGAAGCCGGCGGCGCGGATCCAATGGAGCCGGCCGGAGAATCTGCACATCACCATCAAGTTCATCGGCGAGCTAGCGGAAGAGCGGCTGGGAAAGCTGCGGGCGGCCCTGGAGGCGGTGCCGCGCCGAGGGGCGATCGCGGTGCAGGTGCGGCGGGTGGGCTTTTTCCCGAATCCCCACGCGCCGCGGAACTTCTGGTGCGGAATCGAGGCCCCGGGGTTGGACGTTCTGGCGACGGAGAACGATTCGGCGGCGGCGGCGGTGGGAGTGGAACGCGAGACGCGCCCCTTCTCGCCCCACCTGACGCTGGCGCGCGTCAAGGACCGCCTGCCGTTGCAGCCGCTGCGGGAGGCCATCGCAGGGCTGCCCTCGCTGGAGTTCGGCGCATTCGAGGCGCGCAGCTTCTTTCTCTACCGGAGCACTTTGAAGCCCGGCGGAAGTGTGTACACTAAACTAGCGGAGTTCCCGCTCATCCCATCATGACGCGTCTCCTGGTGCTGGCGATCGCCTACCTGCTGGGCGCGATCCCGTTCGGTTATCTACTGGTCAAATTGAAAACCGGCGATGACGTGCGCTCGAAAGGCAGCGGCAATATCGGCGCCACCAACGTGATGCGGACCAGCGGGCGCATCGCGGGAATCGCCACCCTGTTGCTGGATATCGGGAAGGGATACCTCGCCGTCTGGCTGGCGGACCGGATGAGCGGCGGCGATTGGCTGGTGATGAGCGCGGCGGCGCTGACCGTGATGGCAGGGCATGCCTTCCCGGTATTTCTCCGGTTCCAGGGGGGGAAGGCGGTGGCCAGCTTCGTGGGGGCGTTCCTCTGCCTGACACCCTGGGCGCTGGCGGCGGAGGTGTTGGTGTTCGTGGCAGTGGTCGCCTGGACACGGCACATTTCGATGGGCTCGATCGTGGGCGCGGCTACTTTTCCCCTGGCGGTCTGGCTGGTAGCCCGGGCGCCCCTGCCCGCGCTGGCGGCTTCCGTGATCGCCGCCGCTTTTATTATCTACAGACATAGAAGTAATATCGAGCGTTTACGCTCAGGCACGGAGAACGTATTTAGGTTTTGAAGAATCTGGCGATTGTAGGCGGCGGAAGCTGGGGGACGGCGCTGGCGATAGTGCTGGCGCCTCGGTTCGCGAGCACCAGGCTCTGGGTTTTCGAATCCGATCTCGCCGTCCGGATGCGAACCAGCCGCGTCAACGATCTCTACCTGCCCGGAGTTGTGTTGCCCGACGCGGTGCAGATCACCAGCGCTCTGCCGGAAGCACTGGAAAGTGCGGACATCGTACTTAGCGTGGTCCCGTCCCATCTGGTGAGGAGGATCCACGGCCAGATGCGCGCGTGTCTTCCCCCTGGCGCGCTTCTCGTAAGCGCAACAAAGGGCTTGGAAAACCACACACTCCTACGAATGTCGCAGGTCATTGGCGAAGTGTGCGGAAGGGACGTGTGTACGGCAGTGATATCGGGGCCGTCCTTCGCTCGCGAGGTGGCGCGGGGGGAGCCGACGGCGCTGGTGGCGGCTTCCGACGATCCCGACGCAGCGTCGGCAGTGCAGGCAGCCTTTTCGGGTCCGACATTCCGCGTCTATACCAGCCCAGATACTACTGGTGTCGAAATTGGTGGTTCGATTAAGAACATAGTGGCGATCGGCGCGGGCGTGTTACATGGGTTGGGACTCGGACACAACGCCATGGCGGCACTGATCACGAGAGGGCTGGCCGAGATGACGCGCCTGGCAGTCGCCATGGGTGGGAAGCCGCTGACTCTAGCCGGGCTCGCCGGGTTGGGCGACCTGGTCCTGACGTGTACCGGGGAGCTGAGCCGAAACCGGACGGTCGGCGTCGAACTCGCCCGCGGGCGCAATCTGGACGAGATCACGGGATCGATGAAGATGGTGGCAGAAGGCGTGAAGACGACGGACGCCGCCGTGGACCTGGCGGCGCGGTATGGTGTCGAGATGCCGATCGCCGAACAAATGTTCCAGGTGTTACACGGTGGAATTTCGCCTCGGGAGGCGATTCAGAGACTGATGGAAAGGTCGTTAAAAGGGGAGTAATCTCGGTTAAGTACGCAACCTCGGATGCCGGAACGGGTTAGCAAGGGTATGGGAGGAGCCACGGCGGCTCTGGACCTTGATGCGGAGTTGATGCTTCGTGTCAAAGAAGGAGATGGCGCGAGCTTTGGTGTCCTGCTGGACAAACATCGCTCCAGCGTAGTCCATTTCCTCTACCGGATGGTTCAGAATCATGCGGTGGCCGAGGAACTGGCGCAGGAGGTTTTTCTGCGTGTCTACAGGTCGAGGAGCACGTACGAGCCCACGGCGAAATTTACGACGTGGCTGTTCCGGATCGCGACGCATTTGGCACTGAACTCGCTCCGGGACGGGAAGAACGAACGACTACAGGAAAGATTGGACGACGATTCCAACGATATGCCGGTTCGCCAGGTGCGCGACGTCCGGCCGTCGGTGGAGCAGTCTATGGTATATCAGGCGCGGCTGCATGAGGTGCGGCAGGCGATCAGCGCGTTGCCGGAAAAGCAACGGGCCGCGGTCTTGATGCACAAGTATGAAGAAATGGAATATTCGCAGATCGCCAGGGTATTGAATTGCTCGGAGTCGGCGGTAAAATCGCTTTTGTTCCGAGCATACGAAACGCTGCGGGCCAGGCTGGCTCACATGGCGTGAAGTTTGAGGCTTTTATGAATTGCCCATTGCATGACCGGGAAACCGCGGCGCAGTTGCTGGGCTATTGCGCCCGCAAACTCGACACCGAGAGCCAGGCGATTCTGGAGCGGCACATCGCCGTTTGCCCGGAATGCCTGAAGTTCGCCGAGAGCCAGCGCGCGGTGTGGGAGGCGCTGGAGGCATGGGAGGCGGAACCGGTCTCGGCGGATTTCGACCGGCGGCTGTACCGGCGGATCGAAGAGGACGGCACCTGGTGGGATCGCTTGGTGCGGCCGCTGCGGCCGTTGGTGCGGCACTGGAACGTCGCGGCTTCGGCCGCGGGAGTGTTTGTTCTGTTGGCCGCAGGGCTGCTCTTGAATCAGCGGCCCGCGGTTCCGGAGGCGGCGAAGGACACCGCGCAGGTGGAACAGGTGCAGCCGGAGCAGGTGGAGCACGCGCTCGACGCCATGGATATGCTCGCCGATTTCAACCGCCAGGTGAAGGCCAGCGCCGACGCGAAAATGTGACCGTAATGAAAGGCGCGCTCCACTTCGGCCGGATAGCGGCGTGTAACGCGGTGCTTCCGGTACTGCTGTTGGCCGCAGCCGCCGGGTTTGGGGCGCAAAAAGGCAATGCCAAACAGCCCAAGGCTCCGCCTCCACCCCCGCCTCCGCACGCAGCGCCCGCGAAAGTGATGCCCAAGGCCGGGGCCGGCAACCCTGGCGGCGGGCCGAGGCTGAACAATCCGATGAATCAGTTCGAGCGGCTGATCGCCATGCCGCCCGAGAAGCGCGAGTTGGTGCTCGAGAAACTCCCGCCGGCACAGCAGACACGCCTTCGCGAACGGCTGGACCAATTCGATAAGCTTCCGCCGCAGCAGAAGGCACTGCGCCTGGAACTGGCCAATCGATACTTCGCCCTGCCCCCGGAGCGGCAGGCGGCATACGCCCGGCAGGTGCAGGCAGTTAACTCCCTGCCACCGGATCGCCGGCAGGCCGTGGTTCGCGAGCTCCGCTCGCTCTGGCGTCTGCCGGAAAACGAGCGTCAGGAGCGGCTGGCCAGCGAGGATTTGAAATCCAGGTTTTCCCCTACAGAGATGCAGGCGCTCTCCGAGCTCTCCGCAACCGACGTCTTACCCAAATAAGACGCCATAGTCTCGAAGCCACCAAGAACCAAAATAGTGATTGTATTCTTTCGAGAATTCTGATAATTTTTTTGGACTACTTGGCTGGCAGCCATGAAACGCACGTCACCCTATGCCGGCTATCGCGCGATGCTGCTGGCAAAGCGGCGCCAGGTCCTATCGGGTCTGGGCTCCAAATTCGACGAGCGCGCGTGCATGGGCCGGGTCGCGGAAGACGACCAGGCACAGATCTCACACGAAGAGTTCATCTCGCTCCGGCTCAATGGCCTGGACTACGAGCAGCTTCGCATGGTGGAAGAGGCGCTCGACCGCCTCGACTCGGGAGACTACGGAATCTGCGTGTCCTGTGAAGAACCGATCGCGCCTAAACGCCTGAACGCGATTCCATGGGCTCGGTACTGTGTCACCTGCCAGGAACTGGTTGGCGCGGAATTGAATCCGGTGGCGTGAGAGTTAGCGGACGGCCGCGGCGACGTGTGCGTCCAGCATCTTCTGGACTTCGCTTTTGGGGATCGCGCCCACGCGCTGCTCCACCACTTGCCCGCCCTTGAAAAGCAGGAGCGTCGGGATTCCGCGCACGTTGTAGCGCATCGCCGTATTGCCGCTGGAGTCCACGTCCAGTTTGCCGACCTTCAATTTGCCGGCGTAGTCGGCGGCCACGAGGTCGATCGTGGGCGCCATCTGACGGCACGGGCCGCACCATTCGGCCCAGAAGTCCACCAGGACGGGGACGTCCGAGCGGAGCACTTCCTGATCGAAGTTTGCGTCGGTAAATTCGAGGGTGTTCTGACCTGCCATTTCTTCTCCTAAGCTACAGTTATTAGAATCGCATATTGTGCAAAAGGATTCAGCAGGCGATAGAGGCTTCACCGGGGCGGCCTACCCGTGGATCGTGGTGGCCATACTCTGGATGGTTTGCTTCTTCAATTATGCCGACCGGCAGGTGATTTTCTCGGTCTTTCCGGTGATCAAGTCCGAGATCGGGCTGAGCGATGTCCAGCTCGGCATCGTGGGGGGCTCGTTCATGTGGGCGTATGCCCTCTTCGGACCGTTGGCCGGCTGGCTGGGCGACCGGCTGCCGCGCAAGAAGCTGATTCTGGGCGCCCTGATCTTCTGGTCGGCCTGTACCGCAGCGACGGCGATCACCCAGAACTTCTGGCAGCTCACGCTTTGCCGGGCCCTGGGCGGATTGGGCGAGGCTTTCTACTTTCCCGCGGCCATGAGCCTGATCGGCGATTACCACAGCCGCGCCACGCGTTCCCGAGCCATGTCGTTGCACCAATCGGGGGTGTATGCCGGGACCATCGCCGGCGGCGCGCTCGCGGGGTGGATGGCCCAGCACTACGGATGGCGGACGGCGTTCTGGGGATTCGGAGCCGCGGGCGTTGCGGTGGCACTGGTGATTTTGCTGTGGCTGCGCGAGCCCAAACGCGGCATGGCCGAGGTTGCGGCTTCGCCCGGACCCGCGCCCGGTGTACGAGAGGTCGCGCGAGGCGTTCTGGCCAACCGGCTGGCGTGGCTGCTGATCCTGGCTTTCATCGGCGCTAATTTCGTAGCCGTGGTGTTCCTCTCCTGGATGCCATCGTTCCTCTACCGGAAGTTCGCCATGAGCCTGACCATGGCCGGATGGAGCGCTACGGCCTACCTGCAGACCGCCTCGGTGCTGGGTGTGCTATGCGGAGGCGTGGCGGCGGACCGGCTGTCGCGGCGGTTCGTGGGCGCGCGGCCGGCGGTACAGTGCTGCGGGCTCCTTTGCGGCATCCCGTTTCTGTTCCTGACCGGCTGGACCCTATCCGTGCCGGTGCTGGTGACCGCCATGGCCTGCTTCGGGTACTTCAAGGGCATGTACGACGCCAACATCTTCGCGTCGCTCTACGAAGTGGTCGGGGTGGAGGTGCGCGCGGCGGCAGCGGGCATTCTGAATTCGCTGGGGTGGTTGGGGGCGGGGTTCGCGCCGGTGATCGTGGCCCGGGCGTCCGAGGCGGTGGGTATGAGCGCGTGCCTCAGCGCCACCAGCGTGATCTACGTGGTCTGTGCCGTTCTGTTGTGGCGGGCGGCTGCAGCGCACAATTCTTTACACGCAAATCATCGTCTTCCATACTATCCTCGATGAACGACCCCGGCGCCGGGGGCGGCGCCGGCCCCGAGGAGGGTCGTATGCGTCGTTTCGTAACGGGGTTTCTGCTGGCGGCGATGGGTGTCCTGCCGGCTCAAGATTCGCGCGGCACCATCGCCGGCTTTGTCACCGATTCTTCCGGCGCACCGCTCGTGGGCGCCAAGGTGCGCGCCCTCCACCGCAGCACCAACCAAGTCATGGAAGCCGTCACCGACCACGAAGGCTACTATACGCTTCCGTACCTTCAGCCCAGCGACTATGACGTGGAAGCCGCGGCCAACGGCTTCAAGAAGCTGCGGCGCGCGGGCGTGACGCTGCGGGTCGCCGAGAAGCTCGACCTGAACCTCCGCCTGGAAGTGGGTGAAGTCACCAGCGAGGTCACCGTGATGGCGGAATCCGAGACCGTCGAGACCGCGGACGCCAGCGGCGGCCAGAACTTCGATTCGCGCCAGACCAGCGACTATCCGCTGAACGGCCGGCAGGTCTACATGCTCATGGACCTCACTCCCGGCGTGCTGTTCACGCAGGAGCAGTTCGGGTCTTCCGGTTACTCTGGAACGCGCGGCTGGGACGTCTCCGGCTCCTACGTGATGAACGGAGGCGTGATGGGCACCAACAGTTTCAGCCTCAACGGAGCGCCCATCAGCCTGACGGGAACCTGGCAGGCGGCGCCGAATATCGACGCCATCCAGGAATTCAAGGTGATGACCAATACCTACGATGCCGCCATCGGCCGCACCGGAGGAGGCAGCGTCAACACCACGCTGAAATCGGGCGGAAACACGCCCCACGGGACGCTCTTCGAGTACATGCGCAACTCCGTTTTGGATGCGAACTACACGCAGAACAACCAGGTGGGCGCGCCGCGCGGTAAGCACATCACCAACCAGTTCGGCGGCACCTTCGGAATGGCCATCCGCAAGAACCGCGAATTCCTCTTCGCCAGCTTCGAAGGCTTCCGCGAGCGCGTCCCATTCCCCGTGGTGGCCAGCGTCCCGCCGATGGATCTGCGCGACGGCCAGAACTTCACCGAATACAACATGGTCATCAACGACCCGCTGACCGGCCACACCTGCGTCTCCAAGGTGGACGTCCCGGGGACTTGCTCCAGCACCTACATCCGCAATCCGTTCCCGGGGAACGTGATCCCGCCCAGCCGCATCAGCCCGATAGGCGAGAAGATCCTCTCCTATTACCCGGCGCCCAACACCGTGGGGCTGGTTTCGAATTTCGTATACAGCAACAGCACCGGGAAGTACTTCTACAATCAGCCCATGGTGCGCTGGGATCGCACCATAGGCGACCGCGACAAGGTGAACGCGGTGGTGACTTTCCAGCACGGGCAGGAGTATCGCAACCAGACCGGCATCCCCGGCCCGGGCACCGGCGGCACCATCGACACGCAGCGCACCAACTTCAATGCCATCGCTTCGTGGACGCGCATCCTCTCGCCGTCCGCGATTCTAGACGTGCGCGCCAGCTTCGGACGCTTCACCAGCTACTTCCCGGATGTCGATACCAGCGGAGGGATCACCGCCGCCGACCTCGGTATGACCAACGCCGTCCACGCGCCCACGGTCAATTCGAATTATCCGCCCCGCATCGTCGTCGACCAGTTCGCCAACCTGTTCGGCAACAGCTCCAACCTCTACACCTGGGGCACCGACAACCAATGGAACTTCGTCCCCACCATCACCATGACCCGCGGCACCAAGGTGATCAAGTTCGGCGCCGATATCGTGTACGCGATGCGCGGCAGCGGCAGCATCGGGCGCGCCACCGGACAGTTCAGTTTCACCCGCTACGGCACGCAGCGCTATCCGCTGACCGCCGGCAGCGGCACAGACGGCAGCGGAATCGCCGACCTGCTACTGGGCATCCCGGGCTCGGGCCTTCTCGACTGGAACGATACTTACTACCGCACCTGGCCGTACTACGGCGGATTCGTCCAGGTGGACTGGAAAGCGAGCCGCAACCTGACGCTCAATCTCGGCCTCCGCTACGACGTGCAGGTGCCGTTCGTGGAGCGCTGGAACCG
>DATJYW010000269.1:0-3196 GCA_035499435.1 Candidatus Acidiferrales bacterium | reverse complement strand
AAGTGCTTCGCTCATGCGTTTGCCTTTTCAGCGGGTACGGCCGCTCGCGCCAGCTTCCAGCACTCGGCGGCGATCGCCCAGTCCTCTTCCGCGCGGATTACCAGGACACGGGCCAGTGATTCTGACGCGGAGATGTCCTCATCCAGCGAAGGGTGGGCATTCTTGGGCTCGTCGAGACGCAGTCCGAGATACCCGAGCGTGCCGCACGCCGCGGCTCGGACATCCGGCGAGTTCTCGCCGACGCCGCCCGTGAACATTAGAGCGTCCATACCGCCCAGGACGGCAATCATTCCGCCGATCGCTGATCGGATGCGATGCACGTACATGTCGAAAGCCAGCTTCGCCCGTCTGTGCCCGCCCTTGATGGCGGACAGGATTTCGCGCATGTCGCCCGAAACACCCGAGATACCCAGAAGCCCGGAACATTGATTCAACACCTTGTCGATCTCGGGACCTTCGACCTGCTGCTCGCGAATCAGGAATGTCAGAATCCCGGGATCCACCGCGCCCGATCGTGTGCCCATCATCAGACCATCCAGCGGCGTGAACCCCATCGTGGTATCCACGCTGCGCCCGCCGTCGATCGCCGCTATGGAGCACCCGTTTCCCAGATGGCAGGTCACCAGCTTGAGCGAGCGTACGTCCCTGTCCAGCAACTGCGCGGCGCGCCCGGCGCAGTATTGGTGATTGATTCCGTGGAATCCATAGCGCCGGATTCCGCTTTCAAACCACTCATACGGACCGGGATAGACCGCCGCTGCCAGCGGCATCTGACGATGAAAGCCGGTGTCGAACACCGCCATTTGCGGAACCGCGCCCAGCAGGCCCTCGATCATCCGGATACCTTCCAACTCCGACCGGATGTGCAGCGGCGCGAACGCTGACACGCCCGCAATCGCCGAGACGACCTCGGGAGTGATGGCAACCGGATCCTCGAAGTGCGGTCCGCCGTGGACCACGCGGTGTCCCACGGCATCGATGTCGGAAGCGCTACCAATCACCGCGGTAGTGCCGCTCCACATTGTACCCAGCAGGGCCTTCAGAACCTTGTCCCGGGCCTTCCCCGCCACGCGCTGTCGCACAGCGGCCCCGCGCGATTTTACAGCCCCTTCGGCCAAGTCGCCGCCCCACTCGATCCGGCCTTCCCATAGACAGGCCGGAGGATGAATGGGGAGAGCGTCACCGATATCGTACAGGCAGGCCTTTTGGGTGCTGGAGCCCGAGTTCAGAACAAGAATCTTCATGGCTACACAGGAGAGGATTGGCAAAAGCGCCCGCCTTGTTGGCGGCAGGCTTCACCCTTTGCCTTTTACCGCGTAGTCGCGATGATCGATGGTCAGGACCTTCTTGCCGTATAGCCGCACCTGTACAACGGTCGTGTCTTTCTGAGGAAGCCAAAACCCATCCACCTTCTGATACTCACGGACGAAATCCGCTCGCTTGATCCAGAACGAGAGATTTGCGGCCGGGTGGCCCTCGATGCGCACCACAGCATAGTCCTGCGCGTCAATCCACACCTTCCCGGCGAAGAGATACTTGTCCGGTCGCTTCGGCACCGCGTGGAGGACATAGCAATGGTAAGCGCCGACATCCTCTTCGCCAATCAGTCCCAGCGTGTAGTTGGCGGGGCTGATGGCGCTATCGTGACGGTCCTTGCCGGATGCGGCTTTGATTTCGCTCGCGATCAGCGGGCTCAACGCCAGCCGGCGAATCAGGGCGGAGCCCTCCTCCGATGTGACGGTAAACGTCTTTTGATCGGGAGCGCGGAATTCCATGCGCCCCTTCTCTTGCGCGTGGACCTTACCCTTCAGATCGGCGACCTGATACGTTCGGTTGGCGGTATATTCCTGCAGAGCATCGCTGCGCAGACTGTTGCGGGCCTGCAGTTCGGCGAAGATCTGCTGCTCATCGATACCGGCTGCACTCATCGCCGGTATCAATGTGAGCCACACCAGTGCGCCGCGGAGTGCGAGGCTTCTCATTTTGTCCATATTCGCTCCGTTATTAATCTTCAAAACTGCGAACGCCGCCTTGAAATTTGTTTTTCACCACGTTCGACCACAGCCACTTGATGACGCGGGAGTCGTTGTAGCAATAGGCCAGGTTGTGATTCAACGTCGAGAAGCAGTGCTTTTGACAGGTGGTCTTCATGTCCGACAGTTGCTTCTGGTCGAATTTCGGCCGGTCGATATTGCCCCAGTCATACGTCGCGCCATACATGGGGAAGCAGGGCGCCACGGTGCCGTCGGTGCGAATGATGACGTTGTTCTGCCCGGCGCGGCAGTTCCACTCAGCGAATTGCAGTTCTCCGTCCGAACTCTGGACGACCCCGGGCATCGACGCCAGCACCTCGGCCCGGTGTCCGTTTTCGCGGCTGCCATCGCCGTTCCAGCCGTACTCCGCCAGATCGAGTCCGGACGACATGCGCACGAATGCTTTGATCTCCTGCAGGCGCTGCACCGAGTTCACCATCTGGTAGCCGGCGCGGTTCTTCTGGATGAGCCAGTCGACCAGCGCATCGATCTCGCGCCAGTCCTCGGGGCGGATGTAGGTCGGGTTGTCGTAGAGATGCTTGAAGTGATCGTCCTGCTCGAGCATCGGCGTCTCGTTGATGTGATAGTCGGTGGCAACGCGACGATCGTGGGCGTACTCGGTCAGCAGACGGACATCCTCGGTGTTGTTGCGGCAGATGTTGATATTGAAGAAGACGACGTACCCGTGCACGTACTGCTGGCGCAGGATGTGCTCCAGGTTCTTCTGTGCGGGGACCAGCGCTTTCGGCAGGCTCGGCTTCAGGTCCCAGGAATCCAGCGCGAAGTTGAATGCCGAGACGCCCGCGTCTCCCAGTCGATCCGCGAAGTCGGGCTTGAGCAGGCGCCCGTTGGTTGCGACGTAAACCCAAAAGCCCTTCTTGGCCGCGTAGTAGACCACCTTGTGCACGAAGTCCGGCCGGAGCAGCGGTTCGCCTCCCATCAATGCCAGCACCCGGCAGCCATTGTCGTGGAGCCAGTCGATCGAACGCCGTGCGACATCCTCGGTCATGCCCTTGACCGCATTGTTGTACGACCAGCAGTACCAGCAATCGAGATTGCACTTGTACTCGATGAATAAGTACGCCGTAATCGGATGGAACTCGCCCGGCATGACGCGCGACCGGACATACGGTGACAGCCACCCTCGCGCGATCCGGTAGATA
>DATJYW010000268.1:0-14217 GCA_035499435.1 Candidatus Acidiferrales bacterium | reverse complement strand
GGGCGGTCCGAACGCCTCGGGGGGCGCAGGTGCGCCCTTCCAGACGGCGATCCAGCGCCGGATGGCGCTCGAGATTACGAGAATCGCTCCCACGATGAACAGGGCCATCAGCGTCGAATCCAGATAGCCGGTGAAGCGCTGCCCGGGCTGCGCGGTCAGCGGCCAGAAGATATCCCTGATGGACAATAGGCCCGCCGCTACGGTGGCGACACCGACGAAGCACATGGGCACCGCCGTAATCCAGGCACACCTGGATTTGCCCATGTTGACGAGGAACGTGGTGCACACGGCCAGGGCGATGGTCGCCAGCAACTGGTTGCCCGTGCCGAACAGGGGCCAGATGGTCGAGATGCTCCCGGTGTAGATGAGATAGCCCCATCCCGCTACGACCGCGCCGGTCGTAACCAGGTTGCCCGGAAGCCAGGCGGTATCGCCGAAGCTCTTGTTGACCTTGCCGAGAAGCTCCTGCAGCACGTAGCGGGCGACGCGCGTCCCGGTATCCACCGTGGTCAGGATGAAGAGCGCCTCGAACATGATCGCGTAGTGGTACCAATAGGTGACCAGCCGATCCATGCCGGGCAGAGCCTTGAAGATCTGCGCCATGCCCACGGCGAGGGAAACCGCACCACCGGTGCGCCCTGCCAGATTCTCGCCGATCTCCCGCGAAAGCACATCGAGATTCACCGTATGCAAGCCGAGGCGGCCGAATACCGCGGGCGCGCTGTTGATGGCGAAATAGTCGGCCGGATGCATGGAGGTGGCGGCGATGAGGGCCAGAATGCCCACCAGCGACTCGGCGGCCATCGCGCCGTAGCCGATGAACCGGCAGTCCGTCTCCTGGTCGACCATCTTCGGGGTGGTGCCGGAAGCCACCAGGGCGTGAAACCCGGAGATGGCCCCGCAGGCAATGGTCACGAAGAGAAATGGGAAGAGTTTTCCTTTGATGATCGGCCCGCCGCCGTGGATGAACTGGCTGAAGACTGGAAACTGGATGTCCGGGCGCACGATCAGGACTCCAACGACGAGAATGGCGATGGTGCCGAGCTTGACGTAGGTGGAAAGATAGCCGCGCGGCGTCAGAAGCAGCCACACCGGCAGCACCGACGCGACGAACCCGTAGCTCGCCATGAGCACCGTGATCTGGTGCGGCGTGAACGTGAGGACATGGGCGAAGCTGGACTGGGAGAACCAGTGCCCCCCGACCACCGCGCCGATCAGGAAGACCACGCCGAATGCGCTCGGGCCTCCGATGGCGACGTTCCCCTCGCGGCCTTTGAACATCCACAGACCCATCACGATCGCGATCGGTATGGTGCTGCCGATGGTGAACACGCCCCACGGACTGGCAGCCAGGGCATTCACCACGACGATGCCCAGGCCGGCCAGGGTCACGAGCAGGATGAACAGCACGGCGATCATGACCACGAGGCCGGTGAATCCGCTGATCTCCTTGCGGGCAATATCGGAAAGCGAACGCCCCTTGTGGCGGACCGAAGCCGTCAGCACCACGAAATCCTGGACGCAGCCGGCGAGCACGGCTCCGGTCAGCAGCCAGAGGAACCCGGGGGCAAAACCGAATTGTGCGGCGAGGGTTGGTCCGATCAGGGGTCCGGCCCCTGCGATCGCGGCGAAATGGTGGCCGAAAAGCACCCACCGGGGCGTCGGCACATAATTGTGCCCGTCCTTCAGCGTATGGGCCGGGGTAACGCGCGAATCGTTCAGAACCAGCGCCCTGGCGGCGATGAAGGCACTGTAGTAGCGGTAGCAGAGCGCGAACACGCAAAGAGCGCCGAGCAGGAAAGGGAAGGTGTTCATGGCTTCAGTCCGCTCTGCAGCCCGCGGGCCATTCGTGGCAGTTGCTCAGTCGCGGAAGATGTCTCCGCGCGAGAAATCGCTCAGCTTCAGAAGGGCATTCAGGCCGCGGAACAGATCGCGCAGCAGGCGGCGTGGACGGCTGGCGCGTCCCGCGCCGTTCGACAAATTCTCGCGGGCGCCTTCGGCGATGCGCTCGCTGGACGCGAGCCCGCGCCCCGTCTCCGGCGGAGTTGCGACACCCGGCATCTTCTCGTTACTCCGCTTTTAGTTTAGGATATCGTCATCTTGAATACAACGCTGAAAACAGGGCTTCACGCGACCTCGGCAGGGATACGAGCCCTCTCGCGGCTTGTTTCATCGATCCTCTCCCGCCGGCGCCGGCATTGGACCGCAACCGTCTCGAGCTGCCGGAGTTGACCTGTGGTCATACAGTCGCCGTCCGCCTCGATGACCGCGTATGGCGTGTCGGTGCGGAGGGAGAGCGCGTGAATCACCGCGGACGCGGTATTCGCCGGTGCGCAGTTAAAAGCGCCGATGTTGACGTAGCCGTCGAACGCCCCGGCGGCCATCAGGGTGGCATAGCGGCCGATCGTGATCGGGGCCTCGGTGTAGCCGTTCAGCGAGATGCGCTTATGGCCCTCCCGCTCGATATCCCCAAAGCGCACGTAAGGACTGAAAAGCAAGCCGGATTCGCTCCCGATCCGGCGCCACCTCTGATCCAGCATTTCGATGAATCCGATGCGCACGCGCGCGGCCAGAGCTCTCATGGCGGCGGCCCTGTCGGGGTCCCAGACCAGCTCCGAGAGCAGAACCGGGATCGAACCCTGATCTCCGGGCGCGAGGTGGCCGTGTGAGAAGCCCAGCCGCACGATGTCTTCCGCCTGGAGGAAACAGATGAATTCCGACATCTCCGTAGTCTTGGTCAGGATCCCGCGCTCTTCGAAAAAGTCCTTCACCGGGCCATCGACGAAAACCCGGTTGACGCCGCCGAAAAGCAGCACCCGGGCGCAGCGTTCCACCGGCGCATGCAGCGGCACGTCGGCCAGCAGCTTGACGGCACGCCGGAGTTCACGCTCGGCGGCCACCAGTCCGCCGCGGCTCGCCGCGATCAGCCTCTTCTCCAGCTCGCCGATCAGCGCCAGGGCGCCGTCGCGGTCTTTTGCCAGGCAGCGCAGAGCCGAGCGCATCTCGGTTACCACGTCGCTCAGAACATATGCGGCCACTTTCAAAGCACCCACCCGGTCGCCTTTGCCGAGATAGTTGTTCCTGGCCGTGGGCCAGGCCATCACCGCGTTGCTTTCACCCAGACGCTCGAAGAGAATCGGAGCCGCATCGTACCAGCCTCCGATCTGGCACGGGCCTTCCTGGTCCAAAAGCTGGAACACCGTCACCTCACCGGGCGGACGCGTCTCCAGATATCGCACGGCCTTGCCGACCATGGCCAGGAAAGGCAGGCATTCCCGGCCCGAACACACCTTCTTGGCATATTGCAGCGTCTCCGCGGTGGTGTTCGGCAGAAACACCGCTCGCCATCCGATCGAAGCGTAAAAGCTCGCCAGGATATCGGACACAAACTGAGGGCCGTCGGCCAGCGAAACGTGAACCACTCGCGGATCGTCCGGTTCCAGCCGCTCTCCGTTTCCCGTCACGATCCACGTGCGCGTGCCGTCCGGTTCCAGATGAGCCGGCGTGATGCGCCTTCCTGTCTCCGCCGTTGACGCGACGTGTCGGCGGCGATTGGCCTCGATGATATCCAGGAAAGCGCCGACGCGCGTTTCGATGCCGGCGTGCGCCGTGTGGGAGTCGATCTCGAGAAAACAGAAGGGCTGGCCTTCCAACTCACGGCGGAGCCGGTGCTGAATGATCGCGTCCGGGCCGCAGGAGAAGCAGGAGAGATTGCAGACATAGCGGTCGGGGTGCCGCCTGGCATATTCCGCGGCGGCGATTACATTCTGCGTGTAGTGCCAGACATTGCGTTCGTTCGGCCGCATTTCCGCCGGCAGAGCGTCGCCCGGAACCACCGTGAATCCGCGCGTGGCGATCTTGCGGGGAACGGAGAGATTCACCTCGCGCGCATACGCCACGTACGGACGGCCCGTGAGTATGACCGCGGGTTCTTCCAGCCCGGCCAAGGCGCCTTCGATGGCTTCGCGGTAGGACCGTTCGAAGGCGGCCTGGTGTGCCGCGGCTTGAGACCAGCTCTCGCTTGCATGGTCCGCGGACACCCCTAGCCGGGCGCCGAGGTTGGCGACCTCGCGCTCCGTGACCGCGGCAAGCTTCGGCGCCAGGCCCATCTCCGGCGTCAGAATCCTGGCGGAGGCCGGCTCGAAAAAGGCGGAGATCACGCCCGGCATGTCTTGCGTGATCGGGCACAGATAACCGTGCATGTCGTTCGCGGCGCATGGAAACTCCCGCATGTAGGGCAAAAAGACGAAATCCACTCCTTGGGCGAGCAGATCGTCCACGGCCGCGTGCAGCAGTTCGGCTGGGTAACACATCGGTGCGGACGTGCGGCGGGAACCGCAGCCCGGCCGCGAAAGCACGACCTCGTAGCCGAGTCCGTTCAGGAATCGGGCGTATAGGGGGTACAGCTCATAGGTGGTAAGCGCCAGGGGCAGACCGATGCGGCCTCGTATTTGATCGGGCGCCTCCGGGGCAAAGGTTTTGAACATCAACTCATGCCGGAGGGATACCAGGTCACGGCCTTCCGGGCGGCGAAGGGTTTTCGGCCGGCGCGCCATCTCCCACTTCGAACACAGGCCGCCGAAGGCGAGGGTCCGGCCGGCGAGCGAGAATCTCTGGATTTCGCACCGGTTCTCGCAGGCGGCGCAGGCGAACGGCGTTTTCGTCTGCATCCGCAGTCCGGCGAAGGAGTCCAGGTCCCGGTCCCAGGCGGGAACCGCTCCGGTCGACAGCAGATCGAGCACCATCAGGGCCGCACCCTCGCAGCCCATCAGTTCCGGGTTTGGCGGGACGGTCACAGTGACGCCTGCAAGAGCCGCAATCGCGGGCGCGATCGCGGGATTGAGCGCCACGCCTCCCTGAACCACGACCGTTCGCCCGACCTGGCGCGCGCCCACAACGCGCGACAGGTAGTTTTCGACAATTGAATAGACCAAACCGGCAAGAACATCGGCGCGAGGAATCCCCTGCTGCAGCGCGGAGCGCACCTCGGAATTGATGAAAGCGGCGCAACGCTCACCGAAAGCCACCGGATTGGCGCTGCTCAGGGCCAGCGGACCGATTTCCCCGGCCGGGACGTGCATGTCCGAGCTCGCCGCCTCTTCGAGAAAGCTCCCGGTTCCGGCTGAACAGCCGTCGTTCATCGAATAGTCCACCGGGACGCCCGCCTGCAAACCCACGAACTTCGCATCCTGTCCGCCGATTTCGAAAAGCGTATCCACGTCGGGAACGGCCACGCGGGCGGCGCGGGCATGCGCCAGAATCTCGTTGAAGATCGCGCAGTTATCAAGGTAGACCGACACAATTTCACGGCCAGAACCGGTGACCGCTGCCTGCACCACCCGATGCGGGATTCCGCCCACCTGGCTCTGCAACGCGGCGATGCACTCGGCTGTGGCTTGTAGCGGGTTGCCGTGGGTTCGCAGATAACACCGCGCCGCGATGCGGCCGGATGCGCGACCCAACAGTATGGCTTTGGTGGTCGTGGAGCCTGCATCCACGCCCAGGATGCACTGCATTCCCGGCTGTGGCGGGATCAAGCCGCGATCCGGGACGCGGATCACACGATCGCCAAACTCGCTCAAGGGGCGCCGCGTCCTGAGGCGTGTGATATCCGCCGGCTTCAACCAGGCATCGGTGCCAGGAAGTTTCTGCCGGCCTTCTTCCCGTGCCGACACCGCGGCGCCGAGCGCTTCCAGATAGCCGCTCTCCGGCAGGGCTTCCAACCGCGTCCCCGGCAGAAGGCGTGCGATTTCATCGAGAAGCTGGGTGCTCTGCGCCAATCCACCCGCCAGCAGGACGTGATTGCGGCGCCAGCCTGCCGCCAGGATGAGCGCGCCGATTTTGGCCGCCAGGCCTGCAAGCAGAGAGCAGGCAATGTCCGCCGGGGTGCACTCCCCCTTGTTCAGCTTGTGCGTAGCGTCCGACTTGCAGTGGACCGAACACCTCGACGCCAGTTCCACGCGACGGCCCTGCCGTGCTGCCGCGATTCCCGTCTCCAGATCCAGGTTCATCCGGCCGAACTGCTGCACCAGGAATTCGCCGCTCCCCGCCGCGCATCGGCTGCTCGCGGTCATGCGCCGCACCGCGCCATTGGCGACGCTGTAGACGACAAACGTCTCGCCTCCCAGGGACACCACCAGGTCCGGACACGTCCCAAGCTGGCGCAGAGCGGCCTCAATGCAAATCGACTCCGGCAGGTAAGGCAGGGCGAGAAACGAAATGGCTTGCGACCCGGTCACTACCGTGCCGTCGGGCGGTACGCTGCCCTGGTTCAACAGCAAACGGACCGTGGCAGCAGGATCTCCGCCGTGTCTCCGGATGTCAGCCTCGACTGCGCCATCGGCGTGGAGGCGAACCCTTTTTACCGAAACGGCGCCGATATTCCAGCCCTCGAAGACCGAGGCGGATGAGGAATCGCCGCCGCTGGCGGTCCGGTCCATATTCGGACGTCCAGATCCGCCTTCAGAATACACCCGGCAGGCGAAAACCGTGCAACGAAGATCGCAGTTCCTGGGAGCGTCTGGGTGCGGCGGCAAGGCCGGCTTGCCGTGGCTGCCGGGTTTCTACTCCCCAGGCCGGTGCCTGTCGCGGAGAGCGTTCGTCCGTCCTGTTGCCGCCCGCGTGGCGGCGCCGCGCCGCACCCGCTTCGATTCTAACGCTGCCCGCGCCGACCCGGTTGTATTTCGGACATCGTTGACCTATATTTGCTACGGGTCGCGCTGAGGCCTTACGCGTCCGCGAACTCAGCGTCCCGGTGGAGGTAAGGCATGCCAATCAGTGTCAAACGAATCATCTTGTGGCGAACGGAAGTCGATAACAGGCCCGGTGCCCTCGCCAGCACGATGGAACCGCCTGCCAGGGCGGGCGCGGACCTGACGGTCGTCATGGGCTATCGACACCCCGGCGCTGAAGGGAAGGCGGTAATCGAAGTCTTCCCGATCACGGGGAAAAAGCTGGCCGCTGCCGCTGCGACGGCCGGTCTCGGCGCCGCAGCCATTCCGACTCTGCTCGTCGAGGGCGACAACAAGCCGGGATTGGGTTGGGCCGTGGCACAGACCGTCGGCGCCGCGGGGATCAACATCGCCTTCCTGGTCGCGCAGGTCATCGGACAGAGATTCTCCGCGGTCATCGGCTTTGAGACGGAGGACGACGCGAAAAAGGCTGCGCCCCTGATCAAGAAGGCCGCGAAGAACCCGAAGGCCTGACAAGCGCCGGTTCAAAAGCACGGCGGTGGAAAGCAGTGGCAGGGAACGCCGGTTCCGCATCGCTCACGGCTGGCAGGCGAGCGCCGCGGCCGAGGTTTCGCCGGCTTTGATCCGCGATTTCATTCGGCCCGCGGTCCGCGCGATCCCGTCGGACATGGTCCGCCAGCTTGGGCCCTGCCGGGTATCGATTGTCAATGATCTCGGTAGCCCCTCGGTCGCATCACGCTGGACCTTGAGCGGCGCGCGAATCGAGATTTCACTCGCGACGGCAGGCCGGGACCATCACGACATCGCCCTGGAATTGCTTGTCTGCCTTGGGCAGGCGCTCTGGGAAAGGTTAAGCGACCTGCAACGGAAGGCTTATTGGGGACTTCTCGATGATGAGACGCGGGCCGGCGTCCCCGGAGAAATCGACGAGGAGGCGCTCAAACAGAAGCGCCTCCTTTTTTCCAGCCGTCACAGCGCGGCGAGCCGCCGGCGGCTGGAGCGCTACGGATCCGCTTCTCTTGCCGGTACGGCAGCCGAATACATCCACAGCCTTTGGCACGATGTGCGCGTCCGAACGGGCGTCCGTTTTCTGCCGGCGGAGCAACTCCGCCGCCGTCTGGAACTGCTGGCGCAGTGGTACCCCCCTGGCCGCGGGTACCGGCTGTTTCCGCCCCCGTCTCCAAAGCGGTGAAGATACGCCGTCACGATCTTCCCCGGTAGAGCATATAAAGCAGCCAGAGGGCGAGCAGACAGAGGATGGCGAATACAATGCGAATGTTGGTGTCGCTCATCCACCGCTCCTGTTCCACCCTTGGATTGGGCCCTCAGGCCGCGTTCGCGAAATTCAAAAGCCTCAGCGGAACTCGATACAGGCGATCTGCAATGCGGATTTCGCACCAGAGCTCGTCGAAGCTGTCATCGGCTTTTCTGAGTTTTTGAATCGTGATGACAAATTCCGTCCCGGCAGGCAGGGTGGCCGGTGGACCGACGCCGACGCCTCGCGCGTCGACTGGTTGGGCACCAGGCAGGTCTCTCATCAATCGTGGCATACGAAGACTCCATCTGGCTCGAGGTGGCCCGAAGCCAATATAGGTCATCGGCATCCGAATTTCAACGGTGCGGCCTCCTCACCTCCTCACGCTGCGACCTTCTCCGGCACGGCCGGCGTGCCGGATCCCCGCGGTCCGGCAGCCAGATCCAGGACTCGCGACAGGGACGAAATGATGTCGACCGGCAGGGGGAACACGATGGTCGTGTTCTTCTCGGTTCCGATCTCAACCAGCGTCTGAAGATATCGCAACTGAACCGCCACCGGCTGCCTCTGCAGCACCGCCGCAGCCATGCTGAGCTTCTCCGCCGCGGTGTATTCGCCGTCGGCGTGGATGATCTTCGCCCGGCGCTCGCGCTCGGCTTCTGCCTGGCGCGCGATGGCCCGGATCATCTGCTCGGCGAGGTCCACCTGTTTCACTTCCACCAGGACCACCTTGACGCCCCAAGCCGCCGTGTGGCGGTCCAAAATCGTCTGCAGGCGTGAATTCAGGTGGTCTCGCTGGCTCAGCAACTCATCGAGATCCGCCTCTCCCAGCACGCTGCGCAGCGTGGTTTGTGCCAACTGCGATGTTGCGTACAAGAAACTGGATACCTCCAGGATCGCCAGCCGCGCATCGATCACCCGGAAGAAGATCACGGCGTTCACCTTCACCGTCACGTTGTCATGCGTCACGATGTCCTGGGGCGGCACCTCCAAGGTATCGATCCGCAGTGAAACACGAACCATGCGGTCAACCGGCGCGAACACCAGGATGATGCCGGGGCCTTTCGGATGCGGCAGCACGCGCCCCAGCCGGAAGATCACGCCGCGCTCGTATTCGCGCAGGATCTTGATGGACGAAAGAATGTAGATCACCAGGATGGCGACTACAACGGTTGTTACGTTGAACATCTTAACCTCCAGTGGCCTTCGGCATTGGCTGGACAACCAGCGTCAGCCGCTCAATGCCCGTCACTCGTACTGGCAGGCCATCCGGGACGGGCGTGTTGGAAATCGCATCCCAGTATTCGCCGTGCACGAACACCTTGCCCGCCGGGGAAAGCGGGCCGGCGGCAACCGCGACTTCTCCGATCATCCCTTCGCTGCCCGTCACGACGGGGTTCCGGCGGGCGCGCAAAACGAGCGTGAGCAGTATGGTGGTGATGAAGGCGAACGGCAGTGCGATCGCCAGCGCGGTCTCGAACCGAATCCGCATCTCGGGGACCGGGCTGTCGATCAGAGTCAGGGCGCCCAACACCATTGCGGCCGCGCCACCCGCGCCCAGAATGCCGTGAGAAGTGATTTTCGCCTCCAGGACAAAGAGCACGAACGCGAGCACGATCAGGGCGGCGCCCAGCCAATTGATGGGCAGGACCGCGATGGCAGCCATTCCGAGCAGAACCAGGACGGCGCCTGCCACGCCGGGGAAAATCAGACCGGGTGAATGAAACTCCACATAGATCCCCAGGCCTCCCAGGACCAGCAGGACCAATGCCAGGTTCGGGTCGGTCATGGGGGAGAGCAAGGACTCGCGAACCGTCTTTTCATAGTTGATGACCACCGCTCCAGCAACATGAAGAACCTGCCTTTGCCCGTCGAAACGAACTACTTCGCGGCCATTGAGCTGCGCGAGCAATTCCCGCTCGCTTGCCGCCACCAGGTCGATCAGCTTGCTGTCCAAAGCCTCCTGATCGGTGAAAGACCTGCTCTTGAGGACCGTCTCTTCGGCCAACCCGGCGTTGCGGCCGCGCTTGCCCGCGATGGCGCGTAGCGTGGCCGCCGCATCGTTCTCGAGTTTTTCCCTCAACACGGGGTCCATGTTGGGAACGGTGAGCGGACCTGCTGTGCCTGCGTGCGTGCCCGGGGCCATGGCCGCTACGTCGCCCGCTTCCAGCAGCAGGAAACCCGCCGATGCCGCGCCGGCGGTGGTGGGTGTTACGTAGGTGATGACCGGCACCGGCGAAGCCGCCAGCTCCTGGACGATCTGCCGCGCGGCGTCCATCATGCCTCCCCGAGTGTTGAGGCGGATGAGAACCGCCGCGGCGTTGTGCTGCTTCGCCTGTTCCAATCCGTGGGTAATGATCTCGACCGTGATCGGGTGTACGACATTGGTCACGTCGATGGCGAGGATCCGCGGCTGCGCGGCGAGGCTCACGCCGCACCACAGCGCCAGGGCCCAGACCGGAAGGTGACGGGCTGTCGGAAACCCGCTGGTTCTTGTTTTCGGCTTCCCGGGAATCAGAGGAGCGAGGAAATCACCGCGACGATTCGATGAGGAGCCGTATGCCGAAACACTGGTTCTCATACTTTAAGCTCCGATTTCATGTTGCGCCGGTTTCCGCCCGGTGTCCAGGGTGTCGCACGGCCGTCAGGGCCCGTCAGCAAGGTTACTGGATCATCAGCGGGGAGCGGGGAAACGCGAACTTGCGCCCGACTTCATCGACAACGTTGATCTGGCAGATGTAGCGGCCCGGCGCGAGACCCTTCAGCGGCACCTGGAGCTGCACCGGAACGGTGTTGGGGCGGGTGGCGGCGAGCTCCGTGGCTTCCACGCGAGCGACCTCGAAGGCCTTGGCGCCCTTCTGGTTGAACAGGCTCATGCTGACGGCGACTTTGCGGGCTTTGGAATTGGCGGGATCGGGCGCGGCGTCGTAGACGTCGAAGGCGACATACATGTTCTGGCTGCGGCGGAAGACCTTGGTCACGGCCGGAACCACCTTCTCCTCGCCGACGATCAGCGGGTTGGCCATTGCGGCTTTGCGATTCATCTTCTCGGCCGCGCCCACCGCGGTCTTGATGGGTTCACGCTGGCTGCTCCAGACGACGCTGCTGGTCTTGAGCATCACGGAATCGGCGGCCAGGTCGGGCACCACGAAGCGCGCCTCGAAGGTGCCCATCCTGCCGGTGAGATTCTCGCGCACCAGGAACTTCATGCGATAGCGGCCGGGGTTCAGCGTGAAGCCGGCGTCGTAGTGGATGCTGCGGCGCGAGAGTTTCCCGGCTTCGGCCGAGTCCAGCTTGATTTTGATGAAGTCGCGGACGTTGCCCACCACGTTGCGCCGCTCGTCCTGAATCTGGGCAAGGAAATCGAACTGGGTCTCGCCGGCGCCGCCGTGTTTTTCGGCCAGTCCGATCACGGAGCCGGGAAGCTTCACCGATACGGGCACGTAGTAACTGGTCGGGCTGACGCGGAAGTAATCGACTTCGAGAGCCAACGGGAGATCGGTCACCGGCTTGTTGGCGTTAAGCGCCTCCATCAGCTTCTGCTCTTTGTCCTGGGCGTTGAACTTGCCCCAGACCTTGTCGGCGTAGTAGCCGTCGCGGTGCTCCAGCCTGGCGGTCTTGTCGTTATTGAGGCGCACGGTGATGCGGCGGTACTTGCCGTCCTGCGCGGAGTTGGTGGTGTAATAACCGAGCACGTAATAGCTGCGGTAATCCTGCTGCGCCTGTACCAGCCCGAGGGAAAGATCGTTGCTGTCGAGGAAGACTTTGCCGCCGGTGTCGGCGGCAAGCGAGACCAGGGTGTCCTGCGAATCGTTGATGGCGGTACGCTGCGTGTTGTGCACCGACCCGGAGTAGATGCCGGTGCCGCGCGATGCGGCCTTGCTGGCGCCGCCCCCGGGAGGATCCGCCATCAGGCCGCGCGCGTCGATGGGATACAGCACCACGTTGGCCTTGGTCGCCGTCAGGATGGTGGCTTCGAGCTGCGCGTGATTTTCGACGCCGGTCTTCTGGATTCCGCTCGAGAAGTAGATGAGCGCTTTCTTCTCGGGGAGCGCGGCCAGCTTCTTGGAGGCGTCTTCGATGGCTTGCAGCTTGCGGTCGGTATTGAAGATGTTGAACTCGGTCTCGTCGGCGACGAACGCGGCGCCCGTGTCTTCGTTGTCGTCGCTGGCGTCGTCGGCCATCCCCGCAAGCTCGGCCATTTCGCCGATGGGCAGGTTGTTGATGATGTCGCGGAGCTGGTCGCGGTTGCCGGTGAAGTCGGTGAGCACCTGGAGGCTGGCGGTGTACATCATGATCGCCACCATGTCGGCGGCGGTGATCTGGGTATCCAGGAATTTGAGCGCGGCGTCCTGGGCCCGGAGCTGTTCCGGGATGGCCATGGAGCCGAGGTCGAAGAACATGACCAGCAGGCGCTTGTCGTGGTACTGGATCTTGCCGGGCTCTTCGGTGGCGATCATCTTGCGCGGGGCCTCGGGGACGATGTCGGCGTCTTCCAGAGTGGGGGGCTTCTCGGCGGGCGCGGCTTCGGTAGCCAGTTTCTCGAATTCGAAGACGCTGATCTTTTGCGGCTTGCCGTCTTCCAGTACGGTGAAGTCGTTCTGCTGGAGGCCTTCGATGAGCTTGCCGGATTTGTCGCGGACGGTGACATCCACGACCACAAGGCTGGTGGTGGAGGAGAAAGTCGGGCGTGCAGCGGGAGCGGGCGCCTGCGGCGCCTGGGCAGGCCAGGAGGCCTGCCCCACTACCAGCGCGATGACGAGGAGTTTCCGCATATCAGAAGTTGAACCGCAGGGTCAGGTTGAGCGTGCGCGTCTGCGAAGCCGCCGTGGGCAGGCCGTAGGTGGACGAGTTCACGGTGGTCCCGATATTGGTGATGGTCACGTGATTGAACGCGTTGTTGGCGTTGATGCGCAACTGGAGCTGGCGGCGGCTGTCGGCGAAGCGGAAGGCGCGGCCGAAGCTGGCGTTGAGCGAGGTGCGGAACAGGCCGGGGATGGTGTTGCGGCCGGCGTTGCCGTATTGTCCGCCGGGCGGGAGGGTGAACGCCAGAAGGTTGAAGTACGGGTCGCCGTCGATCGGCAGTCCGCTGGCCTCGGCGCGGCCGGTGCCGAAGGCCGCGGTGCCGCCGGTGTTGGCCAGGTTGCCGGAGACGCGTGCGGTGAGCGGCGTCCCGCTGGTGGCGGTGAAGTTCCCGTTGAGCAGCCAGCCTTCGAGCAGCTTGCGGGTCCAGCCTTTGCCGCGGAGCATGCCGCGCGCGCCGCCCACCGGCGACATGGCGGTGAAGCCGGCGGTCAGATGATGGCGTTGGTCGAAGCTCGATAGCCCGCGCTCCAGTCGCAGGTTCTGATCGTTCTGCGCGACCACGCCTCCACCGCCGCCGAAGCTGGATGCGTTGTCGATGGATTTCTGGAAGGCGTACGTGGCGACGCCGGAGATGCCGCGCGTGAGACGCCGCGTGGCGCGAACCTGGCCCATGTGCATGATGGAACTGCCCTGCGAGGTCTCGTAGGTGAAGCCGGTGGCGTCGCCGATCTGCAGGCGGTCGGCCGCGGTGAGCGGCGAGCCGGGCGCGGCACGGTTCGGCTGGCGGAGAATATCCAGCGCCGTGCCCTTGGTACCGATGTATTCCAGCTCGATGATGGAATTGTGCGGCAGGCTCTCCTGCACGGCAAAGGTCCATGTTTGCGCGTAGCCGAGCCGGTAGTTGGGGTCGATGGCGTAGGTGTTGGTGATGCTGGAGCTGGGCGCCGCCGCGAATCCGTTCTGGATGGTGAGCGGATTGGTGAGGCTGCTGGTGAGCGATGCGGTCTGGATGAACGGCGGCTGCGACGCCATCTTGCTGGCGAAGCTGCCGTAGGCCGACCCGTTGAAGAAGATGCTGTAGCCGCCGCGAAACATAAGCGGCTTCTTGGGGGACGGCTTCCACGCAAAGCCCAAGCGCGGCGAGTAGTTGTTCTTGTCCGGCCGCACCAGGCTGGTGGGCAGGGAACCGGAGTACTGGCCTTGCTGGCCGGACGTGACTACCGAAGCAGCCGTGATGGTCGAATTGAGGTCGAGATTCGCCATGCGCCCGTACAGTTCGGTGTAGGGCGCGAAATACTCATACCGCAAGCCGACATTGAAACTGAGATTGGGCTTGACGCGCCAATCGTCCTGCACGAACCAGTTGATGCTCCAGCTTCGGAAATAATCGCTCTTGGCGCCGAGCTGGATGGAGCTGGATTGCGGGTAGCCGAGCAGGAAATCGGCGAAATCGAAGCCGGTGCC
>DATJYW010000267.1:0-16171 GCA_035499435.1 Candidatus Acidiferrales bacterium | reverse complement strand
CGTGGCGGAGTTCTCGCCAACGGTCTCAATCAAAAGGCACTTAGATGGGTTCGAAAGCTGGGTGGAAGTGGGATTATTCGCCAGAAAAGTTCGAAAGGCGTCCACGGTGACCCGCCAGAATAGAATAAGCAAGTTACCTAGACCCCGCCGACCTCGGCGGCGAAAAGCGCGTGGTGCCCGAGGATGAACAGCGTGCGTTTCCTCGCGCCGCCGAACACGAGGTCGATTGGGCGCTCCGGTACGTCGATGCGTCCGATCTCTTTGCCCGCCGGGTTGTAGACGAAAATCTGTCCGTTCGCCACGTAGACGTTAGCCCGCCAATCCACCGCGACACATTCTCCGCCGCGAGGCGCGAACGGCTGCAGGTCGCTCAGCGTGCCGTCCGCGTTCACGGTGGCCCGGTAGGTGACATCTTCCGACTGGTTGCTCACGAACACCCGTTGCCCTGGAGCCGCACCGATGAAGCCGTGTGTGTCCAGGTTGTCCGAGAAGCGCCACCCCGTGTAATCGGGCGGTCCCTGCTGGAACACCCGCGCCGCAGGCAGGAAGACACTCCCATCCGGCGAAACGTATTGCTTCGCTTTCGGCGCGGACACATCGCGCCGGAACATCTCACGCAACGTGGTGTAGGTCATCTTTTCAAAATCGAGCTGGTTCGCGAATTCCCCGTTGTTCCAGTAATTGACCGGGAGGATCGCCTGCGCCTCCGGATGCGGCCTCGGATCCTGCGGCTCAATCAAAATCATCTGGCCGCCCGATGCACCCGGACGGAAACTATAGACCGTACCCTGCGCCCCAGCCGAGGACAATACCAGCAGGTTGCCCGACTTGTCGAACGCCAGGTTCAACGGATCCAGCGGATGATCGCGCTCGACCGTCAGCCCCTCCACCTCCGACCAGCCATAGATCCGCTGCTGCCAGTGGTCGACGAAGTACAGTTTGCCGGCCACATCCACCGCGGCACCGCTGATGGAAAAGAATCCGTCTTCGAGTTTGCGGACTCTCGCCCTGGGCGCCAGCACTGCGGTGGCATTCGCCGGCGCGGGTGCGGGCGGCGCACCTGGCACGTCCAGCACGGCGAACTCGCGTTCCCGAACCTCCAGGTGGCGCGTTACGTCCTGGATCGCGTCTTCGTACGGAAACTTGCTCGCGCGTAGAAACGTGCCGCAGCCGTTCTGATCGCAGGTGGCAAATCCGCTCTCCGCATTGACATGCACGTTCCGGAAATGAATGTCTCCGGATTGGTACAGCCGCACCGCCGCAGGGAACGGCGCGTGGGAGCGCGTTACCCGGTAGGCGTGATAATTCGCGATGGTGATGTTCCTGGAGCGGCTGATTTCCAGCGACAGGCATTCCGCACTCTCCCCTGACTCTTCTTCGGTCTGCGGAGCGTTGAAATCCCAGTTCTCCACGCGATCGAGTTTCAACTCGGTGCGCACGTGGTGCTCCAGCGACATCTGGTACACATGCCCGGGCGTCTTCGTGTCCGAGACATAGAAGCCGGTCTGCGCGAAGGTGCTCGGCGTCCAGATGTTGGCGAACGTTCCGCCGCCCCCGTTCGTAACCCAAATGTTCGGATACTGGCCGTCCCACCGCTTCCTCGGATCGGGATCGGCGGTGTGGTTTGCGTTGTACGGATTCGCCGATCCGCTCCCGTGTCCGCCGAGCAACCGCACATCGTCCATCAGCGACGCCGTTCCCGCCGACCACAACACCCCCGCCGCGCGCGGATTCATGCCGCCCGTGAATACGCCCACTCCGCTCATCAGGTTCGACCCTCCCACAGGTGCGAGGATGACCCCCTTCGGCGTGCCGACGCCCTGGTAACCGGCCGTGCCGTCCGGAAGATCGATCCGCGTCATAAGCGGGTGCAACCCGATCAGGACGGTGTCGGGTTTGAGTACGATCGTGTCCCTAACGATGTACACTCCGCTTGGAAAATAGAGGACCCGGTGCCCATCGATTGCCTTTTGAATCGCCGACGTATCGTCCGTTTTGCCGTCGCCGGCGACACCGAGTGTGCGCACGTTGGTCCACTCCCCGGTCGGCGGCAGCGATGGAATCGCGCCCGGCATCGCCGCGGGCAGACTGCTGAGAGCCTTCGCTTCGTAGCGCTGTCCGAGCACACCGGGCGCCCCCAGGCCGGGCAGAATCAGCCCGTAGTGGAAGCTCAGGACGCGGTAAATCGGAGCCTTTCCGGCCACCTTCCGCCCACTCTCCCGAAACAGGGCGAAGGCCGGCACCTCTCTCAATACGGCGTTTTCGAAACCGATCTCATTAAGGTAGCTCTTCTCGTTGCCGATGATGACCGCCGCGCGGGAGACGTTCTCGAAACGGCAGTCCTTCGCCCACAGTTGATCGTAATACTCGGGGTCGATATCGATGCCCGCCGGCACATTGCGGAACGAGTCGCGGATGAGCGTCAGACCCGCTTCGTGCTCGCGGATTGCCGCTTCGCGCTGCCCCTCGAACATCGAATCGACCAGGGTGAATTGCCATGCGGGTGACGGCTTGTCCGTGAGGATGCCGTAGCGCCCGCCGTAGAACTTGAGATCCTGCGCATAATTTCCAATCTCGGTGAGCGCGGCCAGTCCCGACCCGGTATGGAAGTCCATGTGGCTCAGGTACGCGTGCTGCGCCGCGTGAATCCGGATGCCGATCGCCGCCGGATTGCCCTGGCCGATCTCGAAGTCGATATTGCTCATGGCCGAGTAGAAAGTTCCCGGGTTGGCGTCCGCAATGGCATCGTTCGGCGGTACGCTGCCTACTGGCGGAAACGGAATGCGGAACCCGCGGCCGCCTCCGCCGGGCCGCGCTCCCGTGAACATCACCATCACTCCGACGCCGTTCTGGAAACCGGGGGTGTTTGGGCCGAGCACGAACACCGGCCGCGTCGCACCGTACCCGAAAATCCGGATGCCCGGCCAGACGTAGAGCGTCCGCGTCACGCGGTATCGTCCGGAAGGTATGAACAGGATGCCTTCCCGGGCGCGATTCTCAGCCTTGTCGATCGCCGCCTGGATCGCGGCGCTGTCGTCCGCCTGTCCATCGCCTTGCGCGCCGAACTCGGCAGGGGAGAGATAGACCGCCTTGGGATCCTCCAACCGCGTCGTGATCACCGAAGCGGCCGATCCGCCACAGGCCAGCAGGGTGGCAAGAAGAGAATATCGGATGAGTCTATCCATTGGAGTAATCGTGGTATACCACAAGGCGCGAGCAGACCGCACGCGTGAAACCATCGAGGACATCCGGGGCAACGGCTCCACCGAGTGGTTGCCGCGATGGCCGTGGCCCGGAATCGCGAAGACGACGCGCCTCATCTCATCTATTTTTCGGGGTGCGGCACCAGCGGATGCAGGGCCGGATTGTTGGGTTCTCTCGGGTTCGCTCTTTGGGCTGTTTTGTTGTAAACAAAGGACTATTTGGGTTCGTTTGGCACTCCACGCATTACGGCCGGGAATGAGCCTGACAGCGGAGGCCGCGTGGGGGGCGCGGTCCCGGCACACTTGGTCTTCGGTTGTCGCGGTCATGGAAGCAACTCCTACGAGATGATATCGGTCTGCCGGCGTACCGGTTCCGGGGAAGGCGAACGAGCCTCCCCCCGAATCCAGGATAGGGGAAGGGTTTGCGGGGGCGGCGGCAGCAAGGCGGAAGTTGTTGATGGGGTTAGGGCGATTTTGGTAGCGCGACAGTGAATTGGAGTTCGCATTTCTGGTCAGTTGTAGACGCCCTGGCGTGAAACCTGCCAGGAAGCCTAACGGCAAATTCTTATCGAAAATGAACTGGCGATCACACCGGCGCCGCGTGAGAATCTACTTATGAGCGGAGCGGCGTTGGTGGCGCACGGCGGCGGACCGACGCCGGTTCTGAACGCGAGCCTGGCGGGCGTGATGGCGGAGTGCCGGAAACATCCCGCAATCACCGCGCTGTATGGGGCGCGCTTCGGGGCGAGCGGCATTCTGGGCCAGGATTTCGTCGACCTTTCCGGCTGCGGCGAAGAAACCATTGAGGCGGTTCGGATCGCACCCGGGTCGGTGATCGGATCGTCCCGCCACAATATCGAGGCTGCGGATTACGATCGCATCCTGGATGTGCTGAAGCGCCGCGACATCCGCTCGCTGTTCTACACCGGCGGAAACGGCTCCATGGAAACCGCCATGCGGATCGACGCTTTTGCGCGCGGGCGCGGCTACGAAGTGCGTGTGATCGGCATACCCAAGACCATCGACAACGACCTCATCGGAACCGACCACACCCCGGGATATGCTTCCTGCGGGCGGTTCTTCGCGCATGCGGCGCGCGATATCGGCGCGGACAACCGGGCGTTGCCTCCGCCGATCGAAGTGATCGAGGTTTTGGGCCGCAATGTGGGCTGGGTGGTTGCCGCGACGGCGCTGGCCCGCCATCGCGAGGACGACCCACCGCACCTGATCTATTTTCCGGAGTGCGGCACCAGCGCCGACCGGCTGTGCAGTGATGTCGAGCGCGTCTACCGCCGCTTCGGACGATGCATGGCGGCAGTGTGCGAAGGTCAGAAAGACGAGCAGGGCGGCTGGTTCGACGCCGAGTTGATTACCTTGCCCGGGGCGCGCGACCAACTGCCGGCAAACATGGGCCAGGTGCTGGCCAGGCTGATCTGGTCGCGCACGGGACTGCGGACGCGCGCGGAGAAGCCTGGTCTGTTCGGGAGGTCGTGCGCGGCGCTGGCGTCGGATGTGGACCGGGCGGAAAGCTGGGAATGCGGCGTGGCGGCGGTGCGCGCGGCAATGGAGGGGAGGTCGGGCGAAATGGTAGCGATCCGGCGGCTGGAGGGCAACGGGTATCGATCCGAGACCTTCCTGACGCCTCTGGAGAGCGTAACTCGCAAAGAACGGCAATTCCCGCGCGAGTGGATGAATGACGAGCGCAACGACGTGACCCAGGAATTCGTGGATTGGGCGCGGCCGCTGATCGGCGAAGTGAAGCCGCACGTTCGGCTGTGAGCGGCAGGTGAATATGAACGGGCGCGAGCGTTTCCTGGCGATGCCTGGCGGGCGACCCGCCGACCGCCTGCCGCCGATGCCGATCACAAAATCACGGAGGCGTTTGGCATGCCGGGAAATGAGATTGGTTTGTCTTTTAAGGAGTGCTGAAGACGTTTCCGCTTCGGCTCGGATCTGCGCCGCACTTGATCGACGGACAGCAGGGCCATTCGCGGGACGACGGTATTCGGAAGCGGTCATTCGTCGAGACGCGCATCACATTCCGCTACACTAGGGAGTGGCCGGCTGGACGTTCCGAGGCGAGCAGTCTGAAACCAATCGTGCCCGGGTGGCGAAATCGGCAGACGCAAAGGACTCAAAAGTTCGGTGAGTCTGCGGGCGAAAGGGCGCTAAACTAGAAATAGTGTTCGGTCACGCGGGCGTGGCGGAATCGGCAGACGCATCGGACTTAAGCGCAAACTTGAGTGCTCGCCGGGAAACCGGCGATGCAGAACTGCTCAAATTCGGGGAACCCTGTAGCATGGCGATCCCGAGCCAAGCCCTTCCGAAGCATCATTCTTCGGTCGGGAAGGTGTAGAGACTAGACGGGCAGCACCTGGCACCGGAGTTTGATCCGGTACGGTGAAGGGATAGTCCAGACCCCAAACCCTGCCGAAGTCGGCAGGGGCGGCGAAAGCCGTAGACGGGTACGAAAATCCGTTGGACCGCAAGGTCCGTGAGGGTTCAATTCCCTCCGCCCGCACCATACATTCGCTTTGTCTCCCAAGACGCAAAAGACGGCGTTCACAAGATCACGCGATCCTAGCCAGACCGAGTTCCCAAGTTCGGCGAGCTGTCGCGCGACAGCAAGGCCGATGCCGCGATTGGCGCCTGTCACAAGTACGGTTCTCTTAAGCGAAACACCCAACGAGGGTACTCCTTAAACTTGCAAGAGTGTTTTGATGGCGCGCCGTTCGTCCATGGCGCGGTAGCCTTCCGCCACCTGGTCGAGCGGCAGTGTCAGGTCGAAGACCTTGCCGGGATTGAACGCGCCATTCAGAACGAGATCGATCAGTTTGGGGAGAAAGCGCCGGACCGGGGCGGGGCCGCCGTGAAGGTGAACGAGATTGAAGAACAGCTGTTGTCCGTCCAGTTGTACGCCGTGCGGGACGCCAACATATCCGATGTGCCCGCCGGGCCGCGTGGACTTGATGGCTTGCATCATCGACTCCTGGGTGCCGACGCACTCCAGCACGGAGTCCGCGCCGATCCCTTTGGTCATGTCTTTCACGCGTGCCACGGCCTCGTCACCGCGCTCAGCAACGATGTCCGTGGCGCCGAATTCCCGCGCCAGCTTCTGGCGTTTGTCATGGCGGCTCATGGCGATGATGCGGCCGGCTCCCATTTGCTTTGCCGAGAGCACGCCGAGGAGGCCGACGGCGCCGTCGCCGACGACAACGACCGTGCCGCCCGGCTTTACATTGGCCGCGTCAGCGGCAAACCAGCCGGTGCCGAGGACGTCCGAGCACGCAAGCAGGCTCGGAACCAAGTCGGGTGAGGGAGTGCCGCCCGGCGTGGGTACAAGGGTCCCGTCCGCATTGGGTACGCGCAGGAACGGCGCTTGCGCCCTCAGCATGAATTCACGATGGATGCAGCCGGACTGGTAGCCGGCCTGGCAATGAGGACAGGTGTTGTCGGAGGTCGCGAAGGAGCCGACCACGAATTGCCCTGGTTTGATGGATGTGACGGCACTGCCGACTTCCTCGACGATGCCGCAATACTCATGTCCCATGTGCGTGGGTCCGTCGATGGGTTGCAAGCCGCGGTAAGGCCAGAGGTCCGACCCGCAGACGCAGGTCGCCGCGAGGCGGAGGATTGCGTCGGTAGGTTGGATAATCTTGGGGCCATCCCGATGTTCAAACCGGATGTCTTTTGGTCCGTAGAGAACTGCGCCTTTCATGCTTCTATCCCGCCTTTCGTCTTTTCCATTGGAGCTTTACATCTCATAGCCGGGCGTCTTGTAGAGCTTGTCCCACTTGTTCTTGATGTCCGGCTGGTAGACTTTTTCTTTCCACTCCTTCGAGCTGATTTCCTCGAAGCCGACCGAGACGGATTCTTCGCCGTAATTGAAGGCGTCCATCACGTCCTTGGTGATCTTCTCGGCGAGACGTTTTTTCTGTTGCTCCGATTTTCCGGGCCAGAGCTTGACGATGACGTGGGGCATTTTTCATTCCTTGATGCGGTATCGACAGAGTCGACCCTGTCTACTTTGCTTCCTCGAAAACCTTCCTGGCGATCGACAAGGCGGTGCTTGCCGTCGGCCAGCCGGAATAGAAGGCGAGATGGGTAATCACCTCGATGATCTCGTCGCGCGTCACGCCGTTTTCCAGAGCCTTCTTAAGGTGAAACGGCAGCTCGTTCGTGCGGTAGAGAGACATCAGGCAGGAGATGGTGACGAGGCTGCGGTCGCGTGGCTTCAGGCCCGGTCTTTCCCACACATCACCGAACAAAACGTCATCAGTATATTTCGCGAGCGCGGGCGCGATGTCGCCAAATGCTTTGCGTCCATTGTCTGGCATAGTTCTTACTCCTTCACTCTGTTTTGCGTGCCGGCGAGGTATTGCTCGTCGGTCACTTTTTCCATCCATTCCACGTTCTTGCCGTTGAGCTGCTCCGTAATGGCAATGTGCGACATGCCGGTCGTCGGTGTCGCGCCGTGCCAGTGCCTGTGGTTCGGCGGGCACCAGATGACGTCGCCGGCCCGGATCTCGACGATGGGTTCCCCTTCGCACTGGGTCCAGCCGACGCCCTGGGTGACGATGAGGGTCTGGCCCAAGGGATGGGTGTGCCAAGCCTTCACCTGATCAAGCTGCAGGAATGGCAGACGGAGAAGCTCTTCAACCGGCGTCGTCGCGAGCGCCTCGCTCTGTTCGACCGAGAGCGGCGGCAGACGATGACCGGATTGGGACGCGAATCACGACGCCAGAGCCTCCCTTCGTGATGACCTTCCCGAACTCCTCCAGCAGAAGCGCCGTTCCGTACAGGTCGACTTTCAGGATCGTTTCCGGCGGCGCCTGGGTCGGGGATACGCCGGCAGCCTGAATGAGGCCGAAGACCTCGCCGACTGAAGTGGCATTTTGAACGAGAGCTTCGACCGAGGTGCGCGACGATACGTCTACTGTCGCAGTGCTGACATCGAAACCCGCCTCGCTCAGGGTCTTCGCCGCAGCGTCGGCATTTTCCTTCCGCAAATCAGCCAGCAGGATATGCTTGCCTGCGCCGACCCGCCGGGCGATGGCCTGGCCGATCGATCCTGCGCCCACGAGTACGATTACACTGGTCATTTCAACCTCCGTTAAAATTCTGTTTCGTTTGTTAGCGCCCGACAAGCTTCTGAAGATGGGCCGGATAGCGTTCGCCTTCGATCGCGATCTGCGACAGGGCCTCGTCGATTTTCTTGAGATCGTCGGTGCCGAGAGACAGCTTTGCGGCGCCGATGTTTTCCTCAAGCCGGTGCAGCTTGGTCGTGCCGGGGATAGGCGCGATCCAGGGTTTCTGCGCCAGCAGCCATGCGAGGGCGACCTGCGCGGGCGTGGCTCTCTTCCGCGCCGCGAGTTTCCCGAGCAAATCGACCAGCGCCTGGTTCGCTTTGCGGGCTTCCGCCGAAAAGCGTGGAACGATATTGCGGAAATCCGTTTTGTCGAAGGTTGTGTTCTCGTCGATCTTGCCCGTCAGAAACCCTTTGCCAAGAGGGCTGAAGGGAACAAAGCCGATGCCGAGTTCTTCGAGCGTGGGCAAAATCTCCTCTTCCGGCTCGCGCCACCACATGGAGTACTCGCTTTGAAGGGCCGCCACGGGCTGCACCGCGTGCGCGCGGCGGATTGATTCAACGCCAGCTTCCGACAGCCCGAAATGCCTGACCTTGCCCTGGGCGATCAGTTCCTTCACAGTCCCCGCGACTTCCTCCATCGGCACATCCGGGTCGACGCGATGCTGATAGAACAGATCAATGCGGTCCGTCTTGAGCCGTTTCAGGGCCGCGTCGGCGACTTCGCGGATGCGTTCCGGCCTGCTGTCGACGCCCTCCGATGGTGTCCCGTTCCTGAAGCCGAATTTGGTCGCAATGACGACCTGGTCGCGCATGGGAGCGAGGGCTTCGCCGAGCAGTTCCTCATTCTTAAACGGGCCGTAGGCTTCGGCCGTGTCGAAGAAAATGACGCCTTTATCGAAGGCGGCGCGGATCAGTTCGATGCCGGCCTTTTTCTCGACGGCAGGTCCGTAACCAAAACTCAGGCCCATGCAGCCAAGGCCCATGGCCGAGACTTCGAGGCCGCTTTTTCCAAGTTGTCGTTTTTTCATGTCTTTCTCCTCTTCACGATCAACGATCGATGAGTTGCATATGCGCTTCCGAAAGCCTCGCGCCATGTACGGCGAGGTGAGAGAAGCCACTTTCAATTTGGTGGAGATCGTCCGCGGTCAGTTCGACCTGAACAGCACCGAGGTTCTCTTCCAGACGATCAATCCGGCGCGTGCCCGGAATGGGCACGATCCAGGGCTTTTGGGCGAGCAGCCACGCAAGCGCGACCTGCGCCGGAGTTGCTTTCTTCCTCCCCGCGACTCTCTCCAGCAGCTCGACGACTGTCCAGTTCTCCTTCCGCGCCGCCGGGGTAAGGGGCCGTATACCTCGGCAGTGTCGAAAAATGTCACGCCGCGCTCAACGGCGGTGTGGATGAGATCAATCATCTTTCGGGTGTCTTCGGGCGGCCCGTAGTTGCCGCTCATGCCCATGCACCCCAGGCCGATGGCCGAAACTTCCAGAGTTTTTCCTAATTTGCGCTTTTGCATAAATCCTCCTCTACCACCTGCCGAGCGTCGCCGCTTCTCTAATGTCTTAGATCCCCAACCTGCCAAGGCCTTGATGACCATCAACCGTTCTCTCGGTCCCACAATTCCAAGGTATGCCCAATCGACGGTTTTGAGTAGTATGAATTAAAGACAAAGGTCTATGAGCGGGATTCATCAATGGTGAGCAGCGATCTCAATATTCTCAGCGCCTTCCTTATTGCGGCCGAGGAGCGCAGTTTCACGAAGGCGGCCAAACGATTGGGCGTTTCGCCGTCGGCGGTGAGCCATGCGATACGCGGGCTGGAAGAAAGCCTCGGCGTCCGCCTCCTGTCCAGGACGACGCGCAATGTCGCGCCGACCGAGGCCGGGCAGGATCTTCTGGTCCGGCTGCGACCGGCATTCACCGACATCGAGGATGCGCTCGACAAGCTTTCGGGGCTGCGGGACAAACCCGTCGGACGGGTGCGCCTCGTGACACCCCGGCTTGCCGCCATGACGGTGCTCGCCCCCGTGCTGAAGAAATTCGCCCTGGACTATCCCGACATCGTGCTCGACGTCACGACGGACGAGAGCCCGATGGATATTGTCGCGGGAGGCTATGACGCTGGCATTCACTTCGGGGAATACATCCAGAAGGACATGATCGCCGTGCGCGTCTCCGGCGACCAGCGTGCGGCGATTGTGGGTTCTGCCCCATATTTCAATTCCAATCCAATGCCGAAGACGCCGCGCGATCTTACGAGCCACCGCTGCATCAACTACCGCCACGGCGCCGGCGGCGAAGTCTATCGGTGGGAGTTTGAGAAGGGAAAAAAGGAATTGTCCGTGGCGGTGAACGGACCGCTCATTGTGGATGACGTGGAGCTTCTGGTCCGTGCCGCCCTTGACGGCCTCGGGCTCGCATTCATGTCAGAGGAACTCGCTGGCCAACATATGGAGCGTGGAGCACTCATACGTGTGCTGGAGGATTGGTGCCAGCCGTTCCCCGGATTCTTCCTCTATTATCCGAGCCGAAGGCAGCAACCTGCAGCACTCGCTGCGTTGATCAATGCTCTTCGCATATAGCCTTAACTGAACACATGCGTGAAGCGCCGACCACATTAGCGAAAACCGTCATGCACCTGATTCACGAGGGTTGTGGCCCAAATCGCTGGTAAGATGCTGATGGAGAGCGGGATACGAGATGCGTAAAACTTACACATTTCCGTACACATTTTCACAGTTTGGAGATGTAAGCCTAGCATTATGAATTAGATACGAGTATGCCTGGGGGACTTAAAATCCTTTTTCACCGCAAGGTGAGTACAGGTTCAAGTCCCGCCCCGGGCACCACCGGCACCACCGCGAACCGGCCGGGATCAGAATATCTTTGTTATACTCGCGGTTTCTGGCAACGCTTGCAGAAATGCAGACACCAGCCTGCATCGGCGGCTGAGACATGGCTCAAACTCCCACAACTCCCGTTCGTCTGAAAGACATCGCCCGCGACCTCAACGTGAGCGTGATGACCGTCTCCAAGGTGGTGCGCGGGTGCGCCGACGTCGGCGCCGAGACACGCAGCCGCGTGCTCGCGCGCATCAAAGAGCTCAACTATCAACCCAACTGGGTGGCGCGCAGTCTCGCGGCCCGGCGCACGTTCATCATCGGACTGATCGTGCCCGACCTGATGCACTCCTTCTTCGCCGAAATCGCCAAGGGCGTCTCCGCCACGATCCGGCCTCTCGGCTACGACGTGGTAATCTGCAATTCCGAGGAAGACGGCGAGTTCGAAGCCAGCGAGGTGGAGCGCCTGCTGGCCCGGCAGGTCGACGGGCTCCTCATCGCCTCCGCGCTGCCTCCCGATCGCGCCGACGTCTTCGAGCGCATCGAATCGCGCGGCGTGCCGTACGTGCTCATCGACCGCCAGTTCGCCGAGTCGCGAGCGCCCTACGTAGGCGCCGACGACGAGGCCATCGGGCGCATGGCCGCCCGCCACCTCATCGATCGGGGTTGCCGCCGCATCGCGCACATCGCCGGACGTAAACTGGCGCCGGGCGCGGGGCGCCTCAAGGGCTATCGCGAGACGCTCGCCGCCGCCGGCCTCGCGGTTCCGGAGGCCTATGTCGAGCACGCCACCGACGACGCCTCGGGTTACGAAGCCGCGCGCCGCCTGCTGGCGCTCGACCCGCGGCCCGATGCCATCTTCGGTTACAACGACCCGACCGCCGCCGGCGCCATGAAGGCCATCCTCGAAGCCGGCCTGCGTATCCCCGAAGAGATCAAGGTCATCGGCGTCGGCAACGTCCATTACTCCGACCTGTTGCGCGTACCTCTGTCGACCATCGACCAGAGCAGCACCAGCATCGGGCAGCAGGCGGCGGACATCCTGATCAAGGCCATCGGCAACAAGCGCAAGCGGCCGTCCAAGACGATTCTCATCGAGCCGGTGCTCATGGCCCGCGAGTCCACGCGGTGAGGGCCAGCACGTCCGCACTTGACTTTTTCCGCCGGTTTTGAAAATCTCAAACCCTAAAAGGGAGGTTTGGGATGCTTCGAACTGTCGCGATCCTCATTCTGACTGCGCTCCCAGCTTTTTCGCAGGCCACCACCGCCACCATGGACGGCGTGGTTCGCGACCCGAGCGGCGCCGTCGTTCCCGGTGTGGCCATCACGGTCACCAATGTAGAGACCCGCGTTTCCACCTCGCGCCTCACCGGCACCGAGGGCACGTTCACCGCGCCCTTCCTGCAACCCGGCGAATACGAAGTTACGGCCGAAAAGCAGGGCTTCAAGAAGACGGTGCGCCGCGGCATTACGCTCCTGGTGGCCGACACTACGCGCATCGATCTCACCCTTGAAATCGGCGCCGCCACCGAGACCGTCACGGCCGTGGCGGAAGCTTCGCTGGTGAAGACCGATACCTCCGAGCTCGGCCAGGTCATCGAGTCCAAGCCCATCGACGAGCTGCCGCTCAATAGCGGCACCGGCCGCAATTTCACCGCCCTGATGACGCTGGTGCCGGGCGCTATCCGCACCAACCCGGTAGGCGTCTTCGATGCGCCGCAGGGCAACTCCAGCTTCGCCATCAACGGCCAGCGCGACGGCGCTAACAACTACATGATCGACGGCGCCGATAACAACGAAGTTCTGCTGGGCATCGTCACGACGCTCCCGCCGCCGGAAGCCCTGGGCGAATTCAAGCTCCAGACCAACGCCTTCAGCGCGGAGTTCGGCCGCGCCGGAGGCGCGGTGATCAACGTCACCACTCGCTCCGGCACCAACGACCTCCACGGAAGCCTCTACGAATTCATCCGCAACAGCGCGATGGATGCCCGCGGGCCGTTCAATCCCGGGAGTCTCCCGCCCCTGCGGCAGAACGAATTCGGCGCCACGCTCGGCGGCCCCATCAAGCGCAACCGCACGTTCATCTTCGGCGACTATTCGGGATTCCATCAACGCGCCGGCAATTCGTACATCGTGAGCGTCCCGACCCTGAACCAGCGCAACGGCATTTTTACGGCGGCGGAAGGCGCGGGCACCATCTACGATCCCACCACCCACACACCCTACCCGAACAACACTATTCCCACGGCGAGCATCAGCCCCATCGGCCAGAAGATCCTGAACCTGTATCCGGCGCCGAACGCTCCCGGCCGCGTGTCGGCGGGTAACGGAGTCGCCAACAATTACAACAGCGTGAGCGTGCAACAGCAGGACGTGACCCGCGTCGACCTGCGCGTGGACCACAAGCTCACTTCCCAGAACAGCCTCTACGGCCGCTACAGCATCTTCGATGCGTTCACGGCCCTGCCACCGCTGTTCGGACCCACGGCCACCGGCGATACTCCCAGCCGCGCCGGCAAGGGCGATTCCCGCAACCAGTCGATGGTCGTGGGCGACGTGCACGTGTTCTCCGGCACCAAGATCAACGAATTCCGGGCGTCCTATGCGCGCATCGCCAATTCCTTCGTCGGCTACGATTACGGCCAGGACCTCGCGACACAGCTCGGCATTCCCAACATCAACGTCTTCGGCCCCACATCGAGCGGGCTGCCGCGCATCGACATCACCGGGCTGAACTCGCTCGGCGTCGACGCCCCCATACCGGCGCTGCGCTATGAGAACAGCTTCCAGTGGGTGGACAACTTCAGCTACTACCACGGCAAACACAGCATGAAGTTTGGTGCGGACATCCACCGGTTCCGCGGCGATTTCTTTCAGATCTCGCTGGAGAGCCCGCGCGGCCACTTCGGGTTCGACCAGAACTACACGTCCAACAACGGCGCCACCGGCACGGGGCTCGGAGTCGCCACCACGCTGCTCGGCTATCCCTCGTCGGAAAACCGCGGCGTGATCTACATGTTCCCTTCGAACCGCATCACCCAATCGTTCTTCTTCTTCCAGGACGACTACAAGATCTCGCAGAAGCTGACGCTGAACCTCGGCGTGCGCTACGAGCTGTACTTCCCGCCCGTGGACCGCTGGGATAACCAGGCCAACTTCAATACCCAGACCGGGCAGATGGTACTCGCCGCGCGGGGCTCGAACTCGCGGGCGCTGGTCAATCTCGACGGCAACAACTGGGCGCCGCGCGTCGGTTTTGCCTATGCCGCGCGCCCCAAGACCGCGATCCGTGGAGGTTACGGCATCTCTTACTACCCGGATAAGTTCGGCGCCAGCGGCGGAACCCTGAACAATAACTACCCGTTCATCAGCGTACAGCAACTTACGCCGCCGGACCGGTTCAACCCCAGCCCACAGTATTATATCGGCCAGGGTATCCCGATCCCGGTGCGGCCGGATCTTACGGTGCCTTCCGTGCCCCTGGTCGGTAGTGCTACTTACTTCGACCCCAATTACAAAATCGGCTACATCCAGTTCTGGAATCTCACGGTCCAGCAGCAACTGACTAAGGACATGTCTTTCGAGGCGGCCTACGTCGGCACCAAGGGCACACACCTGTTCGGCAACAACCACGTCAATATCAACCAGCCCGACCCCGGCCCCGGCGCCATCAATCCGCGCCGGCCTTTCTACGTGCTGGCGCCGCTGGCAACCAGCGTCCCGCTGCGCGATTCCAGCGAATGGTCCATCTACCACGCGCTCCAGACCAAGCTGCAGAAGCGTATGGGCGCCGGGCTCTGGCTGCTGGGCTCCTACACCTGGGCCAAGGCGATCGATGACAATGCCACCACGTTTGACGTGCACAACTGGGATGGAGTCACCCGCGGTCCGGCGGCCAACGATTTCCGGCACAACGTGACCATCAGTGCGCTCTACGAGCTGCCGCTTGGCAGGGGCCGCAAATTCGGTTCGAGCATGCCAGCGGCCGCGGACGCGATCGTCGGCGGCTGGCAGATGAACGGCATTTACGTGTTTCGCACCGGGCTGCCGTCAACCGCTACCCTCGCCTCCGGGCTGGTGAGCTCGACCGTCAACACCGGCGGATCGAGCCGCCCCGACCAGGTTCTCCCGGCGGAGTTGCCATCCGGGCAGCGCAGCATCTACCAGTACTTCAACACCGCTGCCTTCGTCTCCCCGGCCCCGAACTCCTTCCGCTACGGCAACGCCGGCCGCGACACCATCCGCGGTCCCAGTTTCTCCAACCTGGACTACTCGCTTTTCAAGAACTTCAAGATCAAGGAGCGGGCCACGGTGCAGTTCCGCGGAGAGTTTTTCAATATCTTCAATCACCCGAACTACGGCCAGCCCGGCACAAGCATGGGCTCCGCGACCTTCGGCACCATTACCGCCCTGGCAAGCACGGCGAACATGCGCCAGGTGCAGTGCGGATTGAAGGTGCTGTTCTGAGGCTGTCCCGTGGACGCCCTCAAGCCGGGCGGACCACAAAAGAAGATGCTCCGCCGCACCTGACGCGAGCCATCGGCCTCTGGGGCGCCACGTCCGCGAACATGCTGGAGATGATCGGAGTGGGTCCGTTCATCACCATCCCCATCCTGCTCGCCAAAATGAACGGCCCGCAGGCGATTCTGGGCTGGGTTCTGGGCGCGATCGTCGCCTTGTGCGACGGGATGGTGTGGGCGGAATTGGGCGCCGCGATGCCGGGGACTGGCGGACCCTATCGCTACCTGTCCGAAGCCTACGGCCCGCTCGGCCTGGGCCGCCTGATGAGCTTCCTCTTCATCTGGCAGACCGTGCTGCTGGCTCCGCTGGGGATCGGCTCGGGCGCCGTAGGGTTCGCGGATTACACGCGCTTCCTGTGGAAAGATATGGGATGGTGGCAAGGAAAGATCCTCGCGATGGCGGTGTGCGCGCTCCTGACTGTCCTGCTGTATCGCGATATTCGATCCGTGGGGCGGCTTTCGATCGTGATGTGGCTGGTCGTCCTGGGCACCGGATTGTGGATCTCCGCCGCGGGAGTGATG
>DATJYW010000266.1:0-4051 GCA_035499435.1 Candidatus Acidiferrales bacterium | reverse complement strand
GAGGGCACGCTCGGCGTGATTGAACGCGCCTTCCGGAAACGGCGAAAATCAAAAAGAGACCCGCGTGAAGACCAGCGCTGAAGTCCTCGAATTTGAAGCCCTGCGGCAGTTGCTGGGGCGCTACGTGGCGAGCCCACTGGGGCGCCGCGAGCTGGAAAAGGTGTCTCCGCACGCCGATCGCGAACGGATCGTGGCCGACCTCGCCGAAGCCGGCGAGGCCATTCTCTACCTGCAGGCGGCGACACGCCCGCAGCCAGCTGCACGGGGCGCAGCCATCCGCGTGGACTTCGGCGGCATCCCCGACGTCGAGCCCGCCGTACACAAACTGCACATCGAGGGCGCCGGGCTGGAGCCGAAAGAGATCTTCGAGCTGTTCACGCTGCTCGATATCGCGGCCGACGCCAAGAGCCACCTGACCGCGGCGGCGGAGCGTTTCCCGTTGCTGGGACACCGCGCGCAGTCGATCGGCGATTTCCGCACACTGCTGCGCGAGCTCGACGGCAAGATCCTCCCCGATGGGCGCGTGGCGGACAACGCGAGCGTGGCGCTCGCGCGCCTGAGACGCGATATCGAGCGCCAGAAGAAGGCGATTCAGGAGTCGTTGGAGCGGTTCCTCAAGGTCCACCGCGAGGAGGGAATTCTCCAGGAAGAGTTCGTGACCATCCGCAACGAGCGCTTCGTCGTGCCCGTGATTGCCGGGCAGCGGCGCAAACTGGACGGCGTGATTCACGGCACCAGCTCCAGCGGGCACACCCTGTTCGTAGAACCCCTGGAGACCATCGATCTCAATAACGAGCTGGTCCGGCTGACCGAGGAAGAGATGCGCGAAGTGCACCGCATTCTTCTCGAGATGACCGACCGTCTGCGCGCCTACGGCGATTCGATCCGGCAGACCCTGGTTACCATGGCCGAGCTGGAGTTGATCTTCGGCAAGGCGCGTTTCGCTTCCGACTTCGATTGCGCCATCCCGCGCTTCGGCGAACGGCTGGCATTGAAGGATGCGCGCCATCCGCTACTGGCCGACGTGCTGCGCCGGCGGCACAAGAGCGTAGTGCCGATCAGCCTGGAACTTTCGCGCGAACGGCGGACCCTCCTGATCAGCGGCCCCAACACGGGCGGCAAAACGGTGACGCTGAAGACCGTCGGACTGCTCAGCCTGATGGCGCAATCCGGCTTGCCCGTGCCGGCGGCCGACGCCGAGTTCCCGGTCTTCGAACAGGTGCTTGCCGATATCGGCGACTACCAGTCGATCCAGGAGAACCTGAGCACGTTTTCGGCGCACATGTCCAACATCCGCGAGATGGCGCTGGATGTGACACCGGATTCGCTGGTGTTGCTGGATGAGCTCGGCGCGGCGACAGACCCCGAAGAGGGCGGCGCGCTGGGTGTCGCCATCGTCGAGCATTTCCGCGGCGCGGGCGCGTTCACCCTGGTTTCGACGCACCTGATGACGCTTAAGATTTATGGCGCTTCCACCGAGGGCGTGGTCAACGGAAGCATGGGCTTCGACGAGGAGACCTTCGAGCCGACGTATCGTCTGCGGCTGGGCCTGCCGGGGAAATCGGCGGGGCTGGAGATTGCGACCCGGCTCGGCATGCCGGAAGACATCATGCGGCGCGCGCGGCAATCCATGAGCGACCGCGAGCGCGACGTCACGCGCTTTCTAAGCGAATTGGACCGGCGTATCGAGGAGACACAGGCGCTGGAGGAGAGCCTTCGGGCCAAGGTGGCGGAGACGGACCGCATCAACAAGGAGCTGGCGCGGGAGTGGGAGAAACGCGAGTCGGCCAAGCTGAAGGAGCTGGAACGGCGCACGGACGCCGCGCTCGCCCGCTTCGAGGAGCAGGCGCAGCAGACCATCGGCAAGATCACGGAATCGGCCGACCGGCGAAAGGCCGAGCAGGAGGCGCAGCGGCGCATCGCCAAGGCAAAGCGCGAGGCGCGCGAGGATTTCCAGACCACGGTTCTCTCCACGCAGGACGATTCGCGCCAGGACCGTATTGTGCCGCTGCGCATCGAAGAGGGTGCGCGGGTGCGGCTGAAGGATGTGCGCGAACCGGCCCGTGTGCGCCGCAAGCTGGGCAACGACCGCCTCGAGGTGGAGGCCGGATTCCTCAAGATGCAGGTCTCGATCGACGATGTGCTGGAGGTGTTGCCGGAGCAGGGCGGCGGCGCGGCCGGGAAGCTGCCGAAGAACGTGAGCTACAAGCCCGCGCCGGAGTTGGCGCCGGTCCACCAGGAGATCAACGTGATCGGGCAGCACGCTGAAGAGGCTCGCGATGCCGTGGATGAATTTCTCGACCGCGCTGTGATGGCGACGGCCAGCCGGGTGCGGATCGTGCACGGGCATGGTATGGGCGTGCTCAAGAAGGTGATCTCGGAGTTGCTGGCCAAACATCCGCACGTGGCGCGGTTCTATCCCGCCGCCCAGCACGAGGGCGGGGCGGGGGCGACTATCGTGGAATTGCGGGAGTAGGCCCCGGTCGGGCCGCTCAGGCGCCGTTCTTGCGCTCGACGAGCGCGGCGATGGCGCCGATGTTCTTCATTTCTTCCATCTCCTCCGGCTCGAGCTGAAAGCCGAACTGCTCTTCGAGCGCCAGGACCAAATTCAGATGCATCACCGAGTCCCAGGTTTCGATGGTTTGAGGCGACGATTCGGCGGTCAGCGATGCGGGAGCGACCTGTAATACGTCGGCCGCGATGCCGCGGACTTTTTCGAAGATCTGCGCGTTCATGGGATGCAATCCACTATCATCTTGGATGGTGAGCCGTCCGCGCAAGGTCCTCTTCGTCTTCGGTACGCGGCCCGAAGCCATCAAGCTGGCTCCGGTGCTGCTGCACATGAAACGCCGCGCCGGGTTCGAGGCGGTCACCTGCGTCACCGCGCAGCATCGCGGCATGCTGGACCAGGTTCTGGCCGCGTTTCAGATTACGCCAGACCACGATCTCAATTGCATGCAGCCCGGGCAGACCCTGGCGCAATCGACGGCGCGCATTCTGTCGCAGCTCGAGCCGGTGCTGCAAGCGGAGAAGCCGGACATCGTGCTGGTGCAGGGCGACACGACGACTACCCTGTGTGGCGCTCTGGCGGCCTTCTACCAGGGCATCCCGGTGGGACATGTGGAGGCGGGTTTGCGCACGGGGGACCTCACGCAGCCTTTCCCCGAGGAGATGAACCGCGTGGTCACGACACGGCTCTCCGCGCTGCACTTCGCGCCGACCGCACGGGCGGCCGCGGTGCTCGCGGCCGAGGGAGTGCCGTCCGAACGCATCTTCGTCACGGGGAACTCCGGCATCGATGCGGTGCTGTACGTGCGGGACGGGCTCGAATCGGGCGCCCTGTGCGGTGGGGAGTGGCCGGCCATCGACCCGGGCCGGAAGCTGATCGTGGTGACCGCGCATCGGCGGGAAAGCTTCGGAGCGGGCTTCGAGCGCATCTGCGAAGCCCTGCTGCGGCTGGCCCGGCGCAAAGACGTGCAGATTGTCTACCCGGTGCACCGCAATCCGAACGTCCTGGGGCCGGTGGAGCGGCTGCTCTCGAATCAGCCTGGAATCATACTGATCGAGCCGTTGGATTACGTGCCCTTCGTGGATCTCATGCGTCGCGCGACGCTCCTGCTCACGGACTCTGGGGGGATTCAAGAGGAGGGTCCGTCGTTCGGGAAGCCGGTGCTGGTGATGCGGGAGAAGACCGAGCGGCCGGAGGCGATCGAGGCCGGGACGGTGCGGCTGGTCGGCACCGACGCGGCTGTCATCGAGCGGGAGGCTGTCCGGCTGCTCGACGATACGGAGGAGCGGCTGCGCATGTCGCGGATCCACAATCCGTACGGCGACGGGCAGGCCAGCCGGAGGATTGCGGATGCGATTGCTTCGTTCGCCTAGGATTGTTTGCCGCGATGGCGAACCGGGTCGTCGACGATCACGATCAGGCCGTTCAGTTTGTCTGTAGCTTCAGCGAGAGTGGTCTCAATGTGCTCCATCCGCTTCCGGTGGTCCGCCATGCTCTTGTCGTGTTCCGCAAGCCACTGGCTGTGGTCTTTGAGCGCTTCCG
>DATJYW010000265.1:0-9906 GCA_035499435.1 Candidatus Acidiferrales bacterium | reverse complement strand
CAGAACGGCTTTACGGAGGAGACGGTGGATTCGCCTGTAGGCCGGCAGACGTGTTTTACTGCCGGCACGGGCGCCCCGTTGGTGTTCCTGCACGGCGCCGGCGATCACGCAGGCTCGTGGGCCGGCGTGGCGCCGCAGTTCACGAGCGCCTGGCGAGTAATCGTAGTGGACGGCGCGGGCCGCGGCGCCAGCGCGCCCTACGAAGGCCGCATCACCATGGAAGCGATCCTGGCAGGCTTGGATGCCGTGCTCGTAGGACAGGCTTTAGCCTGTCCAATCCTCGTTGGCAATTCCTTAGGCGCGTGGACCGCCATGGTCTGGGCCGCGCGGAACGCCGCGCGCGTCAGCCGGATCGTCGCCGTCAACGGCGGCCCCGTGCACGGCCTGCGTCCCGACCTCACGCTCACTCCCGCCAATCGCGAAGAAGCGCGGCGTCTCTGGGAAGCCATGCTGGACACCTCCCGGCACGCCGTAGCCGACATCGTCCTCGACGAGCTGATCCGCAAGGGCCGCTGTGGCGCGCTCTCGCGCATCTCGATCGAAGATCTGCACCCGTGGCTGATGGACGGCCGCCTCGACGAGATCGCCGTGCCGGTAGACCTCATATGGGGCGAGAGCGACCAGTTGGTCCCTCTCGAATACGCCCGCGGCCTACAGCGCGGCCTGCCTCGCGCGCGCCTCACCACCATCCCCGGCTGCGGCCACATCCCCCACCTCGAAGCCCCGGACCGCTTCGTCGAAACACTCCGCGCCGTTCTGGAACAGAAGCCATGATCGCAGGCGACCTCTTGGGCGAGCGCGCCCGTCTCACGCCGGACCGTCTCGCGCTGGTCGAGGTGCGCTCCGGCCGCCGCTTCACCTATGCCGCGCTGAATCGCCGCGCCAACGCCATGGCCGACCTCTGGACGCGCGAATGGGGCCTCGTCAAAGGCGACCGCATCGCCATCCTCTCCGAAAACCGCGTGGAGTACGTGGACTCCTTCTTCGCCGCCGGCAAAACCGGGATCGTCCTCGTCCCCTTGAGCACACGCCTGACTGACACCGAGCGCGACGCTGTGATCCAGGATGCCCAGCCCCGCAGGGTCATGCACTCGCCCAGCTTCGATCGCGAATGCGATTTCCAGCCCACGCCGTGCTCTCCGGATGACCTGTGGTGCCTGCTTTACACCAGCGGCACCACCGGCAAGCCCAAGGGCGTTCGCATCCCGCATCGCATGGTGCTCTGGAACGCGTACAACACCGTGATGAGCTGGCAATTGAACGACGACGATACCGCCCCGGTCTTCACACCCATGTACCACGCCGGCGGCCTGGCCGTCTTTCTCACTCCCATGGTGGCTATCGGCGGCAGCGTCGTGCTCCACTCGCGCTTCGACCCCGGCGAGATCTGGTGCCAGGTGCAACGCGAGCACGCGACCCTGGTCTTCGGCGTGCCCACCATCTTCAAGATGCTGATGGAAGCCCCGGAATTCCGCACTGCCGACCTGGGCAGCGTGCGCTGGTGCATCAGCGGCGGCGCTCCCCTGCCCCGCTATATCATCGACGCCTATCGCGACCGCGGCCTGGTCTTCAAGCAGGGTTACGGCATGACCGAAGCCGGTGTGAACTGCTTCGCCATGACCGCGGACGACGCGGAGCGCAAGGCGGGCTCGGTCGGCAAGCCGATGATGTTCACCGAGGCCCGTGTTGATGCCAGCGGCGAGCTCTGCCTGCGCGGCCCGCACATCTGCCAGGGCTTCTGGAACCAGCCCGAAGCCACGGCAGCCGCCATCGACCCCGAAGGCTGGCTGTATACGGGCGATATCGCACACTGCGACGCCGACGGATTCTTTTACATCGATGGCCGCATCAAAGATATGTACATCTCTGGTGGCGTCAACGTCTATCCGGCTGAGATCGAAGCGGCGTTGGTGCAGCATCCCGCGGTGCAGGAAGCGGCGGTGGTCGGAGTGCCGGACCAGCAGTGGGGCGAGGTGGGCGCGGCGTTCGTCGTCGGCCGCACCTCCGAAGCCGAACTGGCGCGCTTCCTGGAAGACAGGCTGGCCCGTTACAAGCTGCCGCGGCAGTACCGTTTCGTCGATTCGCTCCCCAGGACGCCCTACGGCAAGATCGTCAAGTCGGAATTGAGAAAATGGATTCAGGAAGGACAGCCGTGAAACCAGTCTATATCGCGACCTTTCACCAATCGAAGTTCGGAAAGCTGCTGGGCATGACCGTGCCGCAGATTCTGAACAATGCCATTCAGGGCGCGTGCCGCCAGATCGGTATCGAGCCGTCCGCGCTGGACGTTGGCAGCGTCGGCTCGGCGTGCAACTTCACGCTCAACGAGCAGGGGCTGCTCGCCGGCCTCATGGCGATGACGCCCGGTATGGAAGGCAAGCCCATCGAGGCGGTGGAGAATGCATGCGCCTCCGGCGGCCAGGCGGTGCTGAGCGTGATCCAGAAACTGCAGCTCGGCCTCGGCGACACCGGCATCGCCGTCGGCTACGAAAAGATGCGCGACGCCGAAGGCAAGATGGATGGCAAGCTGATCGGCAAGGTGCTGGGATACTTTTCCTATCCGGACGAGCGCGAGGGCAAGGTCTTCGTCTTCCCCCACATCTTCGCCGAGATCATGCAGGAGTACATGCGCGAGTACGGCGTCACTGAGCGCGACCTGGCCGCCATTCCCGTTCAGGAATACGCCAACGCAAAATACAACCCCTGCGCGCAGATGAACAAGGTGCAGATCACCCTCGACCAGGCCGTGAGTATCGAAGGACTGAACCGCTACGTGGTGGAAGGTCTGCCGCTCAAGACCTACGACTGCTCGCAGATTACCGATGGCTACGCCTCTCTCATCCTGGCGACCGAGGAGGGCCTCGCGAAGCTCGGCGTGCGCCGGCAGGACTGCGTCGAGATCGCCGGCTGGGGCCAGGCCACCGACCCCTTGCGCAAGGAAGGCCGCGACATCCTTCGTCCCGCGGGCGCGAACCGCGCCATGCGCGCCGCCTACGAGATGGCGGGCGCGAAGCCGGACGATATCAACGTAGCCGAGGTACACGATTGCTTCAGCGTCATGGGTGCGATGGGCACGGAAGTGATTGGCAAGGCCGCGCCCGGCGAGGGCGCGCGCTACTGGGTGGAAGGCAAGGCCGCGCCCGATAGCGAGTGCGGTATCAACACCTCGGGGGGCCTGATCGCCAAGGGCCACCCCATCGGTGCCACCGGCATTGCCATGATCGGCTGGAGCTCGCTACAACTGCAAGGCCGCGCGCCGTCGGAGGTCCAGGTCAAAGATCCGCGTTTAGCCGCCACGTTCAACATCGGAGGCCCTGTCTGCGCCAGCGTCTGCACCATCCTCCGGCCGTAACGCTCGCCTCCCGGCCCGCCCGCGCCGCAGGCACGTGTATACTCGCTTCATGAGCACTTCGAGGCGAGGGTTCCTGGCGGGCTGGATCACAGCCCCTGTCATTCTGGGCGCAACCGATAAGTCGGACACGAAGTATCCGGTCCTTGGCGCCGGTGAGCACACGTACGAGGCCATCCACGACTGGGGCGAGCTTCCCGCCGGCATCAAGTACGGCAACACGCACGGTGTGGTCGAAGACTCGCAGGGCCGCATCTACGTGCACCACACCGTGCATGCCACCAGCGAGATCCCCGACTCCATGGTGGTCTTCGACGAGAACGGCAAGTTCGTCAAGAGCTGGGGCAAGGAGTTCAAAGGTGGCGCGCACGGCCTGCACATCGCCAAGGAAGGCAGTACGGAATTCCTGTACATGTGCGACACGGCCCGCGGCGTGGTGGTCAAGGCCACGCTGAACGGCGAGACGGTCTACAGCATCGGCTACCCCGACCAGAGCGACGCCTACAAGCCTGGCCCGGACGGCAAGCGCCCCAAGTACAGCCCGACCAACCTGGCCATCGGGCCCACGGGAGACCTCTATGTCGGCGACGGCTACGGTTCAAGCTACATCAACCAGTACAACAGCAAGGGTGAGTACATCCGCACCTTCGGCGGCAAGGGTAAGGAGCCCGGCAAGCTGGATTGCCCGCACGGCATCACCGTGGACCATCGCAGCGGCACGCCCATCCTCACCGTCGCCGACCGCGGCAACGCCCGCATCCAGCGCTTCACCCTCGACGGCAAGCACATCGACTTCGTCGGCGGCACCAACCTGCCCTGCCACTTCTACTTCTACAAGAACGGCGACATGGTGGTGCCCGACCTCGGTGCGCGCGTCACCCTGATGGACAAGCACAACCAGGTGATCGCGCACCTCGGCGACGATTCCGAAAGTAAGTGGCGCGACACCCGCAAGCTGTCGCGCGACCACTTCACGCCCGGCAAGTTCGTCGCCCCGCACGGCGCGTGCTTCGATCACAAGGGCAACCTGTTCGTAGTCGAGTGGGTGGAAGTAGGTCGCGTCACCAAGCTGCGGCGGGTGTGAGCCGCCGCGTTAAAATGGTAGCTGATGAGCGACGAAACGCGCATGCCGCTGCCGCCGGCGTCTTTTGGCTTCCTGGTGCTGTCGTTGCGCACGCAGGCGGAAGTACAACTGGGATTGATGCACTTCGGCGAGGCCGAGGAAAAACCGGAACCCGACCTCGTGCTGGCGCGCCACACCATCGACCTGATGGGTGTCCTGCTCGAAAAGACTAAGGGCAATCTTTCAATCGAAGAACAGCGCCTGCTCGAGAATTCGGTGACCGAGCTGCGCTTCCGGTTCGTCCAGGTGTCTGAGGAAGCCGCCAAGGCATCGGCACAGAAAGCCTGAATGCCGGCGCCGGCCTGCAAGATCCTGGTCCTCGGCTCCGGAACTAGCGTCGGTGTGCCCACCATCGGCTGCCACTGCGAAGTCTGCACCTCCACCGACCCGCACGATCAACGTCTGCGGCCCTCCATCCTGGTCAGCTTCGCAGGCCGCAACGTGCTGATCGACACCACGCCCGACCTGCGCACGCAGGCCCTGCGCGCGAACCTCTCGCGGCTGGACGCCATCGTCTTCACGCACTCGCACGCGGACCACGTGATGGGCCTCGACGACGTGCGCCCGTTCAATTACCACCAGCAGGAGCCGCTCCCCATCTACGCGTCGGAAGCCACCATGGCCGCCATCGTCCGCTGCTTCCCGTACATCTTCGACGGCGGAAAGAAGGAATCGAACGTGCCGCGCCTGGACCGCCGGCTCATCGACGGCGCGGCTTTCGACGTCCTCGGTATGGAGTTTCTGCCCATCCCGATCCTTCACGGCAGCCAGCCGATCTACGGCTTCCGCTTCGGCGCTGCCGCCTACCTGACCGACCACAGCATGATCCCGGAAACCTCGATGGAGATGCTGACCGGCCTGGACGTGCTGTTCCTGGACGCGCTGCGCTACCGGCCTCATCCCACGCACTCCACGGTGGACCATTCGATCCAAACGGCGGAGCGCCTGGGCGCGAAGCGCACGTTCTTTACCCACATCTGCCACGAGATCGGCCACGCGCGCGGCGAGAGCCTGCTTCCCCCCGGAATCCGGCTCGCTTACGACGGCCTGGAACTGGAAGTGGCGGCATGAAAATCTATCGCAGCCTGGCGGAGGTGCCGCGCGACTTCGGTCCGAGCGCGCTCACCATCGGCAACTTCGACGGCGTGCACTACGGACACCGGCGGATCCTGCGTCGCGTCAAGGCCCTGGCCGACGCCAACGGGTGGAAGCCCTCGGTGCTCACCTTCGATCCGCATCCCACGCGCGTCGTGGCGCCGGAACGCACCCCGCCGCTTCTGACTGTGCCCGAAGAGCGCGCGGTCCTGATGCACGAAGAAGGCATCGAACAGGTGCTTATCCTGCCCTTCACGTCCGAAACCGCCCACCTCTCGCCGGAGGACTTCGTAACGCGCCTGGTGGTTGGCGCTCTCGGTGCGCGCGCGGTCCTGGTGGGCGATAACTTCCGCTACGGATATCGCCATGCCGGCGACGTGAAGCTGCTGGCCGAGCTGGGAAAAAAGCTGGGATTCGAGACCGAGATCGTACCCGCAGTTTCGTACCGCGGGCGCGTGGTGAGTAGCAGCGGAATTCGCGACCTGATCCGCGGCGGACAGGTCGCGATGGCCGCGCGCTTCCTGCTGCAGCCTTACGCGCTGGAAGGCCGCGTGGCATCGGGGAGGGGCGTGGGCTCGAAGCAGACAGTTCCCACGTTGAACCTGGCGACCACCGCGGAAGTACTGCCGGCCACAGGCGTCTACATCACGCGCACGCGCGATCTCGATGGCGCGCGTGAATGGGACTCGATCACCAACGTGGGCTACCGGCCCACATTCGGAAGCAGCAGTGAGCTTTCGGTCGAGACTTTCCTGCTCGACCCGCTGAATGGCGGCGCGCCCGCCCGCATCCGCGTCTCCTTCCTCAAACGCGTGCGCGAGGAGCGGAAGTTCGAGACTCCCGAGGCCTTGCGCGCGCAAATTCTCAGGGACGTGGCCGCGGCGCAACGGTACTTTCGAAGACTCAGGGCCTGGACGGGACGGGCATGCATTTCCTGCTGAGCGCGCTGGCGATCATCCTCATCGACCTGCTGCTGGCCGGGGACAACGCACTGGTCATCGCACTCGCTGTGCGCGCGCTGCCTAAACACGAGCGGCACCTGACGATCGTCTGCGGCGCGGCCGGGGCGGTGGTGCTGCGCGTCGCCCTGACCGCCGTGGCGGCACGCCTTCTGACCGTCCCCTACCTGCAAATCGCGGGCGGGTTGTTCATTCTGTGGATCGCCATCAAAGTGCTGGTCGATGTCAGCACGCCTCCGGATAAGGCACCGGCGCCGCACCGCCTCCTGCAGGCCATCTGGTACGTAATGGTGGCGGACATCACCATGTCCACCGACAATATTCTGGCCATCGCTGGCGCCAGCAAAGGCGACTTCTGGCTGATCCTGTTCGGGCTGGCGGTAAGCATTCCCTTCGTTGTGCTCTCGAGCAACCTGCTGGCCAACCTTATGGACCGCTTCCCTGCCCTGATCTACCTCGGAGCGGGGATTCTGGGCAAGGTCGGCGGCGAGATGATCCTGACCGACCCGTTGGTGGCGCACGCCTGGAATCCCACACTTGCGGTGCGCTACTCAGTGGAGGCCGTCCTGGCGCTCGGCCTGATCGCCTACGGGGCGGGACGGCGCCTCATGGTTGCGCAGGGGCGCCCGACTTAACTATAGTTAAGTTTCATGATCCCGGCGGAGCAGGTCCGGTCACTATCGGAAGTGCATTCGAGCGTGCGCACGTCGCAGGTCTCCATGTGGCGCCGCATGTTCGCATTCGCGGGCCCCGCCTACCTGGTGAGCGTGGGCTACATGGACCCCGGCAACTGGGCCACCGATCTCGAAGGCGGCGCGCGCTTCGGATACCAGCTTCTGTGGGTGCTGGTGATGTCCAACGCCATGGCGGTGCTGCTGCAAACACTCAGCGCGCGCCTCGGCATCGTGTCGGGACGTGACCTCGCGCAGGCCTGCCGGGAGAGCTATCCGCGCCACGTCAACCTGGCCCTGTGGGTGCTGTGCGAGATCGCGGTCGCTGCCTGTGACCTGGCAGAAGTGCTGGGCGCGGCCATCGGGCTCAACCTGCTGTTTCATATTCCTCTCCTGATCGGGGTGCTGCTGACGGCCGCCGATACCCTGCTGCTGCTGTGGTTCCAGAGCTTCGGCATCCGCACCATCGAAGCGTTCGTGCTGGCACTGATCACCATCATGGGAGTGTGTTTCGGGATCGAAATCCTTTGGGCCAGGCCGTCGATCGGCGAGATGCTACCCGGGTTGCTGCCGATCGTGCACGGCGACAGCCTGTACGTGGCCATCGGAATCCTGGGCGCGACGGTGATGCCGCACAATCTTTACCTGCATTCGGCACTCGTGCAGACGCGCGACATCGGCCGCACCGAAGAAGACAAGCGCGTCGCCTGCCGCTACAACCTGGTCGACAGCACGGTAGCGCTGAACGGCGCACTGCTCGTGAACGCGGCCATCCTGATCCTGGCGGCGGCGGTGTTCTTCAAGCACGGCATCGTGGTCACCGAGATCCAGCAGGCGCACGAGCTCCTGGCGCCGCTCTTAGGTACCAGCGCGGCCGGAGTGATGTTCGCCGTGGCGCTGATCTGCTCCGGCCAATCTTCCACGCTGACCGGCACACTGGCCGGACAGATCGTGATGGAAGGTTTCCTGAACATCCGCATGCGGCCCTGGCTGCGGCGGCTGATCACCCGCACGCTGGCCATAATCCCCGCGGCCCTGACCATCTACATCGCCGGCGACGGCGCGATCTACCAACTGCTGATACTGAGCCAGGTGATCCTGAGCATGCAATTGCCGTTCGCGGTGATCCCGCTGATTCACTTCACCAACGACCGGCAGCGCATGGGAAGGTTCGCCAATGCCCGGTGGGTCCGGTGGCTGGCGTGGACTGCGGCGGTCATCATTCTCGTTCTGAACATCCGGCTCGCCGCGATGGCTCTCGGGGACTGGTTCTCGACTCCGGGAAAGTGGAAGTGGGCGATCTGGTCGGTGACCGTGCCCCTGGTCGCCGGGCTGGCCGTGCTGCTGATCTGGATCGCAGTACAGCCGCAGGTGGTCCGCTGGAGACGGAGACTCGGACGCGCAGCCATCCGGCTTCCCGACACTGCGGGCGCCGAAGCGGCGGCTCCGGTCTATCACCGGATTCTGGTTCCGTTGGACCACTCGTCCCTGGACCGCTTGGCGGTGGGACACGCCGCCGCCATGGCGAAGCAGTACGGAGCGCGCATCTTCCTGCTGCACATCGAAGAGGACGCGACCAGTCAGGTGTATGGCAAGGAGGCTTCTACGGCGGAGGTGGAAGCCGGCGGAGAATACCTGCGTGAGATCGCGCAATCGATCCGGAATCAAGGAGTTGAGGTTGAGACGGCGGTCGCCTACGGGCTCTCTCCGTCGAAGGAGATCGTGCGTTATGCCAACCAGGTACACCCCGACCTGGTGATTATGGGGGCGCACGGCCACGGCGGGCTCAAGGACCTCATCTTCGGCAATACCATCACTCCGGTCCGGCACCATCTGTCGATTCCCATGCTGATCGTGCGCTCCGGCAAGGGTTGAGATCGGGGCAAGTCGGAAACCTGCCCCACAATTGTGTCAGAGGTAAACAGGTTGTTACCTCATCGGCCACAAAGTGCTTTGATTTCAATGGCATCGAACGGCAGTTTACCTGCTCATCCGAACTGCGTGCAGGCTCGGATCACGCTCGCGCTCGTCCTCATGGGTTGCGCCGCGCCCCAGTGGGCAGCCACGCTGGAGCGGTTGAGCCTCGACGACCTGACGGTCAAATCGACGGCGATCGTCCGCGGGACGGTTGGCGATTCGTGGACGGCCACCACCGACGGGATCATCTACACGCACTATCGCATCCAGGTCAGCGAGACGCTGAAGGGTTCATCGAGCAGTTCCGTGGAAGTGATGATTCCCGGCGGCGCCCTCAACGGGCTGCACCAGACGTTCGCGGGCGCGCCCACGCTCACCAAGGGCGCCGAGTTCGTCTTCTTCCTGTGGACCAGCAAAGCCGGGATCACGTGGATTACCGGGCTTACGCAGGGCCTTTTCGCGCTCCCCGGCGACGGGAGTTCCGACCCGACAGCGAGCCGTCCGGCAAGTGCCGAGCTGATTCTGGATCCGCGGACCGCCCGCCAGGTGAAAGATTCGCCGGTAAGCATGCGGCTGAGCGAGCTGCGGTCGCGGGTGGCGGCGGCTCTGGCGGCGAAGGGCGGTGCGCAGTGACGCCACGCCGCATCTGGGTGGTTGCCGCGATGACAGCGGTGCTGGCGACCCCCGGATCGGCCTATTATCACTACGTCCACTATCAGAACGGCAGCTTCGTTCCGCAGCAGGAAAAGTTCAACGTGGCTGCGCTACCCAACAACACGGTAACGTTCTTCG
>DATJYW010000264.1:0-6563 GCA_035499435.1 Candidatus Acidiferrales bacterium | reverse complement strand
CCGCTTCACGCCCATTCGCTCCTCTTCCTTCGGCTCGTAAAACAACGCGAGCCCCCCGCCGCCGCAACAGAAAGACCGATCGCGGCACCGGCTCATTTCCACCCGCTTCAATCCCGGAATTGCATCCAGCACCTCGCGCGGATCGTCGAATACCTGGTTGTGCCGGCCGAGGTAGCACGGGTCGTGGTACGTGTACGTTGCCGTGCTGTCTGCCAGCGGCTGCAAGCGGAGCTTGCCCGCACGCACGTCGCGCGCGATCGCCTGGCTGATGTGCTCCACGGGCGGCACATCGCGGTAGTCATGCTTCAGCGCGTTGTAAGCATGCGGATCCGCCGTGACGATCCGGTTTACTCCCGACGCGCGGATGGCCTCGGTGTTGTAATCGCGCAAAGCCAGGAAGAGCATCTCTTCGCCGAACCGCCGGACGTCGTGACCGCTGTCACGCTCCGCGGGGCCGAGAATGCCGAACTCCACGCCGGCACGGGCAAGCACTTTCGCAGTAGCACGGCCGATCGACTGGATCCGCTCGTCGTACGACGTGATGCTATCCACAAAGTACAGCGTGCCCGTTCGAGTCCCGTTGCCGTTCAACACCGGCGCCGTGCCCTGGGCCCAGTCGGCACGTTTCTTTTGCATCTTGCCGAAGGGATTCCCCCGGCTCTCCAGGGCCTTGAGCGGCTTCTGCATCGCCTGCGGCACTCTGCCGCCGTCTACCATGCCGCGACGTAGATCTACGATCTTGTCGATGTACTCTACGAGCAGCGGGCATTCGGCTTCGCAGGCGCCGCAGGTCGTGCAGGACCAGATCTCATCCTCCGAATAAATCGCGCCGATGAGCGGTTTGCCGTTGCCGGTTTGTCCTGTAATCGGGTAGTGCTGGAAGCAATAGTCGCGGGACTTGATAGTGAATTGTCTGGGCGAGAGCGGCCGCCCCACGGCGTTGGACGGGCACTGGTCCGAGCACCGGCCGCAATCGGCGCAGGAGTAAAAGTCCAGGAGGTGCTTCCAGGTGAAATCCTCGAGGGTCTTCACGCCGAAAGATTTCACCTGGTCGATGTGCGCATCCGCGACGCCCCAGCGGACCGGCTTCAGTTGTTCGCGATCGAGCTTTGCAAAGTAGATGCCGAACAACGAAGTCTCGACATGGAACTGGATTCCGAAGGGCCGGTAGCACAGCAGGAAAAAGAACGTCAGGCCATGGACCAGGTAGGCGCCGAGATAGAAATTCCGATGCCAAGACGCGGAGACGTGCAAAAGCGTGCTTTTCGCCATCCAGGAGAGAGAAAGGAAGGTGACCGGTTCGTTTTGCGCGGCTGCCCTGGCACCCTCAAAAAAGGCGTCTGCTGCCATCAAGACGCCGATCAGAGCCAGCAGGAAAACGGCATCGGCGGGGCGATCCTTGCCGAACCGGGCCGGTGGGAATACCAGTCGCCGAATCGCGGCTATCACCACGACGAAAAACACAACGGTCGCGGCATAATCCCTCACAACGCCGTACATCGGCCCACCCGGCATGATGAACTTTGCATCGATGCCGTAGATCAGCAGCGCAAAGGCACGCAGCGCCAGAATCAGAAATCCTGTAAAAAGCAGGATGTGCAGCGCGCCGGAGACCGGGTATCGCGGGTGCCGCCACTGACCGAACCAATACCTGGCGACGTTCATCAACCGCGCGAGCGGCCGATCGAACCGGGGATCCGGCTGGGCCCGCCACAGGGGCGCCAGGCGCTTCGCGACAATCCACGCAAAGCACGCTGTTCCTAAAAAATAGAGGAACAGGAACAACGCCCGGCCCTCTACCAGCCAATAGGTTGCTTCCGCGGGGGAACGGAAGTCCAAAGGGCACCTACGCAGTCTGCGCCGTCGACAGTGCAGCTTCCGGTGTCGCGCGCTCGCTCATGACCAGGCGCCGGATGGTGCGCAGATCGTTGAGGGTTCGCCGGCTCTTGTAGACGTAAGAGTTCAGCGTTTTGGCCTTGAAAATTGCGAGTTCGATAGCCTGGGCGCGACGGTCCTGGCCTTCCTGCAACGCAATCTGATGGTCGCGATGCAGATCTTTGATGTTGTCCAAAATGGTTTCAGCGAGCACGTTCATGAAGTCGTACGCGCTTTCGATCGAGTCAAACGGTTGTTCGATTCCGTTAGCGGGCATGGAAACCCCCCAAAAGACGTCTCAGAAGATTACCTCTCCACGTCAATTCCCGCCGCGGCTGCATCCGCGTATGATGGGCGTTGCGTGCTGCTTCAGATCCGAAAAGTCCGAAGTTACGGGTCTGCCTGGCGGCGGGGAGGCGATTCAAGATTGTCGCGCCGAGCCACCAAGAACGTCTGCGATGCGCTCGTCTCCTGTCCCGGCCCGTGTGCATCAGCGATGCCGTCCAGGATGCCGCTACAAAGCGCTAGCCGATTGACCGATTCGTCCCGCGCGAGGGGCAGGTATCGAATGCGTACCAGCGGGCCGACTATCGGAATAGGACAAGTATATCTTAAATTCGAAAAATTCAGATCGGGTATTTGTCCGAGTCGCGCTGCACGGCGGTTCGCAGGGTGCGAATCCAAACAATGGCGGCGCGGTCAGGCGGGGCGAGCCGGAATCGTGTCTCCAAAATGATTGTTCGAGGCGCGGCACCTTGGGTTCATCCCGGATACCGCGCCCCCGAAGCCGGGTGGGCCGCCTACAGCCGAGGCAGAGCGCCCAGCCTTGTTTTCAAGCGGTGAATTGCGCAGTCTCGGTCGAGCCTTCGAGCGCCTCGGTGGATGTGTGGCCGCCGGCGACCGTCGTCTGCACGGCGTCGAAGTATCCGGTGCCGACGAACCGCTGGTGTTTCACGGCGCCGTATCCATCGTGGGCCAAGGCAAACTCCTGCTCCTGCAACTCTACGTAGGCGGTCATGCCCGACCCGGCGTATCGCCTGGCCAGTTGGAACATTCCTGCGTTGAGAGAGTGGAAGCCGGCCAGCGTAACGAACTGGTACTTGTATCCCAACTCGCCGAGGCGCTGCTGGAACGCGGCGATTTCGCCGTCGTTCAGGTGGCGTCTCCAATGGAAGGACGGCGAGCAGTTATACGCCAGCAGTTTGCCGGGGAATTGCGCATGAATCGCCTCGGCGAAGTACCGGGCCTGCTCCAGATCCGGATGCGAGGTCTCACACCAGATCATGTCGGCGTATGGGCAGTAGGCCAGACCACGCACGATGGCAGCCTCGATTCCACCGTCGTACCCGACGAAGCCCTCCTCGGTGCGCGTGCCGGTGAGGAAGGGACGATCGCGCGGGTCGATGTCGCTCTGCAGGAGCCTGGCGCTGTCGGCGTCGGTGCGGGCGATCAGAATGGTGGGCACGCCCATGATGTCGGCGGCCAGACGCGCGGCGATCAGCTTCTGGACGAACTCGCGGATGGGGACCACGACCTTGCCTCCCAGGTGCCCGCATTTTTTGGCACTGGAGAGCTGATCCTCGAAGTGGACCGCGGCGGCGCCGGCTTCGATCAGGGCTTTCATCAGCTCGAAGGCGTTGAGCACTCCGCCGAAACCAGCCTCTGCATCGGCCACAATGGGCGCGAACCAGTAGGTGTCCTGGTGCCCGTCGACGCGGCTGACCTGGTCGGCGCGCTGGAACGCCTGGTTGATCGCCCGCACCAGGGCCGGCACGCTATTCGAAGGGTAGAGACTCTGGTCTGGGTACATCTGGCCAGCCAGATTGGCGTCGCCGGCCACCTGCCAGCCGCTGACGTAGATGGCTTTCAAGCCGGCCTGCACCTGTTCGATAGCCTGGTTGCCTGTCATGGCGCCCAAACTGGCGAGGTAAGGTTCGCCGTGCAGGAGCGACCAAAGCCGCTCGGCGCCGGCGCGGGCCAGAGTGTACTCAATCGGAAGGGAAGGCCGCAGCCTCTCTACCGCGGCGTCGTTATAGGTGCGCTTGATGCCCTGCCAGCGCTCCCGGCGCTCGAATCCGTTCGTCCGCCCGTTGTGTGTCATGCGTTTATCGTGGCCGGGCGTGCCGTTTTGCGCAACCACACCGGCGCGCGACGGACCAGTGATCCGGATCGGACTACCATGCAGGCGGTTTTCCGCGGCGTGCGCTAGCATCGCTTCGAGGGAAATCTAACCAAGTGACCGCCGCTCAGCAGGAACCAATCCAAATCACCGCTCCAGCCAGCGATTCGCAACACCGGGTGTTGACGCCCGAGGCTGTGCGATTTCTGGTCGGGCTCTCGCGCAAGTTCGAACCGAGCCGCCGCCGGCTGCTGGAAGCACGGCAGGCGCGCCAGCAGACGATCCATGACGGATGGGAGCCGGATTTTCTGAACGAAACCGCGGAGATCCGCCAATCGCATTGGAAGGTGGCCGAAATTCCTGCGGATCTGCAGGACCGGCGCGTGGAAATCACCGGACCCACCAACCGCAAGATGATCATCAACGCGCTGAATTCAGGGGCGTCGGTCTTCATGGCGGATTTCGAGGATTCCAACTCACCCACCTGGGAGAACATGATCGAAGGCCAGCGCAATCTCCAGGATGCGGCTAATGGAACCATCGATTACGAGAGTCCGGAGGGCAAACGGTACGAACTGTCCGAAAATCCAGCGGTCCTGATGGTCCGGCCGCGCGGCTGGCACCTGGACGAGAAGCATTTTCTGATCGACGGCAGGCCGATTTCCGCGTCGCTGTTCGATTTCGGCCTGTTCTTCTTCCACAACGCGCGCACGCTGGCGTCGAACGGCACAGGGCCTTACTTCTACCTGCCCAAGTTGGAGAACCACCGGGAAGCCCGCCTGTGGAACGACGTGTTTCTTGCGGCGCAGGCCCATCTCGGCCTTTCGCGCGGAACGATCCGCGCGACCGTGCTGATCGAGACCGTTCTGGCGGCGTTCGAAATGGACGAGATTCTGTGGGAGCTGCGGGAACACATTGCCGGCCTCAACTGCGGGCGTTGGGACTACATCTTCAGCTACATCAAGAAATTCCGCAACCGCCCCCAATTCCTCCTGCCGGACCGTTCGAGCGTCACCATGACGCGGCATTTCCTTTCTTCTTATGTGGAGCTGCTGATCGCGACCTGCCACCGGCGCGGCGCGCACGCCATGGGCGGCATGGCGGCGCAGATCCCGATCAAGAACAATCCCGAGGCCAACGAGGCCGCGTTGGCCAAGGTGCGGACAGACAAGCTGCGCGAAGTGTGGGCCGGTCACGACGGCACCTGGGTCGCGCATCCCGGCCTGGTTCCGCTGGCAAAGAACGTCTTCGATACGTACATGCCGCTACCGAACCAGTTGGCGCGCGTGGTCCCTTTCGAAGCGACGGCGGCGGACCTGCTATGCACTCCCGAAGGGCAAATTACCAGGGAAGGGCTGCAGATCAACCTGGACGTTGGGCTACAGTATCTCACCGCCTGGTTGGGCGGCAACGGATGCGTGCCGATCTACGGCCTGATGGAAGATGCGGCGACCGCCGAGATCTGCCGCGCGCAAGTGTGGCAATGGCTCCGGCATCGGGCTATTCCACGAACCCAGGTAGATGAGATGCTGCAGGACACGCTGGCGAGGCTTCGGAAAGAGCTTCCCGAAGCTCAACTTGGGGTCGCGGAGAGGCTCTATGTCGAGATGCTCGACACCTCGGATTTTCTGGACTTTCTGACTCTGCGCGCCTATGATTACATCGAGTAAGACGCGGACCCGCGGCGGGGGACAGGCCGGAAGGCCTGCGCTGAGGAGATGCTCCGAATTATTTCGCAGTTGCGGGACGATCTCGGATACCGCCGCATCGGCGCGGGTATCGAGGCGCTGGAACGGCTGCGCCCGCAGATCGAGTCCCTCGCACCGGGCGGTCCTCATGCCGGCATCCTGCTCGGCTTGATTGCGCAGTGGGTGGACGCGGGATTCGACTCTCCCGAGCTGCTCACCTGCCTGCTGTCCCGGTTTCCGGCGCCGGCTCGGGCCGAGCTGCCTCTGATCGACTACCTGCACCTTCGCATGGCCGAGGGCGTGATTGACATGTCGCGGGAGGATTACGACCCAGCCATTGCGCATTTCCGGTTCGTGCAGAGCCTGGAAAACGAGGTGCGCGGCGATCCCGAGCTCTTCGCGATCGCCAACTTCTGGACGGGCCGCTGCCTGCGCAAGACCGGCCAGTACGACGAAGCCCTGGCTTACATCATTCACGGCGAGGAACTGGCCCTGGCGTGCGGATACCTCCAGATGGCCGCCATCACCCAGGTGACGCAAAGCTGGCTTGCGTTCCAGAAGGGCCAACTCGACCATGCCCTCGCAATGCTGCAGCGGGCATGGGAGGCCCTGAGCCAGACCGACGACTATCTGAACCGCGGCAACATCCAGTCGGCTCATGGCCGGATCGCGCGGCGCCAGGGCCGGTACGATGCCGCGGTGCAGTATTTCGAAAGCGCCCTCGCGGAATACCGGGCAGGCGGGGGAGGCCAGTTGCAGATGGCGCGGGCGCTGCAGAATCTCGCGTTCGTGAAGCGATTGCGGGCGCTGCAGCTGCAGCGGGAACTCGATCGAATTGCGGCCTCGCGCCGTTCCGGCGGGTCCCCCGCCGGAACGACGAC
>DATJYW010000263.1:0-11347 GCA_035499435.1 Candidatus Acidiferrales bacterium | reverse complement strand
GGGATACCGGCCGCAGTTCTACTTCCGGACGACGGACGTGACGGGAGTGGCGCAGTTGCCGGAAGGCACGGAGATGGTGATGCCGGGGGATAACGTGAACCTGACGGTGGAGCTGATCACGCCGATCGCCATGGACAAGGGTTTGCGGTTTGCGATCCGCGAAGGCGGCCGCACGGTGGGCGCCGGGACGGTGACGGAGATCATAAAGTAGCCATCAGCTGTCAGTTTTCAGCCGGAATGGCTGTGAGCGTGGCTGATGAAGGCTGAGAGCCGAGAGCGAAAAGAAGGAGTACAGCATGCCTCGCGATATCATCACTTTCCAATGCACCGAGTGCAAGAATCGGAATTACAGCTCGACAAAAAACAAGAAGACCAGCACGGAGCGGCTGGAACTCAAGAAGTTCTGCCGGCACTGCCGGAAACACCAGCCCCACAAGGAAATCAAGTAGAATAGGAGTGCCCCTGTATACCGGGGCGCCGGCCCCGGACGGGGCTGAATGTAGGGGCGTAGGTTTAACGGCAGACCAGCGGTCTCCAAAACCGCGAGTGGGGGTTCGAATCCCTCCGCCCCTGCCAAACACCCGCTCACAAGTTGGGTTGGAAGATTTGTAAGGAAGGTTTATGGCTGCGGACGTCAAAGCTTGGGTCGACGGCACCAAGGAATACGTGAACGAGTTGCGGCTGGAAATGCGTCGTGTCACCTGGCCGAACCGCAAACAGGTCGAGAGCACGACGGCGGTCGTGATCATCAGCGTGTTCGCCTTCGCGGCATATTTCGCGGTGATCGATTCGCTATTGAGGAGAGGTACGAACGCGATCTTCACGTTCTTCACCGGCAGATAGGCGATTATGTCCGACGAACAGAATCATTACGACGAGGAGCCGGAAGGCGTGGCCGGACAACAGCCGGCTGAAGAAGGCGGCGCGGCGGATGAATCCCAGGAAGCCGCGAAGGAGGCCGAGCCTTCTCCCGAACCGGCTGCGGCCGAACCGGCCCAGGGGGGGTACGATCCGAACTCTCCGAAGAAGTGGTATATCATCCACACTTATTCCGGGTTCGAGCACAAAGTTCAGGAATCGCTGCGCACGCGGGCGGATGCCTTCGGGTTCGGCGACAAGATCGGCCAGATCCTGATTCCGACCGAGGAAGTGGTCGAGCTGCGCAATGGCAAGAAGGTTACCAGCAAGCGCCTGGTCTATCCCGGTTACGTGCTGGTGGAGATGGAAATGAGCGACGCGCTGTGGCACGAGATCAAGAACACGCCGCGCGTCACGGGATTTGTGGGCGGTGGGAATTCCCCGGTGCCCCTGAGTGCCGACGAGGTGAATTCGATCCTCTACCGCCAGGCGTCCAGCGCGGAACGGCCGCGGCCGAAGATGACTTTCGAGAAGAACGATTCCGTGCGGATTATCGACGGGCCGTTCGCCAATTTCTCGGGCAAGGTGGACGAGGTAAACACCGAGCGCGGCACCCTGCGCGTCATGGTGACGATTTTCGGGCGGGCGACCCCGGTGGAACTGGAATTTTTGCAGGTGGAAAAAGGTTAACGTATGGCGAAGAAAGTAACGGCTCAGGTCAAACTTCAGATTCCGGCGGGCAAGGCCACTCCGGCGCCGCCGGTCGGCACCGCGCTCGGTCCGCAGGGCGTCAACATCATGGATTTCTGCAAGGCCTTCAACGCGAAGACCTCAGGCAAGGACCAGGAAGGTCTGATCATCCCCGTGGTGATCACGATCTATTCGGACCGCTCGTTCACGTTCATCACCAAGACGCCGCCCGTCCCGGTGCTGATCAAGCGCGCCGTGAACCTGGCGAAGGGATCGGCCGAACCGCACAAGAACAAGGTCGGCAAGATCACGCAGAAGCAGGTGGAAGAGATCGCCAAGATCAAGATGCCCGACCTGAACTGCTTCGACCTCGAAGCCGCCATGAACTCCGTCCGCGGCACCGCGCGCAGCATGGGCGTCGACGTAGTGTAACGCGGGCCTCCCGGCCCGCCAAGTGGTGCTCGTCCCGATGCGGCTTCCCCGTGGCCGTGCCGGTTCCCGCACTTCGCCGCTTCTTCCGCTCTGCGTCAATCATCTTTTCCATCGCCCGCCGAAACGGAGATCGCATTGCCGCCGCCCATCCAAGTTGTTCTTCCAAAATGTAGCGACACTTGGCGCACCGGGCGACATGCTCATCAACCCGCCGCACGTCTGCTTCGGAGAGTTCCTTCAGGGCGTAGCTTTCCATCGTGACGATTGAAAGATGTGTCACGGCTTCCAAGATAGAGAAACACGACCGGGGTACCAGAAGTGTCCCCGCTGAAGAGGCCACCGGTAAGTGGGAGGCGTGGGAGTTGCACCCACACGTCCAGTGAAATCGATCGGACTTTGGGTCTGATGCGCTTGCCGGCGAACCCGGCTTCTCGTCGTAGGAGCAGTGTTCTACTTCTCAGCCGTCGCCCATGCTGCCAATCTGACTTTTATCACGACCGGCACATTTAGCGACTATGTGCCGACTGCCGCTCCCGGCCCGCGGCCCCTTCTACGGTGCTCCCCCGGTGGTGAGCTTCACTTTCGGACGCTCTGTTTCAATCGTTGGTCCCTGTGCGGCTTCCTCTTGCTTCATGATGTCCCGCTTGCACCCGGCGCACAGAACCGGGTCGGGGAGCCATTCGTAGACCCGGACCCGCTTGCCGCAAACGAGCAAGGAAAGGTCCCAAGGAAACAGTGGATCGGTCGTTTGGTTCCGGGCATTTATCTCAATCCACCTACTTTCGCTTTCTCGCCAGCGCCTTCCATGCGGCATCGTCATCGGCATCCGGTAACGCTTCTATCGGCGTTCGCTTCCCTTGAGCGGCCCGGTCGAACAGCTTCCAAAATCGTGGGCTGTTCGACAAAATGAGTGATTCAAGATCCGTGTTCTCATCAACCGGAATCAGCAAGGCACGACCTCTCCCGTTTTTCGTCACCAGCACCGGCCCGGTGGTTTCCAACCCTTCGATGACTTCGCTGAAGTTGTTTTTGACTTCCCTCAGACTTTCGATCTTCATAATTCAAATTCCTCACCGGCTATGAACAGCTTGTTGCCCCGCTTCTCGCCAATCAGATTGACGATGACCCAGTGACCATCGTCCGTCACCGTGTAGAACACCCGCCAGTTGTCCAAGCGAAGCTCCCGTTCTGCATGTCCTGGTGGCCGTCTCAACGGAAACTTGTTCCGGGTGATCTCTAACGGATCATTTTCGATCAGGTGCGTTCGGATGCCGTCCAGCACGAATCGGCGCTCAACCTTTTTCATGCCCGCTAAGGTTTGCAGGGCAGCATCGGTGAATTCCACTGTCCGTTCCCAAAATCGAGCGTAGCACAATCGAGCTACGGTTTGCAAGATCTCCGAGAGTGCCTACCAGCTCGAGGGAGATTCGCTTGAAGCTACGGACAGGCCAGCCGACGAGCTAGTCCTCCCACGGGTTCAACACTTGAATTGCGAGGCCGGTGAAGCCGCTCGCATTGCGTGAAACCACGATCAGGTTATGCTGAATCGCACTTGCGGCCAGGAGGCCGTCGATGACCGCCAGCGTCTTCCCCTTGCGCTTCGCTTCCGCCGCCAGTTGGCCCCAGCGATCGGCGGTCACTGAATCGATAGTGAGAATGCGCCCGGAAAATCGAGCCCGAAGGTCCGCTTCGAGCCACGACTCCAGCCGCGTCCGGCGTTTTCCCTGTGGCATTCCCACGACGCCCTTACGGATTTCGCCCAGGGTCAGAACGTTCAAATACAGCAGCTCCTCATCGACGGATTCCATCCACTGCACGACGCGAGGTTCGGGTTTCGGCCGGACTAGCTCGGAAATACAATTTGTGTCGAGCAGGAATCCGCTCATAGCTCGATCTCGCGTCCGGTGTCTTTATCGCGTTCCAGATCCAGCTTGACTCCGGCGAGCGGGGACTCCCGGAAGAACTGCACGATGCTCTTCGGCTGGTGTGCTTTGGCGGTAAGACGGTGGTATTGCTCATCCGAGATCATTACGACCCCTTCCTTTCCCTGCCGGGTGATTCTCTGGGGTCCTTCTGTCCGGGCGAGGCGAAAGACCTCACTGAACTTCGCTTTGGCTGTCTGGAGTTGCCAATCCGGTCTCCGCGGGCTTGCGGGGTTTGCATGAATCACGTGGACGGACTTTTTCGGCGTTCCCGGCATCTGTATCTCCCGACAAACTAGTCTGACTAGTTATAGAGTAGCGGACACGATTGGGGGGTGTCAATCTCACGGTCCGTGGTATGCTATGACTTCACGGTAGAGGCGCGGCGGCCAGGAGTAGCCGGACCGGGGTTCCGATCGAACTTCGGAGGTCCGGCGAAAGGGGCCGGGATGCAGTCCGCCGAAACCGGGCCGGGAGCCGAACCGGCTGCGGTTGGGGAGTCTGGTTAATACCGGCTCACTGTCACCCGTTCCCAGGCGGGTGGAGCGCTATCGAGGATGAAAGCACGCGGTTTCCGCGTGTAGATTCTTCTCTGTCGGCCTCCCCCAAAGTGAATTGCAGCGGCTTATGGACGTCTTCGAACTCACACGGGCGCTGATCGACATCGAATCGATCACCAATAACGAAGAGGCGGTCGGGAACTATCTCTACGGCTACCTCCTGCCCCTGGCCTCGCGATACGGCGGAAGCGTGGAACGGATGGAGGTCGAGCCGCGGCGCTTCAACGTGTTTGCGCAATGGGGCCAGGCGCTCTCGGTGACGCTCTCGACTCACCTGGACACCGTGCCGCCCTTCGTGACGTCACGCGAAGATGACGAAAACATCTGGGGGCGGGGGGCCTGCGATACCAAGGGCATCATCGCGGCCATGATCAAGGCCGTCGAGGCGCTGCTTGCGGCGGGTCAGCGCAATCTCGGGCTGCTGTTCGTCGTGGGCGAAGAGCGCAATTCGGCGGGAGCGTACACGGCTGCCGGCACGCCGCGCGGGTCGCGGTTCATCGTCAACGGCGAGCCGACCGGGAACAGGCTGGCGCTGGGCAGCAAGGGCGCGCTGCGATACGAACTCGTGGCCGCCGGCAAGATGGCGCACTCGGCGTACCCGGAGCTGGGCGAGTCGGCGATCCACAAGCTGCTGGACGCGCTCGACGCGATCCGGCGCATCCCCCTGCCCACCGATTCGCTGCTCGGGCCGAGCACCTTGAACATCGGGACGCTCTCCGGCGGGCGCGCACCCAATGTGATTGCCGACGAGGCCAAGGCGGACATCATGATCCGCCTCATCGGCGATTCGACCCGGATCAAGGCGGAACTGGCGCGCGCGGCCGACGGGCTCGCGGAGCTGCGCGAGGTGATTGAAATCCCGGCGGTGCATCTGGGCGCCGTGGACGGCATTCCGACCACGGTGGTGGCGTTCACCACCGATATCCCGGCCTTCGGCGGCGCATGGGGCGAGCCGTTCCTGATCGGGCCGGGCAGCATACATGTGGCGCACACGCTCGAAGAGCGCGTGCCCAAGGCGCAGCTTCTGGAAGCTGTCGAACTTTATCAACGCATCGTGAGAGATTTATGCAAACGCGAATCGAAGTAGGCATTCTCGGCGCCACCGGCATGGTAGGCCAGCATTTCATCAAGTTTCTGCAGGGCCATCCCTGGTTCGACCTGAAGTGGCTGGGAGCCAGTGACCGCTCGGCCGGCAAGAAGTATAAGGACGCCATGACCTGGCACCTGGCCGGCGGCGTCCCGGATTCGGTGGCGGACCTGACCGTGGAGGAATGCAAGCCGGGGAACGCGCCGCACCTGGTCTTCAGCGCGATGGATGCCGGCGTGGCCACCGAGATCGAGCGCGCGTTCGCCGAGGCGGGGCACGTGGTGGTCTCGAATTCCAAGAACCACCGCATGGAGCGCGACGTCCCGCTGCTGGTGCCGGAAGTCAACCCCGATCACCTGAAGCTGGTGTGCGCGCAGAAGGCGCGGGGCTGGAAAGGGCAGATCGTCACCAACCCGAACTGCTCCACGGTGGGGCTGACCATGGGCCTCGGGCCGCTGAAGCCGTTCGGCATCACGAAGGTCATCGTCACCACCATGCAAGCCATCAGCGGGGCCGGATATCCCGGGGTGGCGTCGATGGATATCCAGGGGAACGTGATCCCCTACATCGGCGGCGAAGAAGAGAAGATGCAGGTGGAAACGCAGAAGATCCTGGGCGATTTTAAGGGCGATCACATCGAGCCCCTCGCGGCCAAGGTCAGCGCGCACTGCAATCGCGTTTCGGTGGTGGACGGCCACACGGAAACGGTGAGCCTCGAATTTTCAGGAAAGCCGGGCGAATCGGACATTCGCGCGGCGTTCGACGAATTCACCAGCGTTCCCCAGGAGCGCAATCTGCCGAGCGCGCCGAAGAGGCCCGTGGTGTACCTCAAGGAGCAGAACCGGCCGCAGCCGCGCAAAGACGCGGAGCGGGATCGCGGGATGGCGGCCTTCGTCGGCCGGTTGCGTCCGTGCCCGGTGCTCGACTGGAAATTCGTGGTGCTGAGCCACAACACGATTCGCGGCGCGGCCGGTGCGGCGGTGCTGAACGCGGAGCTGATGCAGTCGGAGGGGCTGCTGGGCGCATGATCGTCATGAAGTTCGGCGGCACTTCGGTGGAGGGTGCCGCCGCCATCGAGCGGGTCGCCGGGATCGTGAGAGGCCGTGAGGCGCAGCGGCCGGTCGTAGTCGTCTCGGCAATGGGCAAGACCACGAACAAGCTGCTGGCCATCGCCAACAGCGCTATCGCCGGCAAGCGCGACGAGTACATCCGGCAGATTCACGACCTGCGCGACATGCACTCGCGCGAGGCGCGGCAGATCACGCCGCTCTCCGACAGGGCGGCGCTGGATCGCGCGCTGGACGAGCATTTCCAGGAGTTGACCGAGCTCGTAAAAGGGCTGGCGGTGCTGGGCGAGCTGACGCCGCGGTCGATCGACGCGATTTCGAGCTATGGCGAGCGGCTTTCGAGCTACATCGTGACCCTGGCCTTCCGGCATTTCGGCATGAACGCCGAGCACGTGGATTCGCGCGACGTGGTGATCACCGACCGGCGCCACACCCAGGCCGCCCCGAACTTCCCGGAGACTTACGCGCGGCTGGCCAAGACGATTCCGCCGATGGCGGCGCGGAGCGTGGTGGTGATGGGCGGCTTCATCGGATCCACCGGGGACGGCGTGACCACGACCCTTGGCCGCGGCGGCAGCGACTTCACGGCATCGATCGTTGGCGCGGGCATCGGCGCGGAAGAAATCCAGATCTGGACCGATGTCGACGGCATGCTGACCGCGGATCCGACCATCCTGCCAGGCGGGCACCGGGTGAAGGTGATCTCGTTCGCCGAAGCCGCCGAGCTCGCCTACTTTGGCGCCAAGGTGCTGCACCCGGCCACGGTGATGCCGGCCATCGAGAAGAACATCCCGGTGCTGATTTTGAATTCGCGGCGGCCCGAAGTCCCGGGGACGCGCATCACGTCGGAGTCGGTGCCCTGCGAGAACACGGTGAAGTCGATCGCCTGCAAGCGTAAGATCACGGCGGTGAATATTCATTCGACCCGCATGCTGATGGCCCACGGGTTTTTGCACCGCATCTTCGAGGTGTTCGACCGCTACGAGACGGCGGTGGACATGGTCTCGACCAGCGAAGTGAGCGTGTCGCTGACCATCGACAACACCAGCCGCCTGGACCTGATCCTGGGCGAGCTGCGCCAGTTTTCGGAAGTCTCGGTCGAGCACGGCGGCGTGATCGTTTGCCTGGTGGGCGAGAACATCCGCTATACGCCCGGCGTGGCGCGGCGCGTGTTCAACTCGCTGGACGGAATCAACATCCGAATGATCAGCCAGGGCGCGAGCCTGCTGAATCTCAGCTTCGTGGTGGCGGAGGCGGACCTGGCCCGCAGCGTGAGAGCACTGCACGAGGAGTTCTTCTCCACGCTCGACGCCAACGTATTCGAGCGCGCGGAGACCGTGAATGCCTAAGCTCGCAATCGTCGGCTACGGCAAAATGGGCAAGCTCGTCGAGCAGCTCGCTCCGGAGTATGGGCTCGAGGTGGCGCTGAAGCTGGATGAGTTTAATAATGCGAACAGCGAGGGCCTGACGGACGCAAATTTCGCCGGCATCGATGTAGCCATCGAGTTCTCGATTCCCGCGGCGGTACCGGCGAACATTGAAGGCATCGCCGCTCTCGGGGTGCCGATGGTGGTGGGCACCACCGGGTGGCTGGAGAATATCGGGCGTGCCAGGGTGGCTGTGGAGCGGCACGGCACCGGCCTGGTATGGAGCCCGAACTTTTCGACTGGCGTGAACGTCTTCTTCCGCCTGGTGGCGGAAGCAGCGAAGCTGCTGGCGGCGGAGCCGGAGTACGGCGCGTGGGCGTGGGAGATCCACCACTCGACGAAGCAGGACGCGCCTTCGGGAACGCTGCTGAAGCTGGTGGAGAAGATGAAGGAAGCCGGTTATCGGCGCAATATCGATGTGGGCAGCAATCGCGCCGGAGCGATTCCGGGCACCCACGAAATCGGGTTCGATAGCGCCGCGGATACGATCACGCTGCGCCACATGGCGCGGAGCCGGGAAGGTTTCGCGCGGGGCGCACTGAAGGCTGCGCGTTGGATTATTGGAAAAAAAGGTTTTTATGAATGGCCGCAGATGAACGCAGAGGAACGCGGATAACACGAAATTAGTATCGGCGTTCATCTGCGTTAATCTGCGGCCCAATCTTGGTTTTCCTGGAGGTGGCACATGTTTACCGGATGCGGGACGGCGCTGGTCACACCGTTCAAAAGAGATCAATCGCTGGATGAAGCCACGCTGCGCACGCTGGCGCGGCGGCAGATCGAGGCGGGCATCAACTTCCTGGTGCCCTGCGGCACCACGGGCGAGAGTCCCACGCTGACCCGCGCGGAGCACCTGCGGGTCGTGGAGATCGCGCTCGAAGAGGCCAAGGGCAAGGTGCCGGTACTGGCCGGCGCGGGCGGATACAACACGCACGAAGTGATCGAGCTGGCGCGCGAGCTGGAATCCATGGGCGCGGACGGCATCCTCTCCGTTACGCCGTACTACAACAAGCCGACCCAGGAAGGCCTGTTCCAGCATTACACTGCGATTGCCTCCGCGATCAGGCTGCCGATCGTGGTCTACAGCGTTCAGGGGCGTACCGGCGTGAACGTGGAGCCCGGGACACTTGCCCGCCTTGCGAAGATCCCGAATATCGTCGGCGTCAAGGAAGCCAGCGGCAACATCGGCCAGATGGCCACGATCCTCAACGAAGTGCCGGCGAGCTTTACCGTCCTGTCCGGCGACGATGCCATCACAATTCCGCTGTGCGCCCTGGGCGGACGCGGCATCATCAGCGTGGTGTCGAACCAGATCCCGGGTGAGATGGCGCAACTCGCGCAGCGCTGCCTGGCCGGCGATTTCGCGGCGGCGCGAGCCATCCAGGCGCGGTATCTGCCGCTGATGAACGTCAACTTCATCGAGTCGAATCCGATCCCGGTGAAGGCGGCGATGGCGCTGATGGGCCTGCTGGAGCCGGTGTGGCGCCTGCCCATGGTGCCCCCATCGGCCGCGAGCCTGGCCAAAATCGAGAAGGTGTTGGAAGCGGTGGGGCTGCTGGTACACCATGCAGGCTGAGATCGAGCAGCTTTTCGAGCGCAAACCGGCCGAGTATGCGCCGGAAGACAAAGGCGTGTTCGCCGCCTTTCTGATCAGCCTGACCGAAGGTCGCATCCGCGCCGCCGAGCCCGACCCGTCGAACTTCAGTGGATGGCGCGTCAACGCCTGGGTGAAAAAAGGCATCCTGGTGGGATTCCGGATGGGCGCCAACGTGGACATGTCGGTAGGGGCGCTGAGCTTCCGCGATAAAAGCACCTTCCCCATGCAGAAGATTGCGGCCGGCCGCAATATCCGCATCGTACCCGGCGGTTCGAGCGTGCGCGAAGGCGCGTACCTGGGACAGAACGTGACCTGCATGCCGCCCATGTACATCAACGCCGGCGCCTATGTGGACGACGGGACCATGGTCGATTCGCACGCTCTGGTGGGAAGCTGCGCGCAGGTTGGGAAGAACTGCCACATCTCGGCGGCGAGCCAGATCGGCGGCGTCCTGGAACCGGTGGGCGCGCTGCCGGTCATCGTCGAGGACGACGTGCTGGTGGGCGGGAATTGTGGAATCTACGAAGGCACGATCGTGAAGCGGCGCGCGGTGCTCGGAACGGGCACCATTCTCAATCGTTCAACGCCGGTGTACGACCTGGCGCGCAACACCATCCACCGCGCCACCGACGACGCGCCGCTGGTGGTGCCCGAGGGAGCGGTGGTCATCGCGGGGTCGCGCGCGATCACGAACGGGCCGGGGAAGGACTGGGGGATCAGCGTATACACTCCGATCATCGTGAAGTACCGGGATGCGAAAACGGACACGCGAATTCAGCTCGAGGATCTACTAAGATAGATTGGCTCCCCTGATGTATCGTATCCTCGACGCCGACGACGATCCCGTCCAACTCGAGCTTCGCCAGATGCTCCTCGAGCGCGCCGGCCATGAAGTGGTAAACGCCCTGACCACGCGTCAGACGGCGCGGGAGATCGAGCGCGGAACCATTCACCTCGTGATCATGGACCTGCGGTTTCCCAATGCCGAAGGCGAAGCCGATTGCCGCGAAGGACTGCAATTGATCCGCAGGATTCGGGAGATCGACGGCAAGGTGCCGATCCTGGTGCTTTCCGGCTGGCCCGAGGATCTCGAGGGGCAGCCGGAAGAACGGATGATTTCGCAGGTGATGATGAAGCCTGTGAAGCCCGCGGCACTGCTGGCTGCCGCAGGGGAACTGCTCGGCGTGGCGTCCTGACCTAGTCGGCGGGTATCGTACGGTCTACCAGCGCCGGCTCGCGATAGGATAGTTTCCATGCGATTCCGCACTCTTGCCGTATTCCTTTTCAGCGCCATGGCATCGCGGGCCGCGCTGGTACGCGTGGAGGTGAAAGAACGCTCGGACGTGCCAGGAACAGGGTACGAACGAATCATCGGCCGCGCGTGGTTCGCCGTGGACCCCGCGCTGGCGGCCAACCGCACGGTGGTGGACCTGGATCAAGCGCCGCGCAATGCGGAAGGGCGGGTCGAGTTTTCCGGCGATCTGTACATGATGCGGCCGAAATTGCCCGAAGGGTCCAATGGGACCGTCCTTTTCGAGGTTTCGAATCGCGGCGGCCGCGGCATGCTCAACCTCTTCGACCGCGCGTCGGCGGGGAACGAATTGGGCGACCGCTTCCTGCTCGATCGCGGCTACACGCTGGTCTGGCTGGGCTGGCAGTTCGATGTGCCGGACCGGCCCAACCTGCTGCGCCTTTACGCGCCGGTAG
>DATJYW010000262.1:0-48955 GCA_035499435.1 Candidatus Acidiferrales bacterium | reverse complement strand
GGGGTCGCCTTTGCAGGTCATAGTCGCAGCATCGAAGTGCAATGTGCGGCCGAGCCTGTAAGAAATGTTCGCCAGATGGATCAGGACTACCGACGGCACACCCTCGTCCATCGGCGCATTCAGATCCGATTGTTTCCTGCTACGTACCGCTTGAATGAAGTTCGCCCAGTTGTCGCCGCCGCGTGAAGTGGGCGCCGGCCCGGGTTCCTGCTCTTTGCCCAGGAAGATCTTGAACCCGTCCGCCGTGCTGAGGTAACCCTTCGATCCATAGACGATGTTCCCCACGACATCGGGATTGCTTCCGGGCCTGCCGCGTGACACGATACCCGCCTCACCGTTGGTCATCCAGTGCCGGACCTCGAAGACGAGCATCTTCTTTTTGCCGCCTTCATCGAACTCGAAGCTCGCGGTAATCGTATTGGGCGTCTCCTGGTCGTCATCGAACAGGAAGTGCCCACCGATCGCGCTGACCTTGGCCGGGTACTTCACCCCGAGCAGCCACCGCGCCGCGTCGACCTGGTGAACGCCCTGGTTGCCGAGGTCGCCGTTGCCGTAATCCCAGAACCAGTGAAAGTTGTAATGAAACCGATTGCGCGTGAAGTCCCGCTTCGGCGCCGGTCCGAGCCAGAGATCGTAGTGCACTCCGGCGGGGACAGGTTCCACGGGCGTCCGGCCGATTGTGTCCCGCCACTTGTAGCAAAGTCCACGCGACAGGTATACGTCGCCGACAACGCCTTCCCGGACCTTCTGAACCGCTTCCTGCATCACCGCCGACGAACGGCCGTTGGTGCCGTGCTGCACCATTCGGCCGTACTTCTGCGCCGCGGCAAGGAGTTGCCGGGCTTCGAAAATGTTGTGGGCGCATGGCTTCTCGACGTAGACATCCTTACCGGCCTGGCATCCCCAGATTGCCTGCAGGGCATGGTTGTGGTTTGGCGTGGCGATCGAAATGGCATCGATCGACTTGTCTTCCAGGAGTTTTCGCAGATCCGTGAATCCGGCGGGCCGCTTCTTGGTCAGTTTCTCGGCGTCGGTCAGGCGCTGCTCGAGCACCGACTCGTCCACGTCGCAGATCGCCGCGATTTCCACGTTTGGCATTTTGGCGTAGGCGCGTATGTGGCTCTGGCCCTGGCCATGAACTCCCACACACGCAACCCGAACCGTATCGTTGGGGCTGGCGAGGGCGCTCGAACGGGCGAGCGCAGCCGCCGCCGTCGAGGTCATCAGGAAATGCCGTCGTTCCATGGGCGTTACTCCTTGGTCTCTTCTTCTTATCAGCTTTTTCCCGATGCCGCCACCGATGTCCAGTATCCATCTGGACAAAGCCGACCCGCCGGTTCAAACTGGATCATCGGAGAAAGGGAGCCGCATGCGAAGGATACTGCTGCTGACGATTGTCTCGATGGGCGGCCTGGCGCTGGGCGGGGATCCGGCGGAAAAGAACTGGGCAGCCGATCCCGAGTGGGTCAAGGCGCGTTACGGCGCATGGGGCGGCCCCGGCGTCAACCCTGTCCCTGGCCCGATGGACGCGATCGCTCTGAAGGATTATGCGCCGAAGCCGTCGCTCATCGTTCCTGAAACGGCCGTGCCCAAAGCGAAGTACCCGGCGATCGACGTTCATGCTCACGTGAATGCAAGAACTCCGGAGGAGGTGCGCGATTGGGTTCGCACGATGGACGAAACCGGGATCGAAATGACCGTCGTGCTCACCGGCGCGACGGGTGAAGCGTTTGACCGGCTGGTCGAGCTGTACCTGAAGCCGTATCCCCGCCGATTCCAATTGTTCTGCGGAATCGACACGCGCGACGTGGAGAAGCCGGACTACCCGGAACGTGCCGCCGCGGAACTGGAGCGCTGCTACCGTCTCGGCGCGCGCGGCACGGGAGAACTCACCGACAAAGGCACGGGATTCGGCGGCCGTTTGCACCCGGACGACCCGCGGCTCGACCTGTTCTGGGAAAAGTGCGCCCAGTTGAACATTCCGGCCAATATCCACATCGCCGACCACCCATCGAGCTGGAAACCTTTGGATGTATACCAGGAGCGGACACCGGACTATCAGCAGTTCAACCTTTACGGCAAGAACGTGCCGTCCTGGGAGGAACTGATCGCCATGCGGGATCGAACGCTGGCCAGACATCCAAAGACCCGGTTCATTGCGTGCCACCTGGGGAACCAGGGGCATGACCTGGTGTCTTTGGCGGCAACTCTCGATCGCCATCCGAATCTCTATCTCGACATCTCCGCGCGGGACTACGAGGTCGGCCGGGCGCCCCGCGCCGCGGCGAGGTTCCTCGCGCGTTACCGCGATCGAGTCCTGTTCGGAACCGATATGGGCCGCGAAAAGAGCATGTACCAGGCCTGGTGGCGGCTTTTGGAAAGCGCGGACGAGTTCATGCCGGGGCGCGTGTGGTGGCGATATTACGGGCTGGAGCTGCCGGCGCCTGTTTTGGAGAATCTGTACCGCGGGAATGCCCGCCGGGTACTGAGTGGGACGGCGCAATAGTCGTACGCGGGCCGGACTGCCCGTTCAGAAGCTGATCCGCAGATCGAACTGAATCCGCCGTTCGTCGAAGTCCCGGCCGTCGCAATGGTAGAAGACGGAGGGAAGAGCGACTTTCATTATGGGAAGGATTGGCAGGTGATGGGGCAGCCGCCGGTCAAGGTGGACCGGGTCCTTCGTAGCGGCGACGTGGTGAGATTGGGCGAGGTTGTTCTCACGAGCCACCTCACTCCGGGCCATACCAAGGGAGCGACTACCTGGACCACCACTCTAGTGGGAGGCGGTCGGGCATATGAGGTCGTGTTTGCAGATGGCGCCGGCTTCAATCCGGGCTACCAGGTCGCGAAACCCGAAGAATACCCAGGCATTAACCAGGACTATCGCAACACTCTTCATTTTCTGGAGAGCCTGCATCCCGATATCTGGCTGGCCCACCACACCGAGTATTTCGGCCTGGAGGCAAAACGAACCCGAGTCGCCATGGCGAGACGGTGACTACCGGAGGACGTGCTTCGCAAGGTGTATTATGCCAACGCGCTGAAGTACCTGCCGGCGGCACGCGCCACCGTGGAGCGGCAGCTTGCCGCGCGGCGCTAAACGTTACGCCTGAATGATACCCGCCGCGAAGGCGACGATGTCGTTCCTTTCGCGGCCCTGGTCTCGCAAGGCGGTGTAGTCGCGGGCCGCCTGGCACAACTGTAGAGTCGCTTCGGGAAGATACTCGAGCGAAACTTGAATCGCTTCGGGGTATCGCTCCAGGCGGGACAGCAAATCGATCAGGAGCTCGGCGGCAGGGACATCCCCTGGCCCGGTGATTTTTGCGCGAAAGTGAGCGATGCCCGCCTCGACATCCTCACCGAGCAGCGTCCTGAGGTATACCGCAGCGTCACGGTACGTGTTTTCAAACGGCGCGTCTCCGCGGAAATGATACATCGGGTCCAGGCGCTGGCCGTATTCAGCGATCTCGAGAGCCATGCGCAAGGATGGCTCATCCTCCAACTCGGGCGCCAGCCGCAGGATCGAGGTCACGTGCGTCGCGTCGGTATAGCTGTTCATGCCCTCGAACAACCAGTCCCGGTCCGCGATCAGATCCGCCACGCGGCCGGTCTGCGGTTCGCGGCCCTCGACGGATGTGACCGCCCGTCTCAGGGCGGACGCGATTTCACGATATAACGCCTGCACCAGCAGGCGGAGGCACTCCTGGCGGCTTCGGGAATCCCGGTTGGCTCCGAACCAGGTGATTGCGCTGCAGATTCCGTGGTGCGCCAGGATCAGCTCGAAGCCTTTGCGGGGGTTGACGCCCTCGTCGAAGGCGATCTCGATCACGCGGTCCACGCTGTCTCCATCCGCCATATTTTCGATGGCGGCTGCGACGGGCGCATGTTCCCCGATCGCCTTGAAATATGGCCACGCGCCCACGATATCGCCGCGTGCGAGACAGAGTTCTCCCGCCGCACGCGCGGCTTCGCGGAAAGCTTCTTCGTAGACGAGCCGGTGCTCGCCGGCAAGCTCGGGGGCTGCCCGGGTCTCGATGAGGGGCAACCCCAGCCGGTGCCGAACTCGCATGATGCAGGTATCGAACAGCGCCCGGTGGTTCCCTTCCGCGCGCGCCCTTCGCATCAGCAGGTCGAACACCGCCTCTGCGCCATGGGAGCGAAAGGTCTCCTCGATGCGGCGGAACTCGTCGTGGTCCACGGATCGATCTTATCGCGGCAGGATCTTTCCAAACTTGGGCACGAGCACCTGGTTCGTGTACTCGTCGTGCTTCTTCAAATCGTCCATCGCCTCCTGAAGCCGCATCTGCTTCACGATGGCTATTATCTGGGCTTGTCCCTGTTTGCCCCACTCCTCGCGCTCGGCCGCGGTCGCGGGCAGGACCGGCTCGCTTCCGCCGCCGTGCGCCATCACGTCCGGCACCCAGGACCCCAGCGACAAGCTGCCCGCATAGCCGAGCTTGTTGAGGCCCGCGAGGCCGCTGTTCTCTGGAACAGGCCCGGAGGGCTTCGATTCGGCTTCGCCGTAATCGCCCTTGAGGGGAAGGTCGATGATGCGGCCGGTGATGTAGTGGGCGCCGTAGAGCGCCTTGCTGCGAGCGTCAGGAGACAGCTTGAGCTTGGGCAGGTAGGTGTCCATGTCGATGTACAGGATCGGAACGTGCTCCACGTCGTAGAACTCGCGCACCAGCGTCCCCGCGGTCAACGGAGCAGGCCCCTGCCCGGAGGAAATATAAACCTGCCGCCGGAAGCCCGAGCGCAGCAGGGACTGCGCCAAGCCACGCAAGAAGTCCAGCCCCTGCGTGGGGGAGATGTTGACCGTCGCCGGCGCGATCATCGTGGTGCCGGGATAGGACCAGATCAGGCCCGGCATGTACAGCGCGTCGAGCTCATCGGCCATGGTCATGGCATAGGCCAGCGGCGCGACATAGTCGCGATCGCTGGGCATGATTCCGTTAGTCTCCACCGCGCCCACAGGGATGAAGATGATGTCGCTCCGCTTCAGATACTGCGCGACCTGCACCTGGCTGAGCCGCGTCATGTCGCGCGTATGCAGCTTACGAAGCTGGCCCGGCAAGGGCTCCTGGGGCATCGCGCAACAGATCAGCGCGGCAATCACACTTCGCGATCGAAAAGGGGTGAGCATGACGTGATCTCTCCGGTCAGAGTTTCAGAAATTCCGAAGGCGGCAATGCGCGGCGGGTGAAGCGCGCGATCCGAACCGCCCCTTTGAAGTAATAGACCTTGTTCAACCGCACGCCAACCGACGTTCGGCCGGGTCCCTGCGGCGACAGCTTGATTTGGGCCGCGCCGTCCAACTCGCCGTCCACATAGCTGCGGAACTCGGTGCCGTCGTAAACAGCGGCTACATGGTGCCAGCGCCCAAGCTCGTGCAGATGGGCGCGATTGAGCAGCGCCTTCTGAGCGGTGCCCGACTTGTTGAAAGCATCGAGGCACCAGCGCCCGTCGATCACCCGAATTTCGAACAGCATGCGATTGCCGCTGCCGGCGCCGGTTGCGGGGCTCTCTTCCAGGTGAAACCAGCGCTGCTCGGCGTTGCCGCCGTCCGGACGAAAGATAGCCTCCCAGGTAAAGGCCTCAGCGCCGGCGAGGGGGTGGACATCGAGGAACAGGGCGTCGTCGACGCCGTTGAACTCGACGGCTTTTCCGCCAGGAGTGTCGATCACTCGCGGGTGTCCGGCGACGACCGCCGGATGGCCCCCGATTACCTGCAAGCGGTCGAAGGTCCAAGTCTCCTGGGCCGGCGCGTTGTCCAAGGCGACGGCCGGCAGACAGCAGAAGATGATTGGCGCGATTGCGAATCTCATTGCGTAGATTCTCTCGGGCCGTTTTACATCTTCAAATTCTCCACCGTAATGGTGTCGCCGTTCGTCTTGCCCGTCAGTGTCACTACCTGCCCGTAACTCTCCGGCGTAATCTTGTCCTGATTGGCGATCTGGTAGACCTTGCCGTCATCTGTCACCAACACGAGCTTGTCGCCGTCGCGGACGCAACGCGCCACACACTCCGCGTTGGCCCACATTCCCTTGCCGCGCCTGGCGCATGACAGATCGACGATGTAACCGGCAAGACCTCCAGGAACGGGGCCGGTGGCCGGCGCGGCCGGTGCTCCTCGCCCGCCGCGTCCGCCGCCGCTCGCAGGCGGGTCGAGAACCGCGATCATATCCAGCTTGTAGACGCGCGCCAGGTTGTTCAGCGTCGACCGGATCTGGTCCCATGAGTTTTGCAGCAGCGCCGGGAAGCGCTGTACGGACATCGCCTGGTTCATCTCCTGCGTTGCCGCCAGCGTCTTTTCCAACTGGCTGCGGAAGGCCGCATTCGTCACCAGGTCTGGAGCCATGCTAAGCGCGGCCAAGCGCTTGATGGATTCGCCCAGCTCGGCGGGCCCGGATTTGGCGCCTTCGGAGAGCTTGCTCGAATCGATCGGCGGCTTCATCATCGCCGCGTAGAACTGTTTGGGAAACTCCGTGCTCCACTGATCGAGCTGCAACACGAGGAACTGCACATAATCGCGGGCGGATTTTTCGCGATCAAAGCTATCCTGGGCAGCGGCGCGCGCACACAGGAACGCTGTACACAGGGCGACCGCCGCCCGCGACGCAATCGGCCAACGCCCTCGAAGCATGCTTTCTCCCTAGGTGAAGAGCTCCGTCAGCACACGCGCCGGATTCACGCCGACCAGCGATTCATCCCGGCCTTCGAACGGGAACGTGTTCTTCTGGAAATCGATGCCGAGGAGATGTTGAACCGTGGCGTGGATATCGCTGTGGCCGCACTTGAACTCCCGGGAAGCCGAATAGCCCAGCTCGTCGGTCTGGCCGAAGTCGAAACCAGGCTTCATGCCGGCGCCGGCCATCCACATGCTGAATCCGTACGGATTATGGTCGCGGCCGGGTTTCGAGTTCTTTGCCTCGATGGTAGGCAGCCGGCCGAACTCGCCGGACCACACCACCAGCGTGTCCTTCAGCATACCGCGCTGCTCGAGGTCGATCAGCAGGGCCGACATACCCTGGTCGATATACTCGCACAGGCCGGGAAGCTGCCCTTCGATGTTGTTGTGCGTGTCCCAGTTGCCGCCGCCTCCGCCGTACACCTGGACGAAGCGGACGCCCCGTTCAGCCAGCCGGCGCGCCATCAGGCAGAGCCTGCTGAAGGGACCCGCCACTTTCGCGTCGATCCCGTAGAGCCTCCTGGTGGCCTCGCTTTCTTCGTCCAGGTTGGCCACCTTCAAGGCCTCCAACTGCATCCGAGCGGCCAGCTCGTAATTCGCGATGCGCGATTCGAGATCCTGGTCCAGCGGGTAGGCGTGCTTCTGCTCGACGTCCAGCTCGTGCACGATATCCAGGAGGCGCCGCTGCTGATCGAGGCTCATGGTGCCGGGCCGCTTGATATCGAAGATTGGCGTCGTCGCATCGGCGCGCATCGAGGTGCCGTTGTAGATGGGGGGCAGCCAGGCAGAGGAGTGCGCGCGGTCCCCGATGGTGGCGCCCTGGCCGAGCGCGATGTAAGCCGGCAGATTCTGGTTCTCACTGCCCAGGGCGTAGGTGACCCAGGAACCGATCGCCGGGAAGCCGGTGAATCCGCGTCCGGTGACGAACGTGAATTGCGCCGTCGAATGGTCGATGCGATCGGTGGTCATGGAGCGGACGAATGTCACCTTGTCGACGACTTTCTGGAAAGATGGGAGGAGCTCCGAGACCTGGCGGCCGTTGTCGCCGCAGTCGGCGAATTTCCAGGGGCTGGCCATGATTTGCTGGGAGCCGTTCAACGCTCGTCCCTTGATCTCGAAGGGAGCCGGCTTGCCATCGTATTTCATCAGCGCGGGTTTGGGATCCCACATATCGATGGTGCTCGGTCCGCCCCCGATGTAGATGAAGATCACCCGTTTCGCCCTGGCCGGGAAATGGGGGGGCTTCGGCTTGAGGTCGTAGGTGCGCTCCTTTGCCAGCGCCGATTCCGCCGCAAGCAGCCGATCCTGTTGCAGCATGGAGTTCGCGGCCATCGCTCCGAATCCGATCGCGGCCTCTTGCAACGCCTGCCTCCGAGTGAGGAATCGTTTCATGGCTACCCTCCGGCACGTATCAATAACTGTACAAAAAGCTATTGGCCGCAAACATCGCCTGAACGAACAGGCGGAGGCCCTCCTGCCGGCCCGACTCGGCGGCGATGGACTTCCTGGCGATCTCCTGTTCCCTCGGGGTGGGCGGCCGGTTGTACGCAATATCGAATGCGAGTTTCACCGCATCTTCATAGTTGTTTCTGCTCTTCTCCAGAACCTCGGCGGCGAATGCCTTGGATGCGCGCATGACCAGCGGGTTGTTCATCAACGCCAGGGATTGCGTGGGCAGCGACGACCGGAAGCGCTCCGGCTGGTTGTCCGAGGTCATGTCCGGGCAATCGAACGCGTGCAGGAAGGCCACGGATCGCGTGCGCGTTTGCGCAAGATACAGGCTGCGGCGAGTGGCGCCGGAGCCCTGATTGTCCTCCAGCCATTGACCGTCAGGACCGCGCTTGATCGGTTCCTGCTTGCCGAACATACGCTCGTTCAGCAGACCACTCACCTTGAGCATCGAATCGCGGATGGTCTCCGCTTCCAGCCGCAGCGGCGCTTTACGCCAAAGCAGTTTGTCGCCAGGATCGGCAGCCAGGTAGTCGGGTACTTCGGCCGAGCCCTGCCGGTAGACTTGGGACATCATGATCTCCCTGGTCAGCCACTTCAGGTCCCAGTTGTGTTCCTCGAAGCCGACCGTCAGATAGTCGAGCAGCTCGGGATGAGTGGGCTTGGCGCCCTGTGTGCCGAAGTCGTCCACCGATCTTACGATGCCCTCGCCGAAATGCCATTGCCACACGCGATTGACGAACACCCGCGGCACCAGTGGATTCCCGGGCGAAACCATCCACCGGGCGAGGATCAACCGGCGATTGGTCCCATTCCACTCCGGATGCTTCACGGGATCGGAGAACTCGAGCGGGTGCTGCGGATCATCCAGCACCAGCGGAAGTCCCGGCTGTACTTCGGCCCCCGGCGCCAGATAATTGCCGCGCGCCAGAATGTAAGTGGGCGAGGGCGTCTTCGAGATGTCCCAGGAGGCTTCAATGTAATTGGGCGGAACCTTCGACTGGCTGCGCCGTGCGTAGCGCTTCGCCTGGATCTCGTCCTTCCACACTGCCAGTTCGGGGTAGCGCTTTTCGAGCTCCTGGTCGGTGATGAAGTCCTTGGGAGCGTTGCGGTCGACTTCCAGATCGGGATCGGCCTCGATATCCTTGCGCATCTGGAGCCGCCTGGCTTGGCTGGAGATATCGCGACCGCCCTTCAGCTCCGCGCGATATTTCTGGTAGGTGGCTTCCAGCAGATCGTCCATGCGGCGGATTGCTTTGGCGTCGTTGCTGGTAACGTCCCTGATCCATGCCGCGCGCGCGCCCTCGTCCATGTCCAGCACCATCCGGCTGGGCCAGGGCCCATGGTTCAGATCGGCGGGCAGCCAGTTCTCGGGATCCCAGACAGGCTGATAGACCGCCATCAGCTTGTAGTAGTCCCGTTGCAGAAAAGGATCGAACTTGTGATCGTGGCAGCGGGCACACTGAATGGTCACGCCCAGCAAGGCCGTCAGGCTCGTTTCCATCGCTTTCTGTTGGGCGTCGAAATATTTGTCCACCTCGTAGATCGTCTGATTGTCGGTGATATCCGCGGTGGTGCGCATGAAACCGGTCGCGGTGAGCGGCTCGATCTGGTCGGGCGTTGGAATCGCCAGGTGTTGGTAGTTGACCAACTGATCGCCGGCGAGCTGCTCCAGGATGAACTGGTTGATCGGCTTGTTCTTATTAAATGCGTGGATCACGTAGTCGCGGTATTTCCAGGACACCTCGCGGTCGCTATCGCCGGCGTCACCGCGCGAATCGGAATAGCCGGCGACATCGAGCCAGTGACGGCCCCATTGCTCGCCGTAATGCGGCGATGCCAGCAGGTGATCGACCACCTTTTCCCAGGCGTCCGGCGATTTGTCTTCGACGAAGGCGTTCACTTCAGCCGGAGTTGGAGGGAGCCCGGTCAGGTCGAAGTACGCGCGCCGGATCAGCATCGGCCGGCCGGCCTCCGCTTGCATCTTCCAGCCCTTGGGCTCGAGCCGTGCCAGAACGAACGCATCAATTGCGGTGCGCACCTGGTCCTGATTCCTGACCGTGGGCACCGGCGCCTTGACCGGCTTTCGGAAGGACCACCAGTTGCGATCTTCCGCAGTGATCTTCGCCGCCTCGCGAGCTCTTGCCGCTGCCTCGCTTTCGGCCGTTGCCTGGGGGAAGCGCCCGTATTGGATGTACGATTTGATCAGTTGCTTCTCGGCATTCGTGAGCTTCCCGCCCTGGGGCATCTGACCGTTCTCGATCAGCTTCCACATAAGGCTGCGCTCCGGCTTGCCGGGAGCGATCACCGGGCCGCTGGAGCTGCCGGCCATCATGCCGGTGAATGAGCTCAGGTCCAGTTTGGCCATCTTACGTTCCGGCCCATGACACCCGACGCAATTCTTTTCCAGAACCGGCAATATTTCGGATTTGAAAAGCGGGTCGCGTTGCGCAGCCGCGGGGACGGCCACTGCCGCAATCACGAGGGCGGTCCGTAGGAACTTCACAATCCCCTCCTGCCGGATACAATCCTACCCAGTTTATACTTGGCGCAAATATATCATATTCAGAGCCCGAAGGTGACGAGGACGTCGCCCACCGGCAGCGAGATGTACTGTTTGCCGTTGGAGAGGAAGCTGATGGGAGAGGCATAGACGCGATCGTTGCCGGAGAAGTACCACAGGCGCTCGCCGGTGCGCGCATCGAGCGCGAAGACTATTCCTTCGATTGTGCCGCCGAATACGAGATTGCCCGCGGTGGCCATCACGCCGCCCCAAGACGGTGACAGCACCTTGTGCTCCCATTTGATCTCGCCGGAGAGGGGCTCGATGGCCACCACCTTGCCCCAACTCTCCTCGGGCGCAAAGCGTGCCCGGCCGCGGCCTCCGCCCCCCGCGGCCGGGAGGTTGCCCCCCGCGCCAAACATCCCGTTGCCCGGCGGCGGGTTTCCGCCTGCCCCGGGTCCGGCACGGACTCCATCCGTGGTGCCGAGGGCCGCCTCCACGCCGGTCGGCGCGGCGTTGTTGCCCTCGGCTGCGTGCCGGATGTCATTCTTGCTGAATACGCGCCGCTCCTCGCGGGCGAAGATATACAGCAACTTAGTAAGTGGACTGTAACTGTGTGACATCCAGTTCGCCGCCCCGTCCACGCCAGGGAAAACCGTGTCGTTGCCTTCGGGAGTGGGATCGTTGCCGGGGATGAGCTGCGGACGGCCCTTGTCGTCGAAACCGCGAGCCCAGGTTTGGCGGACGAAGTTCCTGGCCAGCAGGAATTCGCCGCTGTCGCGGTCCAGGAGGTAGTAAAAGCCGTTGCGGGCAGCCCACGCGAGCAACTTCCGCTGCTGGTTGCGGAAAGGAGCATCCAGAAGGATCGGGATCTGCGTAGCGTCCCAATCGTGCGTGTCATGAGGCGTGAATTGGTAGTGCCACTTGAGCTTGCCGGTGTCGGCGTCTAACGCCAGCACCGAGCAGGAATAGAGATTGTCGCCGGCGCGGAAGTCTCCGTTGTAATCCGGCCATGGATTGCTGGTGCCCCAATACAAGGTGTTCGTCTCGGGATCGTAGGAACCGGTGTTCCAGGTGGAAACTCCGCCGGTCTTCCATGAGTCTCCGGCCCAAGTCCCGAAGTTCGCCTCGCCCGGCTGCGGAATGGTGTGGAACCGCCAGACCCGCTTCCCGGTGACGGCGTCGTACGCATCCAGGAATCCGGACACCGGATGCTCACCGCCGGCCATGCCTACGATCACCTTGTCCTTCACGGCGAGCGGCGCGCCCGTGGCCGCATAGCCGCCGGCAGCCATGTAGTCGTAAATCCCGGTCTTCCACAGTTCGCGGCCGCTTCTGGCATCGAGCGCGATCAGGTGCATATCGAGGGTATTCATGAAGAGCCGGCTACCCAGGATCGCCAGGCCGCGATTGACTCTGCCGCAGCAATTGTAGGTACGTTCGGGGTTCTTGTGGCTGTAAGTCCACATCACGCGGCCCGTCTCGGCGTCCAGGGCGAACACATCGTTCTCCGGCCGAGTCAGGTACATAATGCCGTCTATCACGAGCGGCGTGGTCTCGAATTTTTCCTGGTGGTGCCCCTGAAAAAGCCACTTCACGTGCAGATTCTTGACGTTTTGCGTCGTGATCTGGTCCAGCAGGCTATATCGCCAGCCGTTGTACGTGTGGTTGTACATCAGCCAGTTGCCCGGCTCGGTCTCGGCTTTCAGGAGCCGCTCGAACGTAACCGGCAGGCTCTGCCCGGCCAGGGAGAGCACCGATATGGCGGCGAGTGCCGTTGCATGGATTCTCATTGCACGCCTCGTAACGTACTGAGATAGGAGACTACGTCGTCGAGTTCTTTCCTGGTGAGCCGAGCCCCGTATGCCGGCATCAGGGACGGCTTGTCGCGCCGGATCTCGCGTAGATCCGCCTTCAGAAACGAACGCAGGTTGTCCTCAGTGTCGACCAACTGGATGGAGATGTCGTCTTCATTCAGGCGGATGCCGAAAACATCCATTCCCGACCTGGTAACCAACCGGACAGCGCGATAACGCGCGGGAACGTCCTCATCGGGACTGATCAGGGACTCCTCCAAATACTTAAGATCGCGCCGCCGGCCCACGTCGCTCAAATCCGGTCCGAGGCTGCCTCCGGCCGGACCGATCGAATGGCAGGCCAGACATCCACCTTTGCCTTCGACCACAAGCTTGCCCGCGATCGCGTTCCCCGACGCCTTCTCGCCGGTTACCGGCGAGCCGAGATGCTTTACGAACGTCACGATCTTCCACACCTCTTCGTCGGTTGCCCGGACCGGCGGCATCTCCGTGCCGCGGATGCCATTGCGGATGGTGGCGTACAACTCGGCATCCGAACCACCGTGCTTATACTGCCCGGTTGTCAGGTCGCTTCCGCGGCCGCCTTGTCCGCGGGCGCCGTGGCAGTAAGTGCAATGGTTCTGGAAGAGCGCTGCGCCCTGCTGCGCACCTTCGGGTGTATCGAACGGATTCGTCTGTGCGGGGGCCGAGCGCGGCGCGAGAAGCCCTGCGCACAGGCAACTCGTTAACAGCAGAGGAAACGACGTGGCGTTTAACCCTCCTCCTGCTTCGTTTGTCGAAGTATACACCGTCCGGGCAGCCGCGAACCAAGACGGGCGCACAGTGCCGCGGCGCGCCTTAATTTACGCTGCTGCAACCGACGCATGTGGGTCGATGACGAACTTTTTCGCTGCTCCCCGGTCGAAATCCTTGTAGCCCTGCGGTGCCTGGTCAAGCGAAATGACCGTCACATTGCAGGCTTTGGCAGGGTGCGTCTTGTCATGCAGGATGGCCTGCATGAGTTGACGGTTATATCGCAGGACGGGACACTGGCCCGTATAAAAAGAGCAAGATTTTGCCCAGCCCAGGCCGATGCGAATACGAAGAGAGCCAACTTTCGCCGCTTCGTCCACGCCACCAGGATCGCCGGTGACGTAGAGCCCGGGGATGCCAATCGACCCGCCCGCGCGGACGACTTCCTGCAATGCATTGAGCACTGTGGCGGGCTGCTCCATGGCGGCATCCTTGCCGTGACCCCGAGCTTCAAAACCCACACAGTCAACAGCGGAATCCACTACTGGCTCGCCCACGATCTGATCGATCTGCTGGCCCAGGGAAGCCTCCTTGCGAAGGTCGATCACTTCGCAACCGAAGCTCTTGGCTTGCGCCAACCGCTCCGGAATCATGTCGCCGACGATCACAACGGCAGCCCCCAGGAGCTGGCAGCCGGCCGCGCATGCCAATCCTACCGGACCCGCGCCCGCAATGTAGGCAATCGAGCCGGGCCCTACGCCTGCCGTTACCGCTCCGTGGAATCCAGTCGGGAAGATGTCCGACAGAAGTGTAAGATCCCGGATTTTAGCCATGGCTTTTTCCTTGTTGCGGAACTTGAGGAGGTTGAAATCGGCGTACGGGACCATGACATATTCGGCTTGTCCACCGACCCAACCTCCCATATCGACATAGCCGTACGCGGCACCAGGCCGGGCAGGATTGACTGTGAGGCAAATCCCGGTCTTGCCTTCGCGACAGTTGCGGCAACGCCCGCAAGCGATATTGAAGGGAACGCTGACAAGATCACCGATCTCCAGCATCTCTACGTCCGACCCCTTTTCGATGACCTCTCCAGTGATTTCGTGCCCCAAAATCAATCCCTGTGGGGCCGTGGTGCGGCCGCGCACCATGTGCTGGTCGGACCCACAGATATTGGTTGTGATGATTTTCAGAATCACTCCATGCGGGGCGTCTTTGCCGCCGAATGGATCGGTCTCGCTCTTGGGCATGCGCAGCTTCGGATAGGGGATTGAATGTACTTGAACAACGCCCGGTTGGATGTAGGCCACTCCGCGATTGCTCGCCATATCGTTCCTTTCTCTGGTGGTTGCCGGAACGAAACTATCACATCGTGAAGCAGCGTGCCAGCGATCCGAAGCCTCACTTGTGTTCCCCGAGCGCGCCTGGTGGAAGTGATAGACGGGGAATGGCGGTCCGAGGGGGCGTTTGCCTGCGCTGTCCAGGCCCTGCGCCGGAAGCACCTGACAGCCCGCGTCCCCAATTGGTGTCGGCAGGAACGTGCGAAGGCACCCAGCAGATGCGGGTATAGCGCCGGCCTATTTTATGACCGGCTCAGGGATGGCTTCACCATCGGCCCGAGGGTCGGAGGACGCATAATTTGTCTTCGTCCGGGAGTCGTGCAGAATGGCTTGGCCCCGCCCCATCTCCTGGGTGTATTCGCGCCGAATGCGGATTTCGTGGCCGAGCTCCGAAAGCTTTTGCAGCGTGGCTACAGGAACGCGCACCTCGATGGACACATCGCAGCCGCCAGAGGTTTTCTTTGTGAAGCGGGGCGATTCCAGTGCCTCCTGGATGTTCATTCCGTAATCGATAATGTTCGACGCGAACTGCGCATGCGCCAGCGGCTGGTTGGCACCGCCCATGATGCCGAAGCCAATGTGCTGATCGCCGCGCTCCATGAAGGCGGGAATGATTGTATGGAACGGACGCTTCCCTCCGGCCAACAGGTTGGGGTGGTGAGGATCGAGCGTGAACAGCGCGCCGCGATTCTGCATGATGAAGCCCATGCCTTCGGCCGTCAATCCCGATCCGAAGTCGTCGTAGATGCTCTCAATCCAACTGGCGATGTTGCCGTCCTTATCGGCCACCGTGAGGTAGGTGGTGTTGCTACCGACGGGATCGCCGTTGGGAACGTCGCAATTGGCGCGAAGTGGATCGATCAGCGCGGCACGCTTCCTCGCGTATTCCTTCGAGAGGAGAGGAGCGACGGGAACATCGTTGGTGCGTGGGTCGGCGTTATAGCGGCGGACGTCGGCATAAGCGAGCTTCATGGCCTCGATACGCTGGTGCATCTCCGCTGGGCTGAAAGGCCCGAAAGGCGACGCGGGGGTCACCTCCAGAATATTCAGCATTTCGAGCGCGGCAAAACCCTGACTGTTGGGCGGCAGCTCGTAGATCTTCCAACCCCGGTAGTCAATCGAAATCGGCGCGACCCATTCGGAGGAATAATCGGCCAGGTCTTCCGCGGTCATGGCGCCGCCCAATTTGCTCGAGGTCTTGAGAATCGCGGCCGCGATCTCGCCCTTGTAATACGCAGAAGGACCTTCATCGGCGATGAGGCGCAGCGCACGTCCGATACCGGGGTTTTTGAACAAGTCGCCGACGTTGGGGACCCGGCCGCCTGGCAAGAACACTCGCTGGGATTCGGGATGTACTTTGAGACGGTCCGCATTGGCGGCCCATGATTCCTGTATCGCCTCGGTCACGGGGAATCCTTGTTCGGCGTAGGCGATTGCGGATTGGAACAGATCCTTCCAGGGCAGCTTACCGTAGCGCTGGTGGATCCTGGCCCAGCCCTCCACGGCGCCTGGCACGGTGAAGCTGTGAATTCCATAAGCCGGCATCGACTTGATACCCTGCCTGGCGAGAAACTCCGGTGAGAGTTTTTTGGGCGCTGGGCCGGAGGCATTGAGCCCTACGAGCTTGCCGGTGTTCGCTTCCCAATACATGACGAACAAGTCGCCGCCGATGCCGGTCTTCATCGGCTCGACCACGGCGAGCACCGCGTTGGCAGCGATCGCGGCATCGCCGGCCGATCCTCCCTTCGCCAGTACTTGCGCAGCGGCCGAAGAGGCCAAGGTGTGGCTCGTGGCGGCAACTCCCTGCCGGGTAATCACCATGGATCGGCCGTAGTTGCGACCCTGCCCGAGCAAAGAGACAGCCGTGGTGAGAATCAGAGCGGCGTGCGGGAGAATCTTCATGATGGCGGGTATTCTAGCATCTCCCTATCGAAGTGGCTTCTTTAGAATCGGGACTTCAGAATATCGGCATCGCTACCGCCGTGGCAAACTGAAGCAATGCTGTCTGCCTTCGACCCGCTCGTCCAGGAATGGTTTGAATGCCTCGGTGTGCCCACGGAGTGCCAGATGCGCGGTTGGCCCATCATCCGTGCCGGAGACGACGTTCTCATTTCCGCTCCTACGGGATCGGGCAAGACGCTGGCTGCGTTCCTGATTTGCATCGATGGCCTGATCCGCCGCGCACGCTCGGGCGAATTGCCAGACCAGACGGAGGTTGTCTACTGTTCGCCGCTCAAGGCGTTGAGCAACGATATTCACAAGAATTTGCAACGTCCTCTTGACGAGATCCGCGCGCTGGCTGAGAAACGCGGAATCGCGCTGGCGCCTATCCGGGTGGGGTTGCGGACCGGCGACACGACCACATCCGACCGCCAGCGGATGTTGCGCGAGCGCCCGCACATCCTGGTAACTACCCCGGAATCGCTTTACATCCTGCTGACGGCAGAGAGACCGCGCGAAATGTTCACGGGAGTGCGGACTGTGATCGGCGCGGCGCGGAGCAGGCGGTGGAGTATGTGCAGCAAGGGCGCACCGCGCTGGGGGTGCTTCCGGCGACTCACACGATCGTGGCGGAGCGTTTCTTCGACGAGGGCGGCGGGATGCAGCTTGTGCTGCACTCTCCATTCGGGGTGCGTATCAATCGCGCGTGGGGCCTGGCGCTACGCAAGCGATTCTGCCGGTCGTTCAATTTTGAACTGCAGGCGGCGGCCACTGACAATGGAATTGTGATCTCCCTTGGTGAACAGCACTCGTTTCCGCTAGACGTGGTGTTCGAATTCGTGCGGCCGGAAAATGCGAAATATCTTCTGACGCAGGCGATGCTTGACGCTCCCATGTTCAGCGCGCGATGGCGCTGGAACGCGACGCGGGCGTTGGCGATTCCGCGCTTCGCCGGCGGCCGCAAAGTGCCGGCGCCGATTCAGCGCATGCGCGCGGACGATCTACTTGCGGCGGTGTTCCCGGATTCGGCGGCCTGTGCCGAGAACCTGACTGGCGATATCCGGATTCCCGATCATCCGCTGGTAAACGAAACGATCAATAACTGCCTCTACGAAGCGATGGACCTGGAGGGGCTCACCGAGTTGCTCCGGCAGATTGGGGACGGGCGGATTCGGCCGGTGGCTATCGACACACCGGGAGCCTCGCCGTTCTCTCACGAGATCCTTAACGCGAACCCGTATGCGTACCTGGACGATGCGCCGCTCGAGGAACGGCGTGCACGGGCCGTTCAGTTGCGGCGAAGTTTGAGAACCGATGTCACCGACGGCGCGGGAGCACTCGATCCCGACGCCATCCGTGCAGTGGCGGAGGAGGCGTGGCCGGTGGTGCGCGACGCGGACGAGCTGCACGAAGCGCTGCTGTCGCTTGTGATCGTGCCGGCACGTGCGGAATGGAGCGCGCTCTTCGCCGAGCTGGCGGCCGCACGGCGGGCAACCGCGATGGGCGGCTTCTGGATAGCCGCCGAAAGACTGGAACTGGTTCGACGCGCCTGTCCCGGCGCGCAATTCACTCCGCCCATTGAGGCGCCTGCGCCTTCGCGTGAGCTACCGCAATCGCGCGAGGCGTGCGTGGCAGAGGTCCTGCGCGGGTGGTTTGAATGCACCGTGCCGCTGCGCGCCTCCGAGGTGGCGCGAGATTTGGCGCTGCCGCCGGATATGGTGGAAATCGCGCTCGCACAACTCGAGGCGGAGGGACAGATTCTGCGCGGGCATTTTCTTTTGCAGGATGGCGACGCCGAAGTGGAATGGGCCCACCGGCGTTTGCTGGCGCGCATCCACCGGCTCACGCTCGGGCGGTTGCGGTGAGAGATCGAGCCGGTCACCACCACGCAACTAGCGTCTTTTCTCGTGCGGTGGCAGCACCTGGCGCCCGGCGCGCAGCTGCATGGGGTGGATGGCACCGTGCAGGTGATTCGTCAATTGCAGGGTCTGGAATGGGCGGCGGCGGAGTGGGAGACCGAGGTGCTGCCCCGCCGCGTGGCTAACTATGATCCGGCACTGCTGGACGAACTCTGCCTATCCGGCGAAGTGATGTGGGGACGACTCTCACCTCACCCCGCATTCGACCGCGAAACCAATAGGGACGGCCGCCGCGTACGACCGACGCGGGTTGCGCCGTTGGCTCTCTTCCTGCGCGAGGACGCGGAGTGGCTGCTGGCGTTTCCCGAGCCGCAATCAGCGGAATCGTTGTCCCACGCCGGGCGTGATGTGCTTCTAATGCTCCAAACTCGGGGTGCGTCGTTCTTCTACGAACTCGTGCAGAACACGGGACGTCCGGCCAGCGAGGTTGAGGACGCACTATGGGAGCTTGTGTCCGGCGGCTTGGTTACGGCAGACGGTTTCGAGAACCTGCGAGCATTGATCGATCCGCGGAGGCGGCGAGGAGGCCGGGGCGGGACATCAGGTCCAAGGCACGCGCCCGGACGTTGGGCGCTATTGCGCCACAGCAAGAGCAATACGCCGGAGCGGGTCGAATGCTTTGCGCGCCAGCTCTTGCAACGATGGGGCGTGGTATTCCGAGATGTCGTGGCGAAAGAGACGTTAGCTCCTGCGTGGCGCGACATATTGGTGGTCTTGCGGCGCATGGAGACGCGGGGAGAGGTCCGCGGAGGCCGGTTCGCCGCGGCATTTGTCGGGGAGCATTTCGCACTACCCGAAGCTCTCGATCTGCTGCGGGCGGTGAAACGCGCAGGCGAGGTGAGCGTGGACTGGGCCGGACTCCCCTCGTGGTTGGCTGGGCACCGGTACCTGTCAGCTCGCATTGCCTCATAGGGCCTTGCGCCCATACTCCACCCGCTACGGGTTCTGTACGAGTAGCGCGCGGCGAGCGGCGAACCGGTACGGCAACTTACGCTCGCGGAGGCCTGCGATCGCTTCCGTTGACTCTGAGAATTGAGCTTCTGATCTTGCCCCAGAGTCGGCCCACGCCCGGCGCTGATCCCGGTCAATCCCAGCGTTGAAATACTCCTGTCACGAGTATGACCAGCGCCAGCTCACGTCCCGTGGTGTCGTTTTCGGCGGTCTGGACGCTTGGGTGTATAGCAAACCGCATGGAGAAGTTATACGAATCTTCGAACACAGGCGCATTCCCCGGAGGAGCCCGGCACCAGGCCGAGCGCCGGGCGCTCTGCGATGCCCCTGCAAGGTCCTACCGGTCCGATGCCGCGCGCGAAAGTGCGTTCAGTTACAGAGCTGTGGCGGCGCATGCCTCCCGAAGACCCAATAGATTCAAATTGGCAGGATCGGCCAACAAATCGCTCATTTTTGGAAGATATGGAGCGGCCCCAGGTCCGATTTCATACGAGAACGCAAGAAACATTCTCAATGCTGATGCTATAATCCCCGGCAACTGTCCAGGTGGGGATACCGCGACGTTCCCATTTTCCGAGGCTTTGTCGCCATAGACCAGGTTCGTCATCAAGCGTCGAAAGAGCGAAATCACATCGGGAGCTGCGAATCATATGAAGACACGAATCGCGAAATTGCTTCGGGGCGGGACGCTATTGGCGCTTCCTCTCCTGACATCGATTTTGGACGCGCAGACGGGAGTGATCTCCGGGCAGGTAATGGATGCCTCGCAGGCGGTGGTGCCGGGAGCTACGGTGACCCTGGACAATCCCGCGAATGGCACGCATCGCGTGGTTGTCAGCAACAACGTGGGCCGGTACACATTTCCGGACGTGGCCATCGGGAGATACAACGTCAGCGCCGCCCGGCCCGGATTTCAGACGGAGATCAAGCAAGGCGTAGAAATCAACGTGGGCGCTGCCATCACGGTGGATTTTTCGCTACCCACGGGCCAGGTGAGCGAGCAGGTTCAAGTCACGGCGGAAACGAGCGCCCTGCAAACGGAAGGCTCCAACACGGGCGGCGTGATGGAGAACCGCCAGCTGGTGGACCTTCCCATCAACGGCCGCGACTACGCGCGCTTCAGCCTGCTCATGCCGGGAGCGATTGCGCGGAGCAACTATATCGCCGACCTGGCTTTCAACGGCCTGCACACGGTACACAACCAGTTTGCCATCGACGGTGTAGACGCAACCCGCGTCGATCAGCCATACATGTCGAACGGCTATGAACGCGGCGCACGACTGCTAACCGGGAGTCTGGACACGATTGCCGAATTCCGGGTGCAGACCAGCAACTACCAGGCTCAGTATGGCCGTTCCGCGGGAACCAATATCAACATCGTGAGCAAGTCGGGAACCAACAACTTTCACGGGACGCTATTCGAGTTTTTCCGCAACAGCGAATTAGACGCAAAGAATTTTTTCGCCCCCAAGACGTTCAAGCCGCCGTTCCGGTTCAACGATTTCGGAGGCAACCTGGGCGGGCCAATCTTCAAGGACAAGACGTTTTTCTTCGTCAATTACGAAGGTTCGAGGCAGCGCATCGGAATTTCCGGTGCGGGGACAGTGCCGAGCGCGCTTCTGAAGCAGCAGGTGCTGACGACATCACCCGCGCTGGCGCCGATCGTGGCATTGTACCCGGCTGGCACGTCACCGACCTCGAATCCACTAGTGGACAATTACGTAACGGCGCAGACCTCCGACGTGCGTGAGGACACGGCCAGTGTGAAAGTCGACCAGCGCTTCGGCGAGAGCGACAGCCTGTTTTTGCGCGTGAACGTGAACGACACGCACACTTTCGGTCCGTTGTTTGGTGTCACGACATCGGCACTCGGCATCTACGATTTTCAAAACGTTCCCATCCGCACCTCCAATGTGGCGCTGCACGAGCAACACATCTGGTCACCAAACATCGTGAGCGAATTTCTGGTGGGCGCGCAACGCTGGGGCAGCCACCTCATCTCCGACGAGCCATATCCGCAGACGACCATCACCGGAATCACCGCTGTGCCGGGAGACCGGGGTCGCAGCATTCAGAACGCCACCAGTTATCAGGCGGGAGGCAACACAACCATCGTGCGCGGCGCACACACCATCAAGTTCGGCACCACGGAGTATTACATCCGGGTAGCCCGGCTGAGTAAGAACACGTCGAACATGACTTACACGTCCCTGCAGGATTTCGTCAACAACTCTGTGTTCAGCGCCGGTTTCACGGTGGGGGATCCGGGACATACCACGCAGGCCACGCAGATCGGTCTGTTCGTACAGGACACTTACAAGGTGCGGCCGAATCTGACGATCGATTACGGGTTGCGATACGATTACGAAACCGTGGTTCACGACAGCCACGACAACACACAGCCTTACGACGTCCGGCTGGGCATGCTGGGCCCGGTGGGGGATGAGTATTACCGGCCCAACAAGAACGATTGGGGTCCGAGGCTGGGCATCGCGTGGCAGCCCGGTGCGAAGACCGTGGTGCGCGCCGGAGCGGGTTTGTTCTGGCAGGCTTACCCGGTAGGTTTCGGGTCGTATTCCATCCCGGTGAACAACATCCCAGGCAACACGAGTCTTCTGCGGCAGACGGTTCCCGCTTTGTCCTATCCGATCACAAACTTCCTGTTGCAGGGGACGGCGCCGATTCCCGCGGTAGCCGGTTTCGATTGGATTCGCCGGGATATCTATACCGAGCAGTGGGATTTCAGCATTGCCCGCGACCTAGGGAACGGGGCGGCGCTGCAGGTAGCTTACGTGGGAAACCGCGGCCTCAACCTGCGCCGCGGTTACACCATCAACTTTATCGATCCGACGTTGGGACGCCGCCCGAATCCGCTGTACACCAACATCTCGATCGAAGGCAACACCGGCCAATCGACTTACAACGCGCTGCAGGTGAGCTATCAGCAACACCTGAAGAAGAACCTGATCACGAAGATCGAATACGGCTTTTCGCACGCGATCGACGACGTTCAGGACCAGGGGTTGTTCTCCAGCCAGCCGCAGGACGACAACAACTTCAAGGCGGAGCGCGGAAACAGCTCGGGGGACATTCGGCAGAACTTAGCGTTCAGCGTGCTGTTCACGATTCCGATGGGCCAAGGCTACCATTTCCTCGGATCGGCAAAAGGGCTGGGCGGGGTCCTGGCGAGCGGGTGGAGCCTGGCCTCACTTGGCCTGATCCACACCGGGATACCGTTCACGGTCTTTATCGGGACGAACACGTACGGCAACGGCAACCTAACCAACCAGCGCCCCAACGCGGTGGCTGGCGTGAGTCAGTACGCGGCCAACAAATCCATCAATGGGTGGCTGAACCCGGCCGCTTTCTCGTTGCCCTTGCCGGGAACCTTCGGCAATCTGGGGCGGAACACGGTGTACGGGCCGGGATTCACGAACGTGGATTTCTCCGTGCTGAAGACGACCAAGTTCACTGAGACCAAGAATCTCGAGTTCCGGGCGGAGTTTTTCAACATTCCGAACCACCCGAACTTCGCGCAACCAAGCTCTACATTCAACACGAGCAGCTTCGGACAGGTTTTCCAGACGTTCGGGGCCACGCTCGGGCTGGGTACGTCCCGGCAGATCCAGTTGGCACTGAAGCTGAATTTGTGACGCGGGCCCAGCCGTTTCGAGGGCTGGACAGCCTCATCGCTCCACGGATGGCCGAAGCGGCGCGGGACACGAAGCTTATAATGCCAAACATGAAACTGGATGAGTTCGACCTGAAGATCATCGACCGGCTGCAGACGCACGGAAGGCTGACCAATGTAGAACTGGCCGAACGGATCGGCCTTTCTCCTTCGCCATGTTTTCGAAGGGTGCGCCTGCTGGAGACGGCGGGAATCATTCAGGGTTACGCGGCACAGATCGACCGCTCCAAGGTCGGCCTGGCTTTGACGGTTTACGTCGAGGTCAAAATGGCCGGCCATTCGGCCAAACACATGGAGGGCTTCAACAAGTGGGTGCAGCAGACGCCGGAGGTGATTTCCTGCCAGCTTGTTTCCGGCGATGCGGACTATCTGCTGGAAGTCGTGGTCTCCGATCTGGAGGAGTATACGCGATCGGTTGTGCTCAAGCTGCGCAAGATCGAAGGGCTGCAGTCGATGCAAAGTCGTTTTGTGCTGGAGAGCGTCAAGCGCTCCGCTCGTCTCCCGCTGGAGCTGCGGAGAAAGCCCGTAAATTGACACGCGCCCGTCGGAGCGATCGCGCTTCGCGTGCGTGCGCCACGGTAGAAAGAGAGGACCGTCGATGTCCACGCGTAGCCTGTTCCAGAACCCGGGAGCCGTACTGGTCTTCGGGTTAATCTTTGCGGCATCGCTGACGGCTCAACCCGACGACAGCGGCGGGGGCAGAGGCGCGGCCGCGAAGGGTTTGCCTCTTACGCCGGCCCGGCATATGGAAGCGACACTCTCCGAGGGTACGTGGATGTCACTCGACGTATCCCCGGACGGGAGGACCATCGTATTCGACCTTCTCGGCCGGCTGTACACGATGCCGGCCACGGGCGGCGACGCAAGCGCGATTACGAGCGGTCTCGAGTTCGACGGCTTACCGCGGTATTCGCCCGACGGCCGACACATCGCATTTGTGAGCGACCGTTCCGGGGAGGACAATCTGTGGACCGCAGATGTGGATGGCTCGCATGCGCGGGCGATCACATCGGAGGAGAACACGCTGTTTGCATCGCCCTTCTGGAGCGCCGACAGCCGATCGATCTTTGTCTCGAAGAAAAAGCCGCACTTCTTCAGCTCGGCTTTCGAAGTGTGGCGGTACGAAATCGACGGCGGGAGCGGAACGCAGATCGTAAAGAGCCGCGCGAATCCCACGCAGAACCCGACTCACGCGGCTTTGGGCGCCGTGCTGGCGCCGGATCAGCGATATCTGTATTACGCGAGAAAGAACACGGGTGCGGGCGGCGGAGGCGGACGGCTGACGCCGTGGCAGATCGTGCGCAGAGATCTGGAAAGCGGTGAAGACGACGTGATCACGGCCTTGGAGGGCGGAGCTTTCCGGCCGTTGCTGACGCCGGATGGCCGGAGGATGATTTACGGGACACGTTTCCACTCGCAAACGGCTTTGCGGATACGGGACCTGGCGAGCGGCGAGGAACGGTGGCTGAAATACCCGGTGCAGCGCGACGACCAGGAATCGGCGACTTCGCGCGATGTTCTGCCTGGTTACGCGTTTTTCCCGGACGGAAAAGAGATCGCTTATTCCACGGGCGGCAAGATTCACCGCATGGATATCGAAAACGGCGGGGAGCGTGTGATCGAGTTCCAGGCCAAGGTGTCGCGCGAGCTAGGCCCGAAACTCGACTTTCCGACGCGGGTGGACGAGGGACCCATTAACGCCCGGGTGATCCAAGGCGCGTCGCTTTCGCCGGACGGCACGCAGGTTGCCTTTTCCGCCTTGACGCATGTTTACGTATCTCCGACGGCGGGCGGAACTCCCCGCCGGCTGGTGAGCGGCGATGGCTCGGAGTACGAACCGGTCTGGTCGCCGGACGGGCAGTGGATCGCGTACGTAAGCTGGGACGCGGGCGATGGCGCGATCTGGAAGACCAGGGCTGGCGGCTCGGGAAACCCGCAGAGGCTCACCAAGACGCCCGCGCACTACCAGTATCTTGCCTGGTCGAAAGACGGGAACCGCCTGGCCGCGGTGCGAACCGGAGTGCATCAGGCGCTGAGCCAGGAAAGCGAATGGGGCCACGAGTTGGCGACCTCCGAGTTGGTGTGGATGCCCGCGTCCGGGGGCGATCCTAAGGTGGTCCTGATCGGCGACGAACTCCGGCACGTCCATTTCACCAACGACGCGGAACGGATCTTCCTGACGATAACCAATATCCCCACGTTTCTGGCCGCCAATAGCGACCTGATCTCGGTGCGATGGGACGGGACGGACCGGCGGACGTACATGAAAGTTCGCGGGCGAGACGTGTGGGGCGCGGACTATTCGCCCACGGTGGACATTCAAACCAGCCCGGATGGCAAACAGGCGCTGATCGTTTACCGCAACCAGTTGTACCAGTCGAGCCTCCCGCTGCCGAATGGAGAAGTGCCGGTGGTGAACGTGAGCACGCCCGCGAACGCAGTGGCGCGCCTGACAACGTTCGGCGCCGACGAAGCGACGTGGGCAAACCAGGGCAAGACGATTGCCTGGACGCTGGGATCGACGTTGTTCACGGTAGCGGCGGCCGATGCCGCCGGCGACAGTGCCGAACGGCGCAACACGTACGCCTGGGCCAAGCGCCTGCATCCCGTGGAAAGGGCTTTCGATATCGAAGCACCGCGGCACACGCCGAAGGGCACGATCGTGCTTCGCGGCGCGCGGGTCATCACGATGCGCGGCGACGAGGTTTTATCTTCTGCCGACATCGTGGTCAAGGACAACCGAATCGTTTCCGCGGGCCCGAAAGGGAGCGGCGCTCCAGCGGGCGCAAGGGTGCTCGACGTCAGCGGACGAACGATCATTCCCGGTCTGATCGACACGCATGCGCACTGGTTCGAAATCCGCCGCGGGGTGCTCGACACTCAGAATTGGGATTTTCTGGCGAACCTGGCATACGGGGTTACCGCCGGCCGCGATCCGCAAACCGGGACCAACGACACATTCGCCTACCAGGACCTGGTGGATTCCGGCCGAATCCTCGGACCACGCGCGTACTCCACCGGTCCCGGGATCTTCTACGTGAGCGATATTCAGACGCTGGACGAGGCGATCGATGCGGTGACGCGCTACAAGAAGTATTACCGAACCAATCTTCTGAAGGCTTATATGACGGGGGGCCGCAGGCAGCGGGAACTGATTATCGAAGCCTGCCGGCGGCTGCAGGTCATCCCGACCACGGAAGGCGCCGCCGACCTGGCGCTCGACCTGACGCATTTCATCGACGGATTCAGCAACGAGCACCAGCTTCCGATCAATCCGGTATATAAGGATGTCGCGGAGCTGCTAGGACAGTCCGGCAGCTTCTATACGCCGACATACGTGATCGGCGGATATGGCGGTCCCGGCACCGAAAACTTTTTTTACCAGACGACCGGGGTGTATAAAGATCCCAAGGTGCGGCGCTTCATCCCGTACGACGTGATCGCGACCAAGGCCACGCGGACGCCCTGGTACAGTCCGGACGAGTATTCCTACGCGCTGGCGTCCGAAGGGAATGCGCGGATTATCCAGGCGGGCGGGAAGATTTGCGTGGGCGGCCACGGCCAGTTTCAGGGGCTCAGCTTCCATTGGGAACTGTGGTCGTTGCGCGAAGGAAAGGTGACGAACATGGATGCGTTGCGGTCGGCGACGCTGAACGGCGCGGAGGCGATCGGGCTGGCGCAGGACCTGGGGAGCATCGAGGCAGGCAAGCTGGCCGACCTGGTGATCTTGCGGAAAAACCCGCTGGAGGACATTCACAACACGGCGGACATCGAGTACGTGATGAAGAACGGCGAGCTTTTCCAGGCGGACACGCTGGACCAGATTTGGCCCGTCCAGCGACCGTTGCCTGCTTTGTGGTTTTGGAAAGACCGCCCCGATGCCCAAGCCGGGGAAGCCGGCAAATAACTATGAAATTGCCTGGACTGGTATTTCTTTTCGCCGCGACCGGCGGCTCGCAAACTTTCGGGATCCAGGACTACGCCAAAGTGGCGCGAGTCACGGAGCCGCAGATCTCGCCTGACGGCCGTAGCGTGGTGGTCGTGGTGAGCCGCCCGAATTACGTCGAGAATCATTTCGATTCCGAACTGGTTCGGGTAAGCCTGCCTTCGGGCGCGGAGCGCGAGCTGACCCATGAGCGCAAGACCGCTCATCATCCGCGATGGTCGCCCGCGGGGGGACGGTTGGGGTTTCTTGCCGATGCGGCGGGCCAGGGCCAGATCTTCGTGCTCGAAAGCGACGGCGGCGAGGCAGCGCAAATCACACACGCGCCCACAGGTGTTCAGGCCTTCGAATGGAGTCCGGACGGCAAGACGATCGCGTACATATCGCCCGACGAGGCGCCGGCGCGAGAGAAGTACGACGACGCGTTCGAAGTCGAGGCGAACGATTACCTGATGCGCGCCGGAACTCAGCCGAGCCATCTGTGGACGATTCCCTCCACCGGGGGTACAGCCAAGCGGCTAACGTCGGGACACTGGTCGGTATCCGGAAACAATCTGGCGTGGACGCCGGCGGGAGACCGGATCGTTTTCATAACCCAACCTTCGGCGGGCACGCGCGATTCCGACAAGCGCTCCATGAACAGTATCGGCGCGCGCGGCGGCGATCCCGTGCCGGTGGAGGGGATCGGCGACCGGCGGTGCTGGCAGGCCTCGTTTTCAGCCGACGGGCGGTGGCTGGAGATGGCGTGCCCGGTGGACGGCCACGTGAAGAATCAAATGGAACTGCTCCTGCTGCCTGCTGCGGGCGGGGAATTCAAGCGCCTGAGCGCGGCGATCGATCGCAATTTCTCGCGTGGCGCCTGGACGGCCGATTCGAAGGCCGTGATCGCGAGCGCGCCGGACGGAACCGGAAGCGGGCTGTGGAGCATCGCTCTCGACGGCACCTCGAAACGATGGAAGCTGGGAAGGATTTCGAGCGCCGGCCAGGAGATCGCTGTCGGCCGCGACGGACAAATCGTAGTTGTCGGAAGCGAGGCACAGCGCCCGCCGGAGCTTTACCTGCTCCAAGGGCCCGATGGCGGCGCGGTCCGTCTCACCACTATTCAATCCCAGATTGCAGCCCTGAAGCTGGGAAAGACCGAATCGACATTCTGGAAGAGCGACGATGGCCTTTCCTTGAGCGGCGTGCTCACCTTTCCCCCGGACTTCGACGCGAGCCGGAAATATCCTGTGTTGCTGAATATCCACGGTGGGCCGTGGGGCTCGTCGCGAGAGGCTTTCTCGGAGCGCTCGCAGATGCTCGCATCTCGCGGCTGGATCGTATTCGAGCCGAATTATCGGGGCAGCGACAACGCCGGTAACGCCCTTTTTTCGGCGGTGTACCGCGATCACGGCGCGGGCCCCGGGCGGGACATCATGGCCGGGCTGGCGGAGCTGAAGAAGCGGCCGTACATCGACGCCGCGCGCATCGGAGTGTCGGGATGGTCCTACGGGGGATATATGACCACCTGGCTTATCGGCCATTATCAGGGTTGGAAGGCAGCCATGGCCGGCGCCGCCGTGATCGACCTAGTCGATGACTACAATCTCAATGACCTCCGCCTGTTCACGCGCGCCTTTTCGGACACACTGACCAGCCCACAGGATATGGCGCTGATGAAAGAGCAATCGCCGATCAGCTACGTGGACCAGATGAAGACTCCGCTGCTGATGATTTCCGATACCGGCGACGTGCGGGTTCCGGTGACGCAATCCTACAAGCTCTATAACGCATTGCGCGAGCGTGGGCAGGAGGTCAGGATGATACTCTATCCGGTCTCCGGCCATTTTCCCGCCGATCCGTACCGGCTGCGCGACATCGACCGGCGTTGGGCCGACTGGTTTTCGGAGCGCTTCAAATGAGTTCGACGGCGTTGCGGATTGCTTCCTGGTACCTTCTCATGTCCCTCTGCTCGAATGCACAGTCGTTTGCCGATCTGGTCCTGGTGAATGGAAAAATCTGGACCGTGAATCCATCGCAGCCCGTTGTGGAAGCGGCGGCGTGCCTGGGTTCCAGGATTGTGGCTACCGGCTCCTCGGCGGAAATCCGGAAATGGATCGGCGCCAATACCAAGGTAATCGACCTGGGCGGGAGGCTCGTCGTTCCAGGCTTCAACGATTCTCACGTACACCTGGTTGATGGGGGGCGGCACGCCGGCAGCGTTCAGCTGCACGAGGCGCGCAGCGAGGCGGAGTTTCGCGACCGGATCCGGGACTATGCGGCGAAATTGCCGAAAGGCCGTTGGATCGTTGGCGGCGACTGGGACCAGGAAAACTGGTCTCCCGCGCGCCTGCCGAATCACGAACTGATCGATGTAGCCGCCGGGGACCATCCGGTGTTTGTGAATCGCCATGACGGACACATGGTGCTGGTGAACAACCTGGTGCTGCGCCAGGCGGGTATCACCAGAGACACGCCGGATCCACCCGGCGGCACAATCGTGCGCGACGAGCGGGGAGAGCCGACGGGAATTCTGAAGGACGCGGCGCAGGATGCGGCCGCCAAGCTGATGCCCCGGCTTTCTTCGGAGGAAATCGAGAATGCCGTTCGCGCCGCGATGCGGGAAGCGCGGCAGAACGGCGTGACGAGCGTTCAGGACGTCGGCACCACGCCCGAGTATTTTCGCGTCTATCAGAAGCTGTTGCGGAACGGAGAACTTACTCTCCGCATATCCACGCATCAACCGCTGGCAGCCTGGCATCGCCTGGCCGACGCGGGAGTTGGGGCGGCGTTTGGCAATCCGATGCTGCAGGCGGGCGCCTTGAAGGCGTTCGCGGATGGATCGCTGGGCTCGACCACGGCTCTGTTCTACGAGCCGTATTCGGATGCCCCGAACAACCGGGGGATCGCCAGCCAGGACATGATTCCGGAAAGCAAGATGAAGGAGAACATCCTGGGCGCGGACCGGGCGGGTTTGCAGGTTGCGATTCACGCGATCGGCGATCGGGCCAACGATCGGGTCTTGAGCCTGTTCGAAGAGGTGGCAAAGGAGAATGGACCGCGGGACCGGCGCTTCCGGATCGAACACGCCCAGCATCTCCGGGCCGTGGACATTCCCAGATTCGCGAGCCTGGGAGTGATCGCATCGATGCAGCCGTATCATGCGATCGACGACGGCAGCTGGGCGGAGAAGCGGATCGGTCACGAGCGCGCGAAGGGCACCTACGCGTTCCGGTCGCTGCTCGATGCGGGCGCAATTCTTGCGTTTGGCTCGGATTGGTACGTCGCGCCGCTGAAACCGATCGAGGGGATCTACGCGGCGGCGACGCGGCGGACCCTGGACGGGCGGCACCCGGAGGGATGGATTCCCGAACAGAGGATCTCCGCGGCCGAGGCGGTGCGCGCCTATACCTGGGGTTCCGCCTATGCCAGCTTTGGCGAGAAATACAAGGGGACGATCGCTCCTGGAATGTTGGCCGACCTCGCGGTTCTCTCCGACGACATTCTGTCTATCGATCCGGCGCAGATTTCCAGCGCCAAGGTGATGATCACGGTTTTCGACGGGAGAGTGATTTACCAGCGCAATCCCTGAGCGGTGCGGCCTGGCGGGGCCGGGCGATATGGCCGGGCAGCGACGAACGGGCCGGATGCCGGCGCACCACGTGATACATCACAGGTGACCCAGCCATGCCTCAGATCGCCGCTTCCATCGTCGACAGCGATGGAGATTCCGTAACCGGAACAGCGACGTGACAGATCAATACAACCTTGCAGGACAAGAAGCGGGATCCGAGTACAGACGCGCGATGGTGGGAGACGGACTCGAACTCGACGGTTTTGTACTGGGGCAGGGAATCAGACCCTCGGCAAATGATCGGCACGCCGTTGCCTGGCCGAGTCCGGGTTGTATGCTCAACAACTTCCCGACGATCGGTTCGTGTTTGCCGGATCGAACGGAATCACGATCTGGAAACAGGCCGAGGTAAACAGGGTTCCGAAGCGTGGCGATGACTTGGCGCGCCGTCCAGAGGCCAACCACCTGCAAAGTGTTTGGGATAAAAAACCGCTTCGGAGGCGCTCGTGGCAACCTGGACGGCGGTACGGCTGGACCTGTAGAAGGGTGGCTCCATTCTCACCTGCCACAGTGCTTTTCACAGCCTGCCGCAACTGGCTGAAAACACAAGACCGACAACACTCCGATATGTCGGTCATCGGCGAGATTTAGCAATTGCGGCTCGGTAGACCAGCCGACCAGTACAACGGCTGACTGATCCGGGGCGACCCGGCACGGAACTGGCGGTCCGCAAGGACTTGCGCTATTCTTTTCCGGAATGAAACGGAAGCGTGCAGCGCCACCGAAGGTCCAGCCGTGGCCGGGCTCGATATTCGCGCTGAAGACCAGGTGGGAGGATTGGATAACGGACCGGCATCTTTGGGTCTTTCTAGAACGCCGCGTTCCGGGAAAGTTCGGGCGCCTGGAAGCCATGCACGCCATTGTCCCCAAGGGTCGCAAAAAGAGCGAACTGGCGACCGTCTTCGGCTCGGCTAGGTATCGGCGCGGCATGCTGGAGAGCGCGCGAGAACTTTTCCGGAGCGCCGGCGTGCCTGAAGACCAAGCAGCGGATTTCATGCAGACGATCACGAAAGAATTCCCTTACCCGACCCCGAACGAGGTGTTCGAAGAAGAGATGTCCAGCCCGCTGCTCGCGATGGCGTTGGGCGATCGCCACAGAGAGCCCAGCTACCATCGGACCGGAGTGCCGGAACTGACCGAAGATGATCGAGCCCTGATCGCGGAATGCATGGCGGCGATCGAGGCGAGGGCCAGGAAAGATCCCGCGGAGGGCCGGAAATTCTTGAAGTTCGTGCTCGGCGGTGGTCATCTCTAGGGGCGTCTGACCCTCGCGTATAATGAGTTCAGGAGCGGCGATGAACGACGAGCTACAAGAGCTTCGGAACGGTGGATACAAGCCCGTGCTTGTCGGCCCGCAGCCGTTTTCCCTTGAGGAGATCCTACGCAACGTCAGTCCTGCACCGGATGAGGAGACCGAGCGCTTTGTGGCTGCCATCTATGCGGAGCGCCGTCAGGCAGCCGAAGACTCCCCGTCCGAATGAGCCAAATCGTCGTCGATACCGACGTCGCTTCCTACATCTTCAACTGGCATACGCTGGCGCAGCAGTACGTGAACGCGCTCCGCGGGTCTGTGTCTGTAAGTTATTGATTATAAATTACTTGGCTCCCCGGCATGGATTCGAACCACGATTACCTTAAGCAACTAAGAATCTGTAACTTACAGAGATTTCAATGGTCTAGAATGCCGGATTGGACCAGAAATACCATCACTCGTACGCAACTCGTACACGGGATTGCGAGAGCCGCAGAACAGGGTGTTCGGCAGTCAAGGGCTTCCGATTCAAACGATAGTCCGCAGGTGCGGGCATCCCGTGACGAAAAGCGGTGGCGCGTCCCCAGAATATCATTGCTCCGATGGTGAAAACGCGATTTCGCGGAGGCTACTCATCGCCTTTGGCCCAGAGTGTCTCGAAACCATCGTCTGAGCGTTTGGCCAAGGCCGCGTCGTGCATCTTCAGAGAGCACGATTTTCCGGCCACCAACGTGTGATCCACGGACAGAACCACGACCTCCTCATCGATAAGATGGAAGGGTGCCCGGATTCTCATCGAACGCCGGTGTGGTCCGGTAAGGTGGGGCTATTCAGCCTGCGACCGAGAGCGGCGTTTTCCATCGCTCAGCGCTTTTGCCAAGAATCCCCTACCTGCACGGATGAGGTCAGGACATTTCGCCGAATCAAACGGACATCGCAATCGTTAAACGTTCCGTTCGGGCCAAGCTGGATGTCCTGTTTTTTGGGCGGATTCCGCCACTCGATTTGAAAGCGGCGAGATCCGCCGTGAAAACTCCAAATTGAAGGAGGCGTTTATGTCCAGCCCAGCAACCGGGCTATTGGCCAATGACATCAGCATCGACCTGCTGAACGATCTCAAAGATGGCAGCCATCTAAAGGCACTTCTGGCCCAGAGTCAAACCGCCCTGCTCGCGATTTCCTCCGCGATAGCGCAGTATTCTGACCAACCCGTACGCACTGCCGTCGGCTCGCCGAGCGCGATGGTGACGATTTCAGCCCCCGCGAGTTGGAAAACTACCACCGGTATCGTATTCTCACTGACGCCTCAGGCGAGTTGTTTGGTAGCGATCAGCAACACCAGCAGCAAGTTTGCTGTCAGCAAGAGCATCGATTCCAGCGACACGGAAGACGTCGTTCTTGGCCCCTCGCAGGGCAAAGTCTATGTAAACATCGACCTCGACTTTTCGATCTGCGCTTCGGTGTCCGGGTCCGGAACAGTTTCCGGGATCGGCATTTCAGGCAAAGCCAGCGGGGCGGCTACTGCTACTCTTTCCTACTGTCACGCCGTGGACGCGACGACCAACACGGTAGACGCCTTGGTGGACGCGTTTTCCACGTTGGTATTCCCCTTCGAACCGGATTGCGCGCTACGCATGGGCGCGGGCGACCAGGGACGCGTGAATTTCGACGGCTCTCTAGGTTTCGGACTAGACGTCACTTACGGGCTGGGAAGCTACCAGTTCTCGGCTCCCGGAATCGATTCGGTGCGCCAATCGATTCAGAAGGGCTTTGATAATCTGACCTTCCCGACCGTAACGGTGGATGCGGGCGCGAAAGCATCCTTCGCCTACACTCACGCGGATCATTTTGGAGCGATTGTCCAAAAGACGGATCCGCTCTCCGCGCGGCTTTATCTTGTCCGATCCGCGGCGAACGAGACCGACGGATCTGCCGGGATCACGGTTGGCATCACGGTGAGTCCGCTTTATGCCTCGCCGGCTGGAAGGTCAACCGTTCGTGGTCACAAAGAGAACAGTCAGGCTCGAAATGGCCCGTTCAAGCCAGAAAGAAGACCGTTCGTGGGTGACCGATCCTCAGGCCCCGGCCGGCCGCTCAGGTCCAAGCGCAGGCCGGGAGGCCTACGACACGGCCGTTCGGAAACTCATTCGTGCCGCAGGGCTCGCAGCGGATCGATCCGCGTCGCGCGGCGAGCCGGGATGTAGGAGGCCGTCAAGGAAACGATCGCGGCGACCGCTAATATCCCGCCGTCCACCGTCCAATCGAAACTGCGCACGTTGTAGAGTAAGCTGGCCAGGACGTTGGCGAGCGCGAGCGCGGCGAGCAGGCCGGCCCACGTTCCGAGGAGAGCGGTCCGCATCCCTTGGCCGATCAGGAGTTGGAGAATGTTGCCGGGTTCGGCGCCTAATGCCATTCGGATTCCGATTTCCGCAGTCCGTTGCTGAACGGCGTACGACATCACGCCGTACGCCCCCACTGCCGACAGCGATAATGCCAGCCCGGCGAACAGCAACATCAGAAGCATGGCAAGGCGCCGATTCGTGATCGTGTTTGCCGCCAGCTCGCCGAGCGGAGTCAGGGTTGCCGGCACCGCCCCGGGATCGCGGTCCCGGACGATACTGCGGAGAGCCGAAAATACGGTCGATGGCGGAAGGTCGCTGGCGATGACGATGGTCAGAAACGTCATCGGCATCTGCGAGAACGGCTCGTAGTATTCAGCCTTCGGCGCCTCGTCCAGGCTTTTCTGCCGGACGTCGCCGACGACGCCGATGATCTGCTTCCCGGGACCTTCTTCACCGGACCGAAGGCGCTGGCCGATAGGATCGATATCGCCGAAAAGCTGGCGCGCCATCGATTCATTGATGACGATCGTGTCGGAGGGCTCCCAAAGCTCGCGCCCGGCCGGCAGACGGCCTCGCAGCAGCGGGATGCCCATCGCCTTGAAGTAATCGCCGGCGTAAAGGTTGAAGTAGACGATCGGCTCATCGCCTTTTGCCACGGTCTGGCCGTCGCGCCAAACGGCCGTCAGCCAGAGCTTGCCGCGGCAGGGAAAATACAGCGATCCGCCGGACGCGTGGACACCCTGCGTTTCGTTGAGCCGCCGGAGGAGTTCGCGATAGAACGCGACTCGCCGCGTATTGTCCTTATACTGGTCGGCCGGGATCACGATATCGGCCGTATAGCGCCCGCGGGTTTCGAATCCGGGCTGGATCTGCAAGAGCGCCGCGAAGCTTTTGAGCAACAGGCCTGCACCCACCAGCAACAGCGCGGCAAACGCAAACTCGGCGGCAACCAGAATGGCGCGCGTGCGTTCCTGGCGAAGGCTCGCCGTTCCACCGCGGCCGGACTCCTTCAATGCTTCGTGGACATCGCGCGAGCCGGATCCAAATATCGGAGCGATGCTGAACAAAAGCGCCGCCGCGGCGCTGAGAACCAGGGCAAACGCGATCACGGGGAGATCGAGACTCGCCTCGGACAGGCGCGGAACCTGCGCGGCCAACCCGTACTTCAACAACCACAGGCCCCAGTACGCGAACATCAGACCCAGCGCGGCGCCGAAGAGCGCGAGCAATGAGCTTTCCACCAGCAGTTCCCCGGCAAGCGTGGCCGTGCGGGCGCCCAGCGCGCGCCGAATCGCGATCTCTCTATCCCGGGCCATGCCGCGCGCGAGCATCAGGTTCGCGACATTCGCGCATGCCGTGAGGAGCACGAAGACCACTGCGCCCAGAAGCGCGAGCAGGGCGGGCCGGAATCGTCCGACCAGCGCATCCTGGAGCGATTGCACGCGCACGTTGTAGCCTTTGGCGACGGAAGTGGCCTCCTGCCACAGTTGGTTCTGAAGCAGGTCCATTCTCGCCTGCGCCTGGGCCATCGTCAGGCCGGGCTTGAGGCGGCCAAGCACGCGAAGGTAGCGGGCGCGATACGAAGTGGCGCGGTTGTATTGCATGTTGTACCAGTGGATTGGAGTCCACACATCGCCCCAGCCGATAGCCAGATCGTGAGGCGCGGGCGGCATGACCCCGACGATCACAAAGGATGCGCCGGAAATCCGGATCGTCCTGCCTAGCACATCGCGGCTTGCCGCAAACCGGCGCCTCCACAGTTCGTGGCTCAGAACGGCATCGTTGACGCCCCCGGACCGTTCTGCGCCATGCGTGCGGCCGAACAGCGGTTCGAAGCCGAGCACATGAAAATAACTGGGGCTGGCGGTCACTTGCAGAATCGGTTCCGGCGGAGCGCCGGGGAACTCCAGCGTGCGATTCTCCCAGTGCCGAAAGGCGGCGATTTCGGAGAAGACTTCGTTGCGGTGCTCCCAATCGTCATAGGTGATTGGAGAAACGAGACCGGTGTCCATCGTGCGCGAGTGTTCGCTCAGCATGGCGACACGGTGGGCTTCGCGAAAGGGAAGCGGGTTGAGCAGCACCGCGTGGACCACGCTGAAGATGGCGCTATTGGCGCCGATGCCGAGCCCCAGCGTGAGGACGACGACGGCACTGAATCCGGGACGCTTCCACAGACTTCGGAACGAAAGCCGGACCTGGTTCGGTAAATTCATCGGACACCCGTCACTGGTTTATTGCTCCCTGAGCGCCATCACCGGATCGATCCGCGTCGCGCGATGAGCCGGCACGCAGCACGCGACCGCCGCTACGGCAAGCATGGTGAGAGAAACTCCGCCTATGGTCCAGGCATCGTGGCTCTCGATGCCGTACAGCCAGGTCGCGACCAGGCGGCCGGCGGCCAGTGCGGCCCCGGTCCCGATCACGATGCCGATCAACGCCAGCTTCAGGGCCGACCCGACGACTAACCGGAGAATCTCGATTCGACTCGCACCCAAGGCGACGCGCACGCCGAGTTCCTTGAACCTTCGCGTCACCAGATACGAAAAGACTCCGTAGATTCCCGCGCCGGCGAGCACCGCGGCGAGACCCGCGAATATGCCGAGCAGCACCGCCGTCAGACGCTGCCTCCATGCCGAATCGCCGAGCACGTCCTGCATGGTCGTCACCTGGCTGATCGCCAGTTCGGGGTCGAGATCATGGATGGTTTGCTGGATCGCGCCGGCGAACGATCTGGGATCGGCGCTGGTTCGCACGGCAATCCATGCGCCCGATGCGGGCAGTTGCGCCATGGGCCAGAAAACCTGTGGATAGATCTCCTGATCGAGCGCATTCAGCCGGCTGTCCGCGACGATCCCGACCACCTGGAGGCGCGGATGGTAGCTGGTCATATCGATTTCGATCGTCCTGCCCAGGGGATCCTGGCCATTCCAGTAGTGCCGGGCATTGGTTTCATTGATGATCGCGACCATCGGAGCATCGCGCGTGTCGCGCGCATCGAAAAGGCGGCCGCGGACCAACGGAATCCCGAACGTTTCGAAATAGCCCGGAGTCACGCGCTGCGTGGATACACGGCCATGACCCCACATTCCGTCTCGGTCGAGGTCTTGCGGCGGCTCCGCCATTCCGACGATATGCATGCCCCACGGATTGGGCCCGTGGCGAAGCGGCAGAGACGCGGTGACTGCCGCGCTTTTGGCGCCGGGCAGATTGCGCAGCGCCCTTTCGATCCGGTCGAAGAGCATGGCTCGCGACGGATTGGCGCCTCCCACCTCATATTTCCCGTAGCGATGCGCCGGAACATCGAGCGTCATCGCGATCACGCGTTCCACGTTCAGTCCGGGATCGGAACGGACCAATCGGAGGAAGCTCTGAATCAACAGACCAGCGCCGACCAGAAGCACCAGCGAGAGCGCGACCTCGGAAACTATCAGCGCATCGCCCACCCGCCTGGCCGCCCTGCCTGCCGATCCGGAACGCCCGCCTTCTTTGAGGCTCTCATGGAGATTCGGCCGGGAGGAGCGCAGCGCCGGGACGATGCCGAACAGAATTGCGGCGAGCACGGCGACGGCGAGCGTGAACAGGAGGACCGTCATATCGACCGTGGTTGCGTGGATGCGCGGGACGCGGGCCGATGTGGGAAGCAGCGCGACGAGGGGCCCGATGCTGACGTACGCCAACCCGACTCCCAGCGTCGAGCCGAGGCCCGAGAGCACCAGGCTCTCGATGAGCACCAGCCGCATCAACCGGCCGCGCGACGCGCCGAGCGCGGCGCGAACGCTGAACTCCCGATCGCGCTCCGCGGCGCGCGCCAGCAGCAGGTTCGCCACGTTCGCGCAGGCAATCAGTAGCACCAGTCCAACGGAGCCGAGCAAGATGTAAAACAACTGCTCGTACTGGCTGAACAGATATCCTGTCACGGGCACGACCACCGGACTGAAGTGCGTGTTGGCGGCGATTTTGATGCGGTCGCCGATGATGTCCATCTCCTGCTGCGCCCGCTCCAGGCTCACACCGTGCTTCAATCGCGCGAACGTGAAGAATTTCCAGAGAACGCGGCTGTACTTCACTTCGGGATCGAGGACGAGCGGCCGCCACAAGAGCGGGGTCGCCCAGCGGACCTCGTAAAACCCGTCGGGCATCACGCCAACCACCGTCCAGGCGGCGTCATCGAGTTGGATCGTCTTGCCGACGATAGCGCGATCGCTGGCAAAGCGATTCTGCCACAGAGTGTGCGACAGGACCACCACGCGGCGGCCCGATTGGAAATCGTCAGGCTGAAGCACGCGGCCGAGTTCCGGCTTCACGCCCAGGGTATCGAAAAAGGCCTTGTCGACTTCGTGGCCCAGGAGCGATTCGGCGCGTTCGACTCCGCCCAGCATCGCACTGAACGATGCCACAGCGGTGATGCTCTCAAACGACTGCGCCTGGCTCTTCCAATCGAAAAAGGTACCCGGCCTCACCACAATGAATCCGCGGGCGCTGCCCCATTGGTAGCGGTCGCGGGCGAGATTCGATTCCCAGATGTGGACCAGCCGGTCCGCGTCGCGAAACGGCAGCGGTTTGAGCAGCACCGAATTGACGACGCTGAAAATGGCGGTATTCGCGCCGATTCCGAGCGCCAGCGTCAGTACGATAATCGCCGAAAAGCCCGGCTTGCCGGCGAGCATCCGCAATGCGTATCGAAGATCCTGCGCGATGGTGTTCATCTCATTCCTGCCTACTTCACTCCTGCCGCAGCGCGAGGATCGGATCGATGCGCGCCGCCCGCCATGCCGGAACACCGCAGGCGATCAGCGCAACCATAGCCAACACCAGCGCCACTGCGCCGAACGTCAGCGGGTCGTTGGGCGCGATGCCGAAGATGAGGCCGCGGATCGAGCGCGTCAACGCGAAGGCCCCGGAAAATCCAATGGCGATGCCGGCCGCGACCAGCGCCAGACCGTGCCCGGCAACCAGGCCGAGCACGTTCGATTGCGAGGACCCGAGCGCCATGCGAATCCCGATCTCACGCGTCCGCTGGCTGACCAGATAGCTCATGACGCCGTACAGGCCGACCGAGGCGAGCGCCAGCGCCAGGACGGCGAAGATCAGAAACAGGACTCCCCAGAGCCGCCGTTCCCAAAGCGCCTGCGTCACGACCATGTCCATGGTGCGAACCTGCTGGATCGCCATCTGGGGATTCACCTCGCGAATCATGCGGCGGACCGCGGGTTCCAAGGAGGACGGCTCGGCCGCCGTGCGGATCAGGATATTGAACGGAAGGGCTGCAACCTGCTTGTACGAGTAGTAGATCTCGAACCCCTTCTGCCGTTCCGTGGCATGCCATTTGGTATCGCCGACAACGCCGACGACGGTGGTCCATGGCGTGTTGGGACCCGGCTTGCCCCAGGAGATTTTTTGACCGATCGGTTCGCGGCCGGGAAAAAGCGTGTTCGCCATGTGCCGGCTGACGATCGCCACGCGCAGGGTCATGGGACCGTCGGCTTCGGTGAAGTCGCGGCCGGCGAGCAGGGGAATACCGAGAACCCGGAAATATCCCGGCGCGATTGCCGTTCCCTGCACGGCGCCGTTCTCTCTGCGCTGTCGCTCGTCCTGGCCAAGGACGTAGATTTCGCCCTTCCCGCGTTCTTCGGCGTGGCTCTCGTAAGGAAAGTCGTCGCCGCCGCTGACCGCGATCACTCCGGGAAGTTCCGCGGCGCGGTCCAGCATCCTTCGATAATCGGCGGCGAACGCCAGCGCGAGCCGGTCGTTCGTCATTCCGGTAAGGAACCGTCCCACGCGAACGGCGAGGAGGTGCCGGCGATCGATGCCCGCATCGGTGTTCCGCAGATACAGGAAACTTCGCATCATCGCGCCCGCTCCGGCGAGAAGCACGAGGGATAGAGCGATTTCCGAGATGACCAGCCCGTCGCGCAACGAACCCGATCTCCCGGCTGACGACCCGCGGGTTCCCTCTTTTAACGCGCGATTCACGTCGATCTTGGACAGTTGCCGCGCCGGCGCCAGGCTGAACAGGACCGCGGAGACCAGCGCGAGCGAGAAGTTGAACAGCAGGGCTGCGAGGTCGACCTGGATGTGCATCCAGGGCGGTAAGGGAACGGGAATCAAAGCGAGCAATGCCAGCACGCCCAGGAAGGCGAACCCGGCTCCCAGCAGGCCCCCGGCGAGCCCAAACACGATTCCTTCGGCGATCAGTTGTTTCACAATCCGCCATCTGCCAGCGCCGAGGGCGGCGCGGACCGCCATCTCCCGCTCCCGGGAAACCGAACGAGCCAGCAGAAGGTTGGCGATATTCACACAGCAGACCAGCAGCATCATGAGGACCGCGCCACCGAGCAGCAAAACATAGGGCCGCAGCTTGCCCGATTCCATTTCGCGCAGGGAAGTCAGCCGGATCTGAATGCCTTCGTTGGTGGTTGGAAACTGGGCGGCAAGCCGGTCGGCCACGCTCTGAAGGTCGGCCCGGGCTTGTTCGATGCCGATTCCGGGCTTGAGCCGGCCGAGCACAGCGTGGATGCGGGTGTTGCGCTGTTTCCACCAATCGTCAAGGTATCCGGCGTACCGGGCCTGAAGCGGGACCCAGATTTCGGTTCGATCGGGGTACTGAAAGTGCGGCGGCATGACGCCGACGATGGCGTACGACGCGCCTCGCAGACGGATCGTGCGGCCCAGGATCTGAAGGTCGCCGCCGAAGGTTTCCTGCCACAGCGCATAGCTCAGGACTGCCTTGAAGACATCTCCGCCGGCGCGATTCTCCTGTTCGGTGAAGGTCCGCCCGAGGAACGGCCTGGTTTCGAGAACCGAAAACAGCGCCGGCGTCGCCATGGTCATCGCGACGGCTTGCGCTCCATTCGGGGCCTCCAGATTGTTGTCGAAACTGATGTATCCCGCAAGGTCGGTGAAAGCCCGATTCTGCTCCCGCCAATCGGCGAGATCGTAAACGGACGCGCCCCGGGTGGCACCGGTTGTCTTGCTGAGACGGGTTTCGATGCGGAAAAGCCGATCCGGGTCGGGGTAGGGAAAGGGTCGCAGCAGGATCCCGTAGACGAGGCTGAAAATCGTCGTGTTCGCGCCGACGCCGAGGGCCACGGTCAGAATCACCAGGGCGGAAAACGCCGGCCGCGCGAGCAACGCGCGGACCGCCGGAGGTCGCATTGGTGGATTATAAGGCCGGCGCCCACACGCGCCGAGTGTTTTCCGACCGGCGGGATGTCGCGGGACATGTGCGGACCTGGGAGCACGTGAATGGACGCCGAAGCAATTGACCCGATCGGAACGGCGCTCGCCGAAAAATCAGAATACCAACCGCAGTTCGGCCTGAAAGACGCGTGGAGTCACAAAATGAGTACCGCTGAAGGTCGACAAAAAGTTGTAGAGAGCGACGGAGTTGGCCAGATTCAGCACGGTGAGCCGTCCCTGTAATTTGTACCTTTCGGTGTGCAGCAGGTCATCCATGCCGATGCCGGCGTCGAAGATATTCCGCTCCCGGACGCGCGTGGGCCGCAGGTCGTCGTTCTCCTTGCCGGTTGGCGGAATGGATACTCGGGTGGCGCCAAAATTGGGCGAGTTACAGGACGTAATGGGACTGAAGCGAGTGGCAAACACATTGCCACAATACAGGCCCATTTGGGCTTGCTCGTCCGCCGTCAATTGAAGAGCGCTAGCATAGTCCGGGACCACGCCCGGGAGCGCCAATCCGCTATTGAAGCGCCACGTGAATGAGATCCAGGGACCGGATTTCCGGTACTGATACCGGACGAATGTGGTTTGTTCGAACTCCTCGGAGTGGTCGATTCGAAAGACGCCGTTGTCCGGCACATCGTTGAAGACCAGCCCGCCTGTTTCAGGACTGAAAAAGCGCGATCGGGTGTGGCCCATCACACTGTATGCCGAAAGACCGTGGAGGTCTGCCATCGTCAGCCTCAAGGCAAGCCCGTCAATTTTGGATTTGCGCCAGCCGATGGGGAAGGTAATCGGAGTCAGGAAAAGGCTATCGAAATCGAACGCATTATGAGTGAATTTCCAGAAATAATCCGCGTCCAGCGAAAGATAATGGCCCAGGGCTTGGGCCAGCCCGGCATTGAACTGGTTCCGCCGGCCGGGCTGGGGAGGGGAGGAGCGGAACGTGCCGAAGGGGTTTGCCGCCTGCGGATTTGCCGTGGCTTCGCTGGCGATGATCAGGTTTTCGTTGTACGGAGTCTCGAACAATCGCGCGTAGGACAGCCGGATCACGGTGTTCGTGAGCGGAGTGCGATATGCCAATCCGAATCGCGGTTGGAGTTGATGGCCGCGGCTCAGGCCGTTGTAGCGGTCATAGCGGACGCCGGGGTTGAGACTCAGCCGCCCCAGTTTGATGGAGTCCTGAGCATAGAAGGCCAGTTCCTGGATATCGGCGCTTCCAAAAAAAGGATACGGGCGTCCACCGCGCGTCAGGTCGTACGGCAGAAGATTCGGAATGAACGCGGGATTCGGTTGGTCTCCGGCGGCGCCGCATTGATTCGGGGAGAGAGGCGTCGGATTGGAGACCGCTCCACCGGATTGATCGACGCAAACCGCGTTGAAACCGGGATCGGTGATGGCGATGTCGAAACTCTCGCGCAGCAAGGTATGCCAGTAAGAGCCTCCGACCTTCGCGTTATGAACGCCTTTGGAATACGAAATATCCGTTCGAAATCCGGTGTTGGTCAGGTACCGGCTCTGCGAGAGAGTCGCCGGAAGGTCCGCCAGAGGATTTCCCGAAGGAAAGTATTGGGAACGATCGAACCGGACGAATGGGTTGATCGTGAACAGCGTATTCGCATTGATGAGATGGGTCCACCCAGGCGCGACGTTGAAGGACCGGATCTGCGAACGCTGATCCTGGCCTGCGGCTTGCGAATCGAAGGTGTTCGGCGTCTGAAACCACGACCGCGCCAGGGACAGATTCAGGTGGAGCGCATCGGCGTTGTTCGGCTGCCAGTCGAACCGATCGAAGGCTGACTCCGCATTGCCGTGATCGTGAATGGGAACAAATTCGGGCGTGTCGAGAAATCGGCCGCTCGCGCCGCCGTTGAGCGCGATGAAATTTCCCCACCGTCCGGTCCCGGTGCCGAACGTCAGATTCTGGGACCAGTTTCCAAAAGAGCCGTAATCCGACGACAAACTGCCGAAGGGTTTCCGCCTGCCGAGACCCGACTGCGTCGTAACGTTGATGATCAGGCTGGTCTTATCCCCGAATTCGGCGGGCGGGGCTCCCGTCACGACTTCCATGGTTTGAATAATCGAGGTCGAGAGTTGATTCGAGAAAATTTTCGCCTGTTGATCGGTGATGGGTTGGTTGTCGATGGCGATAGACGTGTCGGCGTGTTCTCCCAGAGGATGAGCGAAGCCATTGCCGTCGCCCGCTACGCCGGGAGTCATGCGAGTCACCATTTCGCTGAGGCCGGTGGCCTGGTTTTGCACGGGAAGGCGATCGAGCGCGGATCTGTCCAGAGTGCCGTGAGCCGTGGGCGAGAGTTCCAGGCTGGCCGGCGTGCCGGACACCTCCACCGACGTAGATGAGCCCGCAAGAGCCAGGGTAATGTTCAACTCCACGGGCACCGGCGACCCGATGGAAACGGTCTCGCGCGATTCCTGAAATCCTTCCATCGAGACGCTTACCTGATACGATCCGAAAGGAATTCCGTTGAGTCGATAGGCTCCGGTTGTGTCGGCGGATACAGTGCGCTTGACGCCCGTCAGGGGATTGCTCAATATCACCCTCGCGGCGGGTATCGCGGCGTTCGAAGGATCAAGGATCATTCCGCGCAGGCTCCCATAATTGCCGAGGGATTGGGCAAAGGCGGCATTCGCGGCCAAAAACAGCGGCAACGCAATGCAGACGAGTGACCAGTGCCGGCAGCGCTGCCCCGTGGTCCGAATCTGATCCGGCCGCATTTTAGAAAGTGACCCTCACTTGAAGTTCGATGTGACGGTTTCCCGCCCCGGCATTCGGCCCAGCGCCTGGCAGGGGCCCGAACGTATTCAGTGTGACCGATTTTCCGAACAAAGGCGAGCTGAGGCTGCCGATCGGCGCTGCTGGATTCACATTGTTCAGTGCGTTGCGGAACGAGGCCGTCAGCGTGAGAGCATAGCGCCTGGACGTCGCGACTCCTCCGGTGATCCCGGCCATGCCGGCCTGGTTGGAGGTTCCGCTCAGGCCGCCGTTCTGGATGGAGGCGCCGCCGCGGATCTCGTCGCTTCCCGTATTGCCCGCGCGCGGCTCTCCGAACGACCAACTCCGGCTGATGCGCACGCTCAGGCAGACAATTCCCGGCCCTTCCAGATAGTTTCGCGGAACGATGACCGGATTCCGGAGCGTGCCCGGGGCGGTATCGAACGCGCCGAAGCCCGGCTTATCGATCACGCTCGGGCGCGAAACGTCCTGCGCGTACGCCGGCCGGTCGTTGTTCGGATTTCCATCGCCGTTGGTATCCACTCCGGACGTCAAATTGTATGGCAGTCCCGATTGCAGGTAGAGGAACGGCGCCATCCGGATGCGCCAGGGCAGCATGGCATTGGCGCTGACGAAACCGCGGTGACGAAAATCGAACGCTGCCCGGCCGTAATCGGCGCGTAAATTGTACGGATCGGCCGCCAGCGTATTCGCGCCATCGGTGTCGCTCCTCGCGCGGTTGTACACGTAGTAGCCGAATAAGGAAAATCGGGCATTGATCCTGGCATTGAGCGAGACGATCATCTGATTCTGCCGGAAGACTCCGCTGCCTTCGTATTGATAGAGGTCGCCGGCCGCGCTGCCAAAAGGGCGCGGCCCCACCGCCTCTCCCAGACTGTTGAAGACGGTTGGCAAAGGCGCATTGATGTCCCTGGTCAGGAGTTGGTGGTCGCCCCGGGTTGAGACGTAGTTGACGGCGAATTGCATCCCGTGCGGAAGCTGGCGCTCCATTCCGATTGCTGTTTGGAGCAGATACAGAACATGCAAGGACGAGTCTACCCGATAGCTGATGTGCGAGTTGCTGCTCTGCAACGAAGCCAGCGTCGCGAGATCTGGAATCGCCGGGTAAAAGTCCGGGTTGCGGATCAGGTACTGCGTCTGCCTGGTCCCGTTCAGCAGGGCCGCGTTCATCAGGAGCGCCGAAGTGAATCGGTCATAGAAGATTCCCGCGCCTGCCCGGATCACCGTCTTCGGATTCCTTCTGCCGCGGGCGCCGGGAGCCCAGGCAAAGCCTAGTCGCGGCGCAAAATCCGCGTGATCGGGGATGCCGCCTTGTCCTTCATAACGCAGGCCGCCGCTGAGCGAGAGGTTCGGCTTGATGCGCCAGTCATCCTGAACGTAAACCCCCGCGTCAAATACATTCACCGTTGCGCTTGGGATTCCGGCTGTGAGCAGGAATTCCGACGGGCCGAAGCCAAGCGCGGCGATGGCAGCCTGCGAAACTCCCTGCGCGCCCAAAAGCTGATTCTGCCGGTAAACGCCAATTGCGGAATCGCCGCCCGGAATCGCGCTAAAGACAAATTTTCCGTTGAAGTTCGACGTGGATTGCTGAACGAGATGATCGTCGCGCAATCGGGTTCCTATCTTGATCGTGTGCGCGCCCCGGAGAATGGTGAGGTTGTCCTGAAACTCGCTCCGGTTTTCATCGGCGAAGTTCTTCGGGAACGATCCGCCGCCGGTCAACGCGCCGACCACATCAAGCTCGGGAGCGGAACTGACGCCGGTCTGAGTTGCACGCGTGTGCAGGAACTGGAATCGTGCATCGTTAACGGCTTTGGCGCCGAGTACGGCCGATTCGATCACTTGCACGCTCTGCTGGCCGGTTTCCTGCGTGTAGGCCTGCGACGGCTCATCGAAATTCTGAGTGTTGAGCCCCTGATTGTTCGCATGCGTCGCGACCAGGGAGTAGCGCAGCGTCAGGGATTGATTTGAAGTCAGCGCATAATCCAGTCTCGGGTTGAAACTGGTGCGGCGCGACGGCGCCACTACCGCCGAGCTGACCTGGGCGGAATTCAGATTCGGGTCGAGCACCGTGTAGTTCACGATCGAGTTTTCGTCCGTGATGCGCCGGTCCGCATCGACAAAGAAGCTGGCTTTCCTCGAAAGCGGGCCGCCGAAGTTTCCGGCAAATATCTCCTGGCGGTAGTCGGGCACCATCGGACCGGTCAGAAATGGGTTCCGCGCCGTCAAAGCGCGGTTACCAAAATCGAAAGATGCCTGGCCGTGGAATTCGCTCGTTCCGGGCTTCGTCAGGACTTCGACGCGTCCGAAGCCGGGCCGGTCATATTCGGAGGAAAACGGGTTCTGATTGACGCGGATTTCCCGAATCGAGGCCTTTGGCGGGAGAATGCCGCCGCTGAACCCATCGATGAAGATCTGCCCTCCGTCCGGACCCACCGAGGGACCGGCCAGCATCTGCAACTCATTGGCAAGGTCTTCGGCATCATCTGAAAACGAATCCAGGTCGCTGCCGCGCAGCACCATTTGTCCGACGCTCTGCGAAGCATCGACGCCGAGTTGCTGGGCCGTATCGGAGACGGTGACGTTCTGCTTCGCCTGTTGGATCCGAAGACGAACGTCGAGTATCTCCGGCCGCGAACCTGTGATGTGCAGGTTGGGAATTTCAAATGACGCGAAGCCGCGGCTGGCGACGATTACCCTGTAGTCGCCCGCGGCCAGTCCGTCCACGCGATAGTGACCCTGACCGTCGGTCGCCACGTTGCGAATCGCCCCGTCCGGGCCGATCACTCGAACGGACGCGGCGGGCACGGCGGCGCCACTCGGGTCGGTGATCTGGCCCTGGATGGCCGCCGTGGTTTGACCGCAGACAAGCCGGACAAAAACCAGAGCAAGGACAATTCGGGTATTACGAAGCCGACCGGCCATGAGAGCAGCCTTACCCGCGCATGCTTTCAATGACTCCAAAACTCGTTGGCCGCCGGAGGATCGGGCCGCGACGCAGGCTCATCAGGCAGGGGGGGCTTCGGCGTCTCGCGCTTACCGGCTTCGCCGCGGCCTACTCCGGAAGCTCCGCTTGTGCGAGGAAGTCCAGCAACGGGGCAAGCGAGCAAAGGCTCACCGCCCGGAGATGCCGTCGTATGGCCGGTGATCTCGCCCGTTCGAACCTTGAGGCGGGGCGCGATTAGCGCCACACCGCCGTCATCGCTCTTCGAGAGTTCTATTGCTGCGAGCACGGAAACCAGAATACCCCACCTGCGTGGCATGGCAAGACGTTTTTCATGAACGGGATGAGTGGAGCATCATGCGGGCGCAGAATCGAGGGCAACCGGCTGCTGTGGTGCAAATCCCGGCCGGGAGTCTTCGCGATCCTGCAGTACGCAATGCCCTCGCGTCATTGACGGGAGCGCCCAGGCAATTCGCCGGCGCGGCGGGTAATAGCCAGCCGAACCACAAGCTCAAGGAGCTTCAGCGGACATGGAACGTCAGTTCGACGGGATCGGAAGCACCAGACTGCGAAGCTCGGCCAACGGCGTACGATTCGCCGGAACCTAGAACCTCAAATCCGGATCCGGAAAACCGGCCGATGGCTGTCACTGTTGCTTCCAGCGATCGAAATCCGTTCTCCCGGACGCGCTTGCGGAGATCGCTGAGCTTGAGTCTGTTGCCGCGCGCGAGTGTGATGTCCAACATCCCCGATTGCAAGTTGACCTTAACCCCCTCCACACCCGCGAGCCTCCCGATCGAAGCGCTGACGCCGCGCGCGCAGATCCCGCAATCCAGGCCATAAACTCTGAGATGGATTCGCATGTACTCCGCGTGAGCCGGTTTCGTGCCCCGAAGGAGGAGTATCAACATGAGTCCGCGCAGCGCGTTTCTCGTCCAACGTGTCATCTGCGTCTCCCAAGAAAAAAATAACTCACTCCGGCCACAACCCGGAACCTCTCAGCCGGCTGGATGCCGTTCGGATCCCGCCAGGCCGCGATTTGCGCTCCGAGTTGGAATGCGAGATTGCCATGGGTGTAAAGAAGGCTGGGGCCCGAATAAACTCCTCTGCCTCCGGAATTGGGCAACACGATAATTCCGCTCGAATTCGCGGTGGGGAGCGGCGCCGGAACACCATGATGGCCCGCGCCAGCCGGCGCCGCCGCACTGCGCCAGGCGTGGGCGACATCCTCGCCCGTCGTCTCCCAAAAGAAACGGCAATCGGAAGCAGGGTCTTCTTTGTTCAGAAACGCGGGCCTCCAGCCGAGGACCAGGCTGCCAAGCAACGAGTTGCTCGGGTGGTCGACGCCGAGGCTGGCATAGCGCTCATAACCCGCCCCGGCCCAGACATAATACCTTCGCGAAATATGGCCGGTTGCTGCGGCCATATAGAAACCGGGCGCCCGCCGAAGCGCCGGACCGTCGGTACGGGGCGGAAGCTGGGTGGAGACCGACGTTCCCAGATAAAGAGTACTCTCGTTTCGCGTTCCGATCCCGGTTAAAGAGTGGTGGAATCGCCACGCCGCCAGCACTTCCATCTCTGGATCGCCTGGCATCAGGCCGGTGAACCGGCCTACCGGATGCTCGCCATGGTTCAGGTGGAAGGGCGACGAGATCGAGATTTGGACGTTGCCGGTGATCCCGTAGCTGAAGTATGGGCTGAGCATGACCACCCCCGAGCGCCACATCATCGCCGTCCCGGCACTACTGTCGCCCGCACCCAGGGTAGCGGTAGAAAAACCAAATGCCGGTCCGTGACCGTCCGCCCAGAGGCAGAGCGCACTCAAACATAGCGCGGCAGCAAGACGTTTCAAGCCATTCCTCTCTGCACCTATCTGCGTATTTGGCTCGAGATGGG
>DATJYW010000261.1:0-22274 GCA_035499435.1 Candidatus Acidiferrales bacterium | reverse complement strand
GCTGCCCTTGCCAACGCGCAGCACTCCACCGGCCCCCGCTCCGTCGAGGGCAAGGCCGCCTCTTCCAAAAACGCGCTCAAGCTCGGGCTCTACGCCCAGACCCTCCTCCTCCCCGGCGAAGATCCCGAACAGCTCCTCGCCCTCTCCCGCGACTACACCGAGCGCTTCCACCCCCAAACCCCCATCGAACAGCTCTTCCTCGATCAGCTCGTCTGCGCCGAGTGGCTCCAGCGCCGCTACCGCCGCATCGAGAGCCAGTTCTACCAGGCCCGCCTCGCCGCCCTCCCCGAAGGCACCGACCCCGAAGACGCCCTCACCCAGGTCTTCATGCAGGACGCCGAAGGCCCCCGCATCCTCGATAAAATCTGCCGCCGCCAGGGGGCCGCCGGACGCCAGTACCAGCGCGCCCTCACCGGTCTCCTCCGCGCCATCGCCGAGCGCCAGGGCGTCCGCCGCAAACCGCCGCAATCGCCCTTCCGCCTGCCGCTTCCAAGCTCCTGCAAAAACGAACCGGATTGGTACCGAACCCGCCCCGAATCAACGCCGGCCGCACCCCCGTCCGCGCCCTCTGCCGCGCCTGCGGCCGCCTCGCGCACCGCTTCCGCCCCCTCCGCATCGCTCCAAGGAGAGCGAGACCGCATGTCCTGATCGAATCCCATGGTCCCGACGCCTCCTTCCCCGCCGTTGGTCTGATGCTGAACCCGAAGGACTCCCCTCCCAAGCCAGCAGTGTCCCCGCGAACGCTCTTTGACAATCCCCCCACAAATCCTCGGCCCTGCTGATATACTTTCTGCGAAGCTCTGTCGCTTCCTCGTATGCGCCTCGCCGCCGCCTGTGCTCTGCTGCTCGTCCCATCGGCATTTGCCGAGGGCATCACCATCGTCCTGGATTTTCAGGGCCCGAAGAACGAGCAGTCCATCGCGGAAATGAAGCGCGAGTTCGCGGGAATCATGAAGGACGCATCCCTCACCGTGGATTGGAAATCGCGCGCGGAGGCTGAGCAGCTTTCATTCCCCAACCTCCTGGTGGTGCGGTTCAAAGGCACCTGCGTTCTGCGCCCCGTCCCCTATCTCCTGGACGAGCGCGGTCCGTTGGCCTTCACCTACACCACCGATGGCGACGTGCAGCCCTTCAGCGAAGTCAAGTGCGACGAAGTCAGCCGCGTGGTTCGATCGGCCATGGCGGGCGCGGATTTTGCCAATGCCGACCTCCTGATGGGGCGCGCGCTCGGACGCGTCCTGGCGCATGAGGTTGTCCACATCCTGACGAAGAGCGGGAGCCACGGCCATGGCGGCGTGGCCAAATCCGCCCTCTCCGGGCGGCAGTTGATCGGCGAGGAGTTGCGGCTGGAACCTGAAGATCTCGATCGGATTCGCGCAGATCGTTGAACCCGCATCCCCTTCATAAAATTAATTGATTCGACATAGTGCCCGGAAACTGGTAACTTCTACCTGATTACGTTCGCCGGCCCCACGTCGGCGCCACCGCTCCTGGTGCAGAGCCCATGCCTATGTCTGGCATAAGCGGGCTGATGATGCGGGGAGCAAATAAACAGACAATTCGATCTGAAATAAGCGACACCGGGGCCGCAGTGTCTGAACTGCACGCTAGCTGAGAGGGAGGAAACGAAATGCAGGTGTGTCTGAACGAAAAGCAGAAACAGGATCTCTTGAGCCGCGGTTTTTCGCGCCGCAGTTTCGGGCGCATTGCCGCGATGTTATCGGCCGGGGCGGCGCTCCCCTTCTATAACGAGCCGGCCATGGCCCAGCTTTCCGCCGTGCGCGGCATGCCGCCGGACGCAGTCAAGATCAACGCCAACGAGAATCCCCTGGGCCCGTGTCCCGAGGCGCTCGAAGCCATCTACAAGGTCGCCAGGAACGGCGGACGTTACATGTACGAAGAGACCTTCGGCTTCACCGATCTGATGGCCGAGCAGGAAAGCCTGAAGCCCAACTACGTTCAGCCCTACGCCGGCTCGAGCGCTCCGCTGCACCAGGCGGTGCTCGGGTTCTGCTCGCCCGCCAAGGCGTATGTCGCAGCCGATCCCGGGTATGAATCCGGCGCGTCCGCGGCTAAATTCATCGGCGCACCGGTGCATAAAGTTCCCCTGCTGCCCAGCTATGCGCACGATGTGAAAGCCATGGCATCCGTGGCTGAAAACGCAGGCCTGATCTACATCTGCAATCCCAACAATCCGACCGGCACCCTGACGCCCAAGGAAGATATCGAGTGGCTCGTCGCCAACAAGCCCAAGGGGTCCGTCGTCATGATCGACGAGGCCTACACCCACATCGCCGGCGCGCCGTTCAATAGCGGCCTCGTGGCCCAGGACAAGGACGTCATCATCCTGCGCACGTTCTCCAAGATCTATGGCATGGCCGGCATCCGCGCCGGCGCCGCGCTCGCGCGTCCCGACCTGCTCGAGAAGATCCGCCCGTGGAGTTCCGGCGCGCTGCCCGTGACCGGCATGGCCGCCGCCACTGCCAGCCTGAAATCCAAGACCGTGGTGCCCGAGCGGCGCAAGATCATCGGCGACGTCCGCAACGACGTGTTCGCCTTCATGGACAAGCATCACTTCAAATACGTGCCGTCGGTCTCCAACAAGTTCATGGTGGACGTGGGCCGGCCCGGTAAGGAAGTCTACGACGCCATGGCGAAGGAGAAAGTTTACATCGGCAGAATCTGGCCGAGCTGGCCGACCCACGTGCGCGTCAGCATCGGCACGCAGGAGGAAATGAACAAGTTCAAAACCGCGTTCCTCAAGGTGATGGCTTGAGGCTTCGCAATCTCCGCCCGTCGAAGACCTACGGCTGGGCGGGTTTCCTGGGCGACTGTTCCGGCGGCGTGATCGCGGCGTTGATCGCGCTGCCGTATGGTCTGGCGATGGCCTCCCTCATGGGGCTGCCGCCGGTATTGGGTGTATTCACGTCCATCCTGACCGCGCCGGTCATTGCGCTCCTCGGGCGCAACCCGGTGCTCATCGGCGGGACGGCGAGCGCCACGGTGCCGTTCATCGCGCTGGCGGTGCGGCATCAGGGCGTGGGCGGCGCGGCCAAGGTGTCCATCGTCGCGTCGGTGATCATGATGGGGTTTTGCGTGATGCGCCTGGGAAGGCACATCACGCGGGTTCCGCATGCTGTCGTAACCGGGTTCTCGTGCGGAATCGGGGGAATGATGCTGGTGTCGCAGCTCGACACCATTTTGGGGCTGGATTCCCCAGCGACGCGGGGAGCGGCGAACACGGTCATGCAGTTTGCCTCGGTATTGCAGCATCTAGGCGGCCTCAAATGGATGCCCCTGTTGCTGGGGAGTGCTGTCATTGTTGGGGCGACGCTGGCCGCCCGGTGGAGTCATCGGGCGCCGGCGCCGTTGATGGGAGTGGTGGCGGCGGTGCTTCTGGCACGGATCTTCGGGATACATGAAAAAGAGATCGGCGCCCTGCCCGCCGTCATGCCTCCGTTCGTCGGCTTTAGCTGGAGCCCGGCCGACGTCTGGACCGTGCTGCCTTCGGGTTTTGCGCTTGCGTTCGTTTCGAGCGTCAACATCCTGATCACGTCGCGCGTGGTGGAACATTTCCGCGGCCGGCACAAGCTGTTGAAATCGTCGGACGCCGATGCCGAGCTGGGTGCGTACGGGATCGCCAACCTGTGCGCCGGAATGTTCGGCGCGCCGCTGAGCGTAGGGATACCGGCACGCAGCCTGGCCGTGGTTCGGTGCGGCGGTTCGACGCGGCTTTCGAACCTGCTGCATGCAGTGTTTCTGGCGGCGATTCTGTGGGTCGGCTCCGGGATGGTGGCCCGCATTCCGCTCCCGGCACTGGCCGGGGTGACCGCCTGGATGGGACTTTGTTTGTTGGACTGGAGCGCGTGGCACCGGCTGCGCAAAATGAGCCGTGTGGATGCGGCGGCTTTCCTGGCGACCGCGGTCTCGGTGCTGGCGGTCAACGCGGTGCTTGCCGTGGCCATCGGTTGTTCGATTTATGCGCTCAAAGCTGTGATGTGGGACAGGCTTCAGCCTGTCCAGCGAGGACAGGCTGAAGCCTGTCCCACAAACGACTAGTAACGGGGTTTTTCAACTTCAGGGGAGACCACAAAGATGAGAGTAAGAACACTTGTATTGGCAGCAGTGTTTGCAGGCGCGCCCTGGGCGCAGTCTTACCTGGGAGGGATTCGGGGTTCGGTCCTGGACGCTTCCGGAAAAACCATCGGCGAAACCAAGATCAGCATCATCGACGAGGCGGGCGGCACGCAGCGCTCGACGCTTTCCTCCAGCGAGGGCGCCTACAGCTTCGGCCAGGTGGTCCCGGCGACGTACACCGTTACCGCGGAGGCGCCGGGCTTCAAGAAGTTCGAGCGCAAGCACGTCATCGTGGGCACCCAGGAGATTGTGGCGCTGGATTTGAAAATGGAGGTCGGCAGCGTCAGCGAGAGCGTGCAGGTGACCGAAGAGATCTCCCTCCTCGAAGCCGCCAACGCATCGCAGGGCCAGGTGATCGACCGGCAACAGCTCACTGACCTGCCGAACCTCGGCCGCAATCCGTTCATGATGTCCAAACTGGCGCAGAACGTGGTCCAGGTGGGCGACCCGCACTACAACCGCATGGAGGACCAGAGCGGCTCCTCGCAGATCACCATCGCGGGCGGTCCCGTGCGCGGCAACAACTACCTGCTCGATGGCATCCCGATCACCGACGCCGCCAATCGCGCCATCATCATCCCGACGCTCGAAGCCGTGCAGGAAGTCAAGGTGCAGTCCAACACCTACGACGCCGAAATGGCGCGAACCGGCGGCGGCATGTTCAACACCTATCTGAAATCCGGCGCCAACGACTTTCACGGCAGCCTGTTCGGCTCCATGCGCGCCACCGGCTGGGCCGCCAACAACTTCTTCAACAACGCGGCCGGAATTCCGCTGCCGGACCAGCCGAACTACACCTACGGCGCAAGCTTCGGCGGGCGCGTCAAGATCCCCAAAGTGTACGACGGCAAGAACCGCACCTTCTTCTGGCTGGCCTGGGAAGGCTACTCGGATACCCAGTCCAACTCCTCGCAGTTCACCACTCCCACCGCGCTGGAGCGCGTGGGCAACTTCTCGCAGAGCAGCGTGACCATATACGATCCGGCCACCACCGTCTGCGCGGGCAGCACCTGCACGCGCACGCCGTTCGCCGGGAACATCATCCCCAACGACCGGCTGAATAAGGTCGGGCTCAACATCGCCGCGACGTACGTGCAGCCGCAGACCGCCTCGGCCTTCTACGGCGCGCCCAACCTGACCGCCGCCGCCAAGCTGCCGGCGCGGGCCTCGCAGAAGACCGCCAAGTTGGATCACCAGATCACCAACTGGTGGCGCGCCAGCCTCAGCTATCTGCGCTACTTCTCGCTGGAGCCGGGCAACACGTGGTTCCCGACGGTTTCTTCGCCGGACCAGTGGCGCCTGCTGCGCAACGTGGATACCACCCAGCTCAACAACATCATGACCATCTCGCCCACCACCGTCCTCACCGTGCGCTACGGCTTCAACCGGTTCCCGAACTACGGATACCAGGTGAGCCAGGGCTACAATCTCGCCAACCTCGGCTTCGACCCGTCGTACATCGCTCAGATTCCTTCGCCCACTTTCCCCAATGTCACCATGACGTCCCAGTACAGCCTCGGGACGAATAACAACTTCTACTACACTCACTACTCGAAGAATTTCTCTTCGCAGATTGCCAAGTATGCCGGTCGGCACAATCTGAAGGCGGGCTTCGACTATCGTCGCATTCATGACGACGGCAACGACTTCGCCAACAGCGCCGGCGCATTCACCTTCAACGGCGTGTTCTCGCGGTCCACGCCGACCACCGCCGTCAGCGGCACCGGCGCGGACCTCGCCGACATGCTGCTGGGTGCGCCCTCGGCGGGCACGGGCTACATTCCAACCAAGCTCTACGAGTACGCCGATTACTTCGGCATCTACGCGCAGGACGATATCCGCGTAACCAAGTCCCTGACGGTCAACGTCGGTCTGCGATGGGAGCGCGAATACGGTCTCCAGGAAGCGAATAACCAGATGGTGGTTGGATTCAACACGCAGGCGGTGAATCCGCTCGCCGCCGGCGTGACGGGAATCCTGCCCAAGGGTGTGATTGAGTTCGCCGGCGTCGGCGGCAACAGCATCCATGTCAGCAATCCGAACATGAACAAGATGGGCCCGCGCATCGGACTGGCGTGGCAGATGAATTCCAAGACCACCATCCGCGGCGGCTACGGCCTCTACTGGGCGCCTCAATTCGCCATCGGCACGCCGTACAATCCTCCCGGCTACACCGCCACTTCGACCTACGTCGCCAGCAACGACGGCAACGCGACGCCGGCCAACAACCTGACCAATCCGTTCCCCACCGGTCTCGCCAAGCCCACCGGCAACTCCCTCGGCGACTTGAGCGGTATCGGGCAGGCCCTCTCCATCATCGACCAGAATGCCCGGTCGCCCCGCGTGCAGCAGTATTCCATCGACATCCAGCGCGAGCTGCCGTTCAATATCGCCGTGGAAGTCGGCTACGTCGGATCGCACTCGACACACCTCACCCAGGCGACCGCCAACATCAACATCAACGCTCTGAACCCCGCCCTGCTCACGCCTGCGCTGATCGGTTCGGCCAGCAGCTCCGTGGCCAATCCGTTCTACGGCAAAGGCGGCGCAGGCGTGATCGGCGGCGCCACCGTGAGCGCCATCCAGCTCGCTCTGCCGTTCCCGACGTTCAGCACCGTCAACCTGATGTTCAATGACGGGAGCTACGCCCGCTACGATTCGCTCGTGGCCAAGGCTCAGAAGCGGCTCAGCATGGGCTTCTCGTTCCTCTCCACCCTCACCTGGTCGCGCAACCACGACGCCAGCTCGGGCGGCGCCGGCAACTTCCTCAACGGCGGCAACGCCGGACCTCAGAACCCGTACGACATGAAGTCGGAGTACAGCCTGGCGAACGTCGACACGCCGCTGCGCTGGTCGACCGGCTTCACTTACGAGCTTCCGTTCGGAAAAGGTAAGAAGATGCTGGGCACGAGCAAGGCCTTGGACTACCTGGTTGGCGGGTGGAACATCAACGGCCTGAGCGTCTACCAGTCCGGTTTCCCCATCCAGATCACTCAGGCCACCAACAACAACTCGGTCTTCGGCTACGCCAGTCAGCGCCCCAGCGCCACCGGCGTATCGCCGGTCACCAGCGGCAGCCTGGAAAACCGCCTGGGCAACTACATCAATGCCGCGGCGTTCAGCACGGTCCCGCGCGGATCGTTCGGCAACATTGCGCGCACCCTGGACATGCGCGGTCCCGGCCAAGCCAATTGGGACATGAGCCTGTTCAAGACCCTGTCCATCACGGAAAAGTTCAAGGGCCAGTTCCGCGCCGAAGCTCTGAACGCGTTCAACACCCCGATGTTCGCGGCGCCCAACGCAACCTTAGGCAGCGGCTCGTTCGGCAAGATCACCTCCCAGGTGAATTTCTCGCGCATGATTCAGTTGGGCATCCGGCTGTACTTCTGATCTTTTTTCCTGCTTGCCCGGCCCGGAGGATGAGTGATATGAATTGAGCCATGGATACGACCGTTTCGAGACGTGGATTCGTGTCGGGAGCCCTCGGACTGGCCGCGGCGGGTCCCGCCGCGGCGGATCGCAAGGTGCCCCGCGATGCCGGGACGCACTACCGCATCGGGCTCAACGCGTACTCTTTCAACGCGCCGTTGCGCGCGGGCACCATGACGCTGGAGGATGTAGTCCACTATTGCGCCGAGCACTCGATCGACGCCGTGGACCCGACTGGATACTATTTTCCCGGTTATCCCAAGGTCCCCAGCGACGAAGTGATCTTCCGGCTCAAGCGGACCGCGCACTGGAACGGCGTGACTCTCAGCGGCACAGGCGTCCGCAACGACTTCGCCGTGGCCGACCGCGAAGCGCGCAAACGCGACGTGCAGATGGTAAAGGAATGGATCGAAGTTGCGGCCAGGTTGGGCGCCCCGGTGATCCGCGTGTTCAGCGGCGTGCAGCAGCCCGAGGGCTACTCGTTCGATCAGGTCGTGGAGTGGATGGTGGCCGATTTCCGCGAGTGCGCGGCGCACGCCGCCCGCTTCGGAGTGATTCTCGGCTTGCAGAACCACAACGACTTCATCAAGACCGCCGCGCAGGCGATCCGCATCATCGACGCCGTGGACAGCCTCTGGTTCGGCTCCATCCTCGACATCGGCAGCCTGCGGACCAACGAGGTCTATGGCGAAATCGAGAAGCTCGTGCCATACGCGGTCTCGTGGCAGCTCAAGGAAGAGGTAGCCAACGGCGTGAGGACCGATCTGCGGAAAGTGAAAGCCATCATCGATCGCGCCGGCTACCGCGGCTTCCTGCCGATCGAGACCCTGGGCCAGGGCGATCCGAAAGTCAAAGTGGCGGAATTCGTGGGCCAGGTACGCGCGGTCTTCTCGGCGTAGTGGGGCAGGCCTTCAGCCTGCGCGGGACTTCAGTCCCGCTGGCTCGCTTGCCAGGCCCACGTCCCCCCGCAAACTTTTCCGCGCGGTCATCTCACCAGCTCCGCGGCGGCGGCGTTGGAGCGGACCTGCGCGGGGTCCTTGCATCCGGGTATCACGGTGCTGACGGCCGGATTCTGAAGGCACCACGCCAGCGCCCACTGCGCCATCGGCACACCCTCGGGAACTTCGGCGGTGCGCAGGTGCTCGACTTCCTCGAGATCGCGCTTCAGTTTCTCGGGGTCCAGCGTGGCGCGAAAGTCGCCGGACGGAAATGTCGCGCCGGGTTTGTACTTGCCGGTGAGCAGTCCGCTCGCCAGCGGCACGCGGGCAAAGATACCGAGGTTCTCTCGCACGGCGTGGGGAAAGTACTGCTGCTCGGGACGCCGGTCGAGGCGATTGTAGACCACCTGGAGAAATTCCGCGCCCACTGAGCGCGCCTCTCGAGCCTGGGTCTCGCTTCCCTTCGCCATGATTGAGACGCCGAGGTGGCGGATCTTGCCGGCGCGCTTCTGCATATCGAGCATGGTCCAGAGTTCGTCGTTGTGGAACGCCGAATCGGAACCCGAATGGAATTGGTAAAGGTCGATGGTCCCGCGCAGGGCCCGAAGCGACGCCTCCAGTTGCTGGCGCGCGCCGGCAACCGAGTAGTCGTCGGTGCGGCTCAGAAAGCCGTGGAAAAGGTGACCGAACTTGGTGGCCACGAACCAGCGGGAACGATCGCGGCGGCTGAGATAGTCGCCGATCAGGGACTCCGAGAGATGGTCGCCGTAGCATTCGGCGGTGTCGATCAGATTGATGCCGCTGGCCGCGGCCTCGTCGAGTATGGCGTCGGTTTCGGATTGGGTGAAATCGTGGCCCCATTCGCCGCCCAATTGCCAGGAGCCGAGGCCGATGACCGAGACCTGCAGACCGGTGCTGCCGAGAATTCGATAGTGCACGAGTCAATCGTAATATACAGGCACGATTTCGGACGATCGCGTTGTTCGTAACACCGCGTGCCGGGTGCCGGGTAACGTGACATGTACAATGATCGTCTTTTACTGTGAGTGTGCGTAGTATGGAGAAACTATATGCTTAAAAAACTGAGTATTTTGCTTGTTTTGGGCGTGGCCATCTTGAGTGCCAAAACTTACACTTTTTCAATCTCCGACCAGGCACAGGCAGGACAAGTACAACTGAAGCCGGGGGCGTACCACGTCAAGATCGAAGGATCACAGATTGTGTTATCGGATAGCAGCGGTCAGAAGATCGATGCCAACGCCAAGTTGGAAACCACCGGCGAGAAGTTCGATCAAACCTCGGTCGAGACGACGAAGGTCGACGGTACCAATCGCATTCAGTGGGTCGAGCTCGGCGGTACCAAGGACAAAGTAGTGTTTCAGTAGGCACCGCGGCGCCGGCACCACCTCGCCACCCGGGAAAATTCCGTATAGAATTGGTCCGGAGGGACTGCATGGCGCGGCTTCGAATCTTGGCGCTCCTGGCAGCCGGTCTGCCCGCTCTGGCGCAGTATCCGACCCAGTATCCGCCGGGCCAATATCCACCCGGCCAGTATCCCCCGGGCCAATACCCGCCCGGTGGCTACCCGCCGGGAAGCTATCCGCCCAATAACTATCCGAATACCTATCCTACCGGCGTGCCTGGCCTGAACCTGCCGATCCCCGGAGTGAAGCTGCCAGGCAAGAAGGACAAGAGCAAAGGCAAGGCCGACGAGGCCAAAACCACTGTGGCCTCGATCGACGGAACGTTGCGCAAGCTCGAGGAGAAAGACCTGGTGGTGCAGAACCCGAAAAAAGTGCTTCTCCGTTTCCGGCTGCTGGCGAAGACGCGGTTTCAGAACAAGGCAGGTGAAGCCATCCGCGATTCGCTGCTGCATCCCGGGGACCAGTTGTCCGTTCAGGTGAGCCCGGATGACGAAGAGACCGCTCTGCGTGTGGTTCTTGTGCGCGCTGGTACCGCCGAGGAGCGTCATGCCGCGGAACTGCCCTACGACCAGACAGCGGTGCGGGCGCCGTCCGCGGAAGATATGGGCAAATCGCGCACCGAGATCGCAACCGCCAGCGGCGCCGCGTCCGAATCCGAGACGGGTGCAAACCCCGAGCCTTCTTCCGGAGGTGCATTTCCGGCGGCGTCCGCGGCATCCGCGGACGAGTCGGGCACATCCCCGCCTTCTTCCGGTCCGCCGCGTCCCATGACAGACGAAGCTCTGATCAAGGACGCACGCGAAGCCTCCTCAACATTCAGTGCCGGCCTGCCGTCGTACCTGGCGCAGCAGGTGACGACGCGATATTTCGCCACCGGATGGCCGATCTCGCATTGGCAGCAGATCGACGAGATCACGGCGGAGCTGGCTTATGTCGGCGGCAAAGAGGACTACCGGGACTTCAAGATCGACGGCAACCCGATCGACCGTCCGGAGCGCTCCGGTTCCTGGAGCACGGGCGAATTCGGCACCACGCTGGAAGACGTGATGTCGTTCGGCACCGACGCCGCGTTCAAACGCCGCGGGGACGATACGGTCGCCGGGCGCCCCGCGGTGGTGTTCGATTACACCGTGACCCAGGAGCATTCGCATTGGACAATGGTGGCGCCCGACGAGCGCACCTACAGGCCCGCCTACGACGGCGCCATCTGGATCGACAAGGACACCCGGCGCGTGCTGCGCATCGAGCAGAAGGCGTCGAGTTTCCCGCGCGATTTTCCCGTCCGCCGCGCGGAAGCGATTCTGCAGTACGGCTTCGCGAAGATAGACGGCAAGAGCTATCTGCTGCCGGCATCCGGCGAGAACATCGGGTGCATGAGCGGATCGGGCGCATGTACCCGCAACGCGATCGTGTTCCGCAATTACCGGAAGTTCACCACGGATTCCACGATCACGTTCGGGAAATAATCGGAAAGAGCAGACGACTAGAATCGATCGCCCGCCCCAATGATTGCGACACCATTGAGTGGAGCGGTCGTAGTCACGACTCCTTTCGACGTGAGCACGCCATCCTCGTCGACCGCAAAGATAGTTAGATGCGAACCTGCCGTTGGGCTGGTGAATCCGTCCACTACGGCGACGAATCCTTCACCCGAAGCGATGTCGGTGGGGGCGCCCTGCAAACTCGCGGCGACGGCGGCGTCCTGCACGATCTTCTGGCCGTAGACGGCGTAACGCGAGACGGTCATGCTCGGCGAGTTGCTCGAAAACAGGAAAGGTCCCACGAGTGTCAGCCAGCACGGCGCGTGCTGCGTTCCTGACGGCGTAACCGTTAGAACCGTATCGTTCCTTACCAGGCTGATCTCGTCGGCATGTGCGATGGTCACGTATGCGTCGTCTCCCCGCGTCACCAGCCCAAACGGGGTGTTTACGTTGGCCGGAATGTTCGCCACCAGCGTGGGCATCCCTCCGACCGCGCCGCTGTTCATCAGGTTCACCGTCTCGATGACGTTGCTCTTTTCGGTAATGATCAACTGGTTCTGCACCACTCCCACCTGGGCCGCGGAGCCGTCCGCTACCTTCAGTGGCACCACGCCATCCGGGCTGGAGCTGATAAAGACACCGAATATCTGGTGCGATTCGACCTTGGTAGTTCCGAGGATGTAGAGATGGCCGTGGCCGAACGCCACGCTCAGCGGGCTCGAGGCCGCGGGGATCAATTGCCGGACCTGAAATCCGTTACCCACGTGCTGAAACAGGGTCACGTTCTTCGAGCCGAAATTCACCACGGCGATCAGCCCGCTCTGCGCCGCGATGCCGCCGGCGTTTCCGCTGGCGCCGCCCTGGCCCTGCGTCGAAATCGTCTGCACGGCCTGGCCCGCCGTGTTGTAGACCAGCAGTTGATTGGCGCTGGCGTTGGACGCCGTCACCACGAGAGTGGCGGCATTGGGTTGCCCCCAAACCGCGGCGGCTCCCATCAAAAGCGCCGGGATGCCGAAACTGAGAAACTTGTTCATTGGTTCTCCTCCTTGAGATTGGCCCGCATCGAGCACCAGGCGCGAGCGGGTTGCGACAGTTGGTTCGCATACCGAGCCCTCAAAGTTACGGTGCCTCGCGTGACTTTTTCGAGCGCTCGTTCGAACTCAGACAATAGACAGCGTGATTCAGCCATAATTCAGGGAGAGCGCTTCTCTCCGATGCAGCCGGACATAGATCTGAAAGCCCTGATGGTCCGGTATCAGGATGGCGACCCCGTGGCGGCGGCGGCCCTGGTCCACAGCCTGAGCGGACCGCTGCATCGGTTCTTTATGGTGCAGATCGTGAGCCGCAGGTATGCCGATGATCTCTTGCAGGAAACCTGGCTCCGCATCCACGAGGTGCGGCATACATACCGCCCGGGCGAGCCAGTCCTGCCCTGGCTGTACGCCATCGCGCGGCACGTGCGCGTCGATCACTACCGCAAGGTGCGCCGCGTCGAAACTCGCGAGCGGCAGGTGGAGCAGTTGCCCGAAATCGCTGCCGCGCCGGCAGAGGCTTCCGATCGTGATGCGGACTTGGCGGCGCTGCTCTCCGGCTTGCCCGAAAGCCAGCGCGACGTCATCACCATGTTAAAGGTGCTAAACATGTCGATCGAGGAGGTGGCGCGCGCCACGTCGTCGAGTATCGGGTCCGTCAAGCAGAAGGCTCATCGCGCTTACGTTACGCTGCGCGAACGCCTGTCGGGAACAAGGGTGACGTCATGAACGGGCCCGAGCCTGAGGAGATTCTCAACCGGGCCGCCGGCGCCCCTCATGAGGTGGACCCCGCCCTCCTCGCGCGCATCTCGGATTCCCTCGTCTCCGGACTTCGACCCGTGCGCCCGCTCCCCCCGGCATGGGTTCTCGCCTCGGCCCTCTTCGCGATTACCGCGGCGGTTGCGCTAGCCGGTGGCACGGCCCTGGGGTTGAAAGGCATCGCCAGGCTGAATGCGCTGGAGATCACGTCGATCTTCGGGGTACTGGGCGCCTTCACGTGGATCTCGGCCGTACACTGCGTGGCCGAAACGACGCCTGGGAGCCGGCGCCGCCTCTCCTCCGGCACGGTGCTCGCTGCCGGCAGCCTGGTGCTGGCCGGCGTCTTTGCTCTTCTCTTTCACGACTACCGGACCACCCGGTTTGTGCATCAAGGCCTGGTGTGTCTCACCTTGGGCCTGGCGCACGGTCTGGCTGCCGGGCTCGCAGGCTGGCTGGTGCTTCGTCGGGGCTTCGCGGTCAATCCGATGGCCGCCGGACTTGCCGTCGGGACCTTGGCCAGCCTGGCAGGCGTTGGCATGCTGGAGTTGCACTGTCCGAACCTGGAAACCCTGCACGTCGTGGTGTGGCACACCGCGGTGATTCCGGTGAGCGCGTTTGCGGGGGTCCTTCTGGCCCGCTTCATAAGACGGAACAATTAATATCGGGCCGCCCCAATCGTCAATTTTCTTGGGATTGTCCCGCTGGGAACAATGAACGGAACATTCTCGCCGCCATCCGCGTCTACATTACGTACCGACGTGTCGGAAAAGCACAAATTACGTCTGTCCGCCTCCTTCTGGGAGGCCACCCGGATCGCCCTCGATTCGCTCCGGAAAAACAAGCTGCGCAGTTTCCTGACTTTGCTCGGAATCATCCTGGCGACTACTACACTCATCGCAGTCACCGCGCTCATTCACGGCATGAATATTTACATCGCCGAAAAAGTCTCCAATATGGGCGCGGACGGATTTCGCGTGGTCCGAATGGCCTTCTTCGGCAACTGGGATCCCAAGAAGTTCTTGGAGATGCAGAAGCGCAATCCGCAGATCCGCCCCGACGAGTACGAATTTATCAAGTCGAGAGCCGCCCTGCTTAAGGACATCGGCATGATGGCCTCGCGCCAGGCGCGCGTATCTTATAGGACCGACTCCGTGCTCGGGGTCGATGTGGAAGGGATCACGGACAATATCCCGACCATAAACAACATTCAGGTCGAGCTTGGCCGCGGCATCACCTACGAGGAAGTCCGCCGCCATGCCGCTGTCGTCTTCATCGGCAACGACATTCGCGCGCGTTTCTTCGAGGGCCGCGATCCGCTGGGCAAGTTCATCGAGATCGAGGGCATGCCGTACGAAGTGGTCGGCACCGCCAAGGCGCTGGGCAGCGTCTTCGGCAATTCGCAAGACAACTTCGTCATGATTCCGATCGAGAGCTATTTCAAAACCTACGGCAGCCGCAATGGACTTCGTCTCATCGCCAAGGCGATCGACCAGCCGCACCTCATGGAAGCAGAGGACGAAGTCCGAGTCCTGCTGCGATCGTATCGCCATCTCGGTCCCGCGCAGGACGACACCTTCACCATCTTCGCCAGCGAAACCATCGTGAACCTCTGGCAGCAGCTCACGGCAGCCATCGCGGGAATGGCGGTCGGAATTGTCTCGGTCTTCCTGGTGGTGGGCGGCATCGTGATCATGAATATTATGCTGGCCGTGGTCACGGAACGGACGCACGAAATCGGCATCCGCAAGTCCCTGGGAGCGCGCCGCCGCGACATCCTCAACCAGTACCTGGTCGAATCCTCGGTACTGGCGGGCACGGGCGGGATGGTGGGAGTGGCTGCCGCGTGGTGCATCGCGGTGACAGTGCGCAGCTTTACCTCGATCCCGATGGCCCTCCCGGTGTACAGCGTGGTGATCGGCGTGGGATTGTCGGCCGTCGTGGGCCTTTTCTTTGGCATCTACCCGGCAAAGCGCGCAGCCAGACTCGATCCCATCGTTGCCCTGAGGGTGGAGCGCTGATATGACGCGGCTCGCCTTCGCCAACGGCCTGTGGCTGGCGTTTCAGACCATTCGCTCTCACAAACTGCGCGCCTTTCTGACTGTGCTGGGCGTGATCATCGGCACCGGGACCATCATCGGCGTGGCTGCTATCCTCACGGGATTCGACGCCAACATGACTGCCATGTTGCGCAGCTTCGGACCCAATTCAATCATCGTGTTCAAGTTCCCTGTGGGCTTCCGGGTAAGCAACCTCAGCCCCGAGGAGCGCACGCGCAAGAACCTCACTTACGAAAACGCGGCGCACCTGAGGGAGCGGTGCGTCTCGTGTGAAGACGTCTCGGCCATGCTCTTTCCCAGTAGCGGTCCGATCGTCGCGCACTACAAGGGAAATGACATCTACGACGTGGACCTGTTCGGTGTGGAAGAGGGTTACGGCCGCAACAACGGCCAGGTCGACATCCACCTCGGCCGTTTCTTCACCGACGAAGAGAGCAAGCGCCGCGCGGCGGTTGCCGTGATCGGGGCAGACGTGGAGAAGGGGCTGTTCGCCAACGTAGATCCTCTGGGCAAGACGATCACGGTGGACGGGCACGAGTTTATGGTAATCGGCACCATGCTGCGCCCGGCGGCCTCGTTCTTCGGCGATACCGATCAGCGCGTCCTGCTGCCCTACGGCACGATGCACAAGATGTACCCGAACGCGCGCGAGAATGCCATCGTGGTGACGGCGTACAACGGGCAGTTGCCGAAGGCGATGGACGAGGTGCGGACTGTGCTGCGCATCGATCGCCGCGTGCCCTACGACAAGCCCGACACGTTCGCGCTGTCCACAGCCGAGCAGATGGTGAGCGACTTCCGGCAGATCACGGCCATGACGTTCCTGGTGATGGTCGTGCTCAGCTCCATCGGGCTGCTGGTGGGCGGCATCGGGGTGATGAACATCATGCTGGTCTCGGTGACCGAGCGGACGTACGAGATCGGCATCCGCAAAGCGATCGGCGCTCGCAAAGCGGACATCCTGATTCAGTTTCTGATCGAGGCCGCTTCGCTTACCGGGCTGGGGGGCATCTGCGGCATCATCTTCGGCTGGATCATCTCGGTCATCGCCGGCCTGATTTTCAAGTCGCTTCCAACCAGTGTGCCGGCTTGGGCCGCGATGCTAGGGATCGCCGTGTCGGTGGGAGTCGGTCTGTTCTTCGGGATCTGGCCGGCGAACAAGGCGGCGCGTCTCGACCCGGTCGAGGCGCTACGGTACGAATAGCTGTCGAAGTCAACAGCGCGATTTCGGAGACCCGCCCGCGTGGGACTATAGGTTTGCATGCGACGCCTGCTCCTGGTGATGGCCGCGGCGGCTATCGCCGCGCCCGACACCTCCTGGCGCATCATCGGCCCCGGCGGCGGCGGTTCGATGTTTTACCCCACGATCAGCCCGCACGATCCGCGCGTGGTCGTGGTGGGCTGCGACATGACCGGGGCGTACATCACGGGCAATGGGGGCCGTACTTGGCGCATGTTCAATCTCGGCGATACGGCGCGCTTCTTCGTCTTCGACCCGCTCGACCCCAAGGTGATTTACGCAGGTGCAGGCGGCGGGCTGTATCGCAGCGCCGACGGCGGCGTGACGTGGCCGCGTCTGCTCCCGTATCCTGAGTCCATTACGCAGGTGAGCCGGGGCGACGATCACGCCGGCGTGCGACTCACCTATTCCGGCGATCCGCGCGGAACGATCATGGCGCTCGCCATCGATCCGGCCGATTCGCGATCGCTCATCGCGGCGGCATTTGTCAGTGGCAAGACGGTCCTGTGGCAGTCCTCCGACAGCGGCGCGTCCTGGCGGAATCTCGCCGAGCAGCCAGGCCGCGCACTGCAGATCTGGATTGACGCCCGATCGCCGCGAAACGACCGCACCCTCTATGTTGCCGGCCCGGACGCGATCCTCGTGCGCGAGGAGGGTCGCTGGCGCGCCGGCGAATCGCCGGGATCTTTCACTTCGATCTCGGCCGGCTGGCCGGAGTCGGGCTCGCCAACGTTCTACGCCGTGGTTTCGAACCGAATTTTCGTTTCTGCCGACGGCGGCCGGGCGTGGTGGCACGAATCGTACCTGCCCGGCATGCAGGGCCAGGCGCAAGCCGTCGCAGCCAGCCCGGACCATCCGGAGGTCGCCTACGTCTCCTACTCAGGGCTGCGGGCGCCGCTTTCGCAATCCATGGGTGTCGCCAAGACGATCGACAGCGGGCGCCACTGGGAACTGGTCTGGCAGGACACCCGCGTGCCGGGGTCCAACGTCCACGACGCCTGGTTGAGCGAGCGCTTCGGACCGGGATGGCCAGGCAATCCACGCGATCTCGCCGTGGCGCCCACCGACCCGAATATCTGCTACGGCACGGACTCCGGCCGCACCATGCGCACGCTGGACGGCGGCAAGTCATGGAACGCGGTTTACTCGAATCGCACCGCGGACGGCAACTGGACCACCAACGGTCTCGACGTGACAACGTGCTACGGAGTCCACTTCGACCCGTTCGACCCGCGCCACGTGTTCATCGGCTACACCGATATCGGCCTGTGGGCCAGCAACAACGGCGGCGAAAGCTGGTACAGCGCCACGCGTACTGGAATTCCCGGCAACTGGGTGAACACCACATATTGGATGGAGTTCGACCCAAAGGTGCGCGGCCGGATGTGGGCCGCAATGAGCGACACTCACGACCTGCCGCGGCCGAAGATGTGGCGTAACCGGTCCCCGGAAACATATGGCGGCGGGGTCGCGCGCAGCGACGATGGCGGCCGCACCTGGCGCGTGCAGAGCCAGGGTATGCCGCCCACCGCCGCCACCCACATCCTGCGCACGCCGGACGGCACACTTTACGTGGCCGCCTTCGGCCGAGGTGTTTTCCGGTCGACCGACGAAGGCGAGCACTGGACGCTGAAGAACAGCGGCATCGAAGGGGCACAGCCTTTCGCGTGGCGGCTCTCACGCGACGCCAAGGGCGCGCTTTACCTGGTGGTAGCGCGGCGCAGCGACGATGGCAGCTTCGATAATGCCGCGGACGGCGCGCTGTATCGCACCACCGATGGCGCCGAACGTTGGACGCGCTTGCGCCTGCCCGAGGGCGTCAATGGACCCAATGGGCTGGCCATCGACCCGCGCGACCCGGCGCGGCTGTATCTGGCCGCGTGGGGCCGTAGCACCCGGGAGGCCGCTCTGGACGGCGGTATCTACCTTTCGACGGATGCCGGCGCCACCTGGCGGCGCGTGCTCGCCGAAGACCAGCACATCTATGACGTGACCATCGATTCGGCGGACTCGCGGATCGTTTACGCGACCGGCTTCGAACAGGCCGCGTGGCGTTCCGCGGACCGCGGCATCACCTGGAAGAAGATCCCCGGGTACGATTTCCGATGGGGACACCGAGTCATACTGGACCCGCGAGACCACACCCGGCTGTACATCACCACGTTCGGCGGCAGCGTGTGGACACAAAAGCGTTGACACGCGAGCGCGTTCGGCCTAGAGTTATACCAATTCACTCTACAATTCCTTTAGTGGAAGGGGATTCTCTATGTCACGAGCCGCACTTAGCTGTGCACTTATAGCCCTGCTGATTCTGGGCTGGGCCGCCTTTACTCCCATCAGTGTTCGTGCTCAAGCGTATGGAAGCTCACTTACCGGGATCGCTACGGATCCATCCAACGCGGTGGTGCCGAATGCCCAGGTGGTTCTGGCAGACGAAGAAAAGGGCTTCAAATATGCGGCGGCAACGGATTCGGAGGGGCGCTATATCCTGCGCAACCTGCCCCCGGGACAATACAGCCTGACCGTCATCGCTAGCGGAATGCGGCCCTACAAACAGTCAGGTATTATCCTGACCGTTGGGCAGAATGCGCAGGTGGATGCGCACTTCGAACTGCAAGGCACGGCGGAGACGGTCAGTGTGGTGGAGGTGGGCGCGCTGTTGCAAACGCAGGACGCGTCGACCGGTCAGATCATCAACCGGAAGTACATCAACGACCTGCCGCTCACCAGCCGCTCGGTATTCAATCTCGCGCTGATGGCGCCAGGAGTGACGCAGGCCGCGGGCGGATCCTTCGGATTGAATGCCGGGTCGGTGAACTTCATTTCGAACGGCGGGCGTAACTCCGAAGCCGATATTGTCATGGATGGGGCAAGCCAGACCAACCAGGAGAACAACAGCGGCATTACTACTGCTCTATATACGCCGCCGGTGGACGCGGTGCAGGAGTTCAATGTTCAGCAGAATACCTACACTGCTGAGATCGGGTTCGGCGGCAATACGGTCATCAACGTGGTGACCCGCTCGGGCACCAACCAATACCACGGGAGCCTGTACGAGTTTCTTCAGAACTCGGCGTTGAACGCCAATAACTGGTTCAACAACCTGGCGGGCGTAGGAATTTCGCCGCGCAAGCAAAACCAGTTCGGCGGCACCTTCGGCGGCCCCATCCGCAAGGACAAGACGTTCTTCTTCGTCGATTACCAGGGCACGAGGACGCGCAGCCAGGGCACGGCGAGGTCGGGCGTACCGAGTCCGGCCGAACGGCAGGGAGACTTCGGCGAAGTGTGCTCGAGGGTGGGCGGAGTCTTCGATTCTGGCGGGCGCTGTTCGGTGGCTTCGGGCCAGATCTGGGATCCCTACAGCAGCACCTACAGCGCGAGCGCCGGCGGCGCGGTGCGCAGTGCCTACGTTCCCTTCAACAACCTGGCCACATACATCAGTCCGGGCAATCCGAAACTCATGGGCACGCCTTACGAGTTGCCCCTGAAAGCAGGAAACCTGATCGATCCGGTGGCCTACAAGATGATGCAATATTTCCCGCTGCCGAACCTGGGCCTGGGCACGTCGTCCTACAACTACCTGAACAACTGGATCGGCGCCAACGGCAGCAGCAGTAACGACGACCGCTTCGACGTAAAGCTGGACCACCGCCTCAGCGATGCCAGCCAGCTTTCCGGACGTCTGTCGCATTCGGTAGGCACGAGCGAAGGCGTGAATTGCTTCGGGAACGTGGCCGATCCCTGCACCCAAGGTCCCAACGACAGCCACGCCTGGTCGGCGGCAATCAACTTCAATCACACCTTCAGTCCGACCCTGGTTCTCAGCCTCTCGTACGGGTATGTGCGGAGCTTCAGTTACACGCACGGCGTGGCGCAGGACTTCAAGGACTTCAATCCGGTAACCACCCTGGGCTTACCTCAATACATGCTGACCTCGGGATACATCGCCACGCCGAACATCCAGCTCGGCAACGGTTATCAATCGGTAAGCAGCCAAAACCTCGGGTCGCAGACTTACTCGATTCTCCAATACCCGCTGGATACGCACAACATCACTGCCAGCATGGACAAAATCCGGGGGAGGCATGAATTCAAGTTCGGATACGAAATGCGCATGCACCGCATCAGCTTTCTGCAGGTTGGGAACCCGGAGGGGAACTTCAGCTACACGCAGACCGGCACGTCGCAAACGCCGTCGGGCAGTTCGGGCGGCGATGCGCTGGCGTCGTTGTTGGTCGGTTTTCCGCAAGGCGGAAATGGCTACGGCGTAGATGTCGCCGTGACCACGCAGAACTTCGCCCACGCATGGTATTTCCAAGACAACTGGCGGCCGACCACGCGGCTCACCATCAACCTCGGCTTGCGGTACGAACTGACCCTGCCGCGCACCGAGCGTTTCAACCGCATGAGCTGGATCGATCCCAACGTGGCGTCGCCGCTTCAAGTACCCGGGCTGAGTAACCTGCAGGGTGGGCTTGTCTTCGCCAGCAACAGCGACCGTTCGCCATACGACGTGAATACGGCGAATTGGGGCCCGCGCGTCGGAATTGCGTACCGGATCGGCAATAACACCGTGATCCGGTCGGGATACGGGATTTTCTATGATTCCATCAAGGGTGCCGCGTCGGGCACGGGTGGCGGAGGTTTTACGGGCTTCAATTGGACCACTCCTCTACTGCTCAGTTATCAGAACGACGGCGCCACGCCGTGGGGACGCCTCTCCAATCCCTTTCCGCAGGGAATTCAACTGCCTCCGGGAAGTTCGCAGGGGCTGCTCACCGGGATCGGGCTCGGCATCAGCGGGCCGATCAAGTACTGGAACAATACGCCCTACATGCAGACCTGGAATTTGGGCGTGCAGCGCGAGTTGGGCGGCGGTTTCCTGGTGGATGTGAACTACCTCGGCACCAAGGGGACGCACCTGTATTTCGGCGGCGCGGGCAGCCTCAACTATCTGGGCGCGTGGGTGGAGACCGCGGATTCCACCACGATTACGCAGTTGAACACCAAAGTCACCAACCCGTTCTACGGGATCATTACCAACCCGGCGAGCAGCCTGTCGAGCCCGACGGTGAGTTATAACCAGTTACTGAAGCCGTACCCGCAATTCTCCGGTTTCAGCGGTCCCGATCCGCCCACGGCAAACTCGACCTACAACTCGTTACAGGTCCGGGTGGAGAAGCGCTTCTCGAAGGGTCTGCAACTGCTGGGGACTTATGTCTTTTCGAAGTCGATCGACAACTCGTCCGTGGCTTGCAGTTGCACTACGTGGTTGGGCGGCGCCACCAGCCTGCAGGATCCGAATCGCCGCTATCTGGAGCGCTCTGTCTCGCAGTACGATATTCCGCACGTGCTGCAGTTCTCGTACGTATACCAGTTGCCGTTCGGCAAGGGGAAGCACTTCGGCACCAATTGGAATCGAGGCGTCGATGCCCTGCTGGGCGGCTGGCAGACGAACGGGCTCTGGCGATTCGACGACGGCATGCCGATCGCGCTGGGGCTCAGTACCTCCCAGGCGCTGCCGACGTATGGCGGGCAGCGGCCGAACCTGGTCGGTCCACTGACGCGCAACAACGGGTCGAACTGGCTGAACCAGTACTTCGACAATCCGCAGAATGCGGTGACCCCGCCCCCGTTTACGGTGGGCAACGCGGCACGCGAAATTTCGACCGCCCGGGTCCCCGGTACCTCGACCGCCGCGATGTCGCTTTTCAAGCAATTCGCCCTTCCGATCCGCGAAGGGAGCCTGGTCGAGTTCCGTGCCGAGGCTTTCAATGC
>DATJYW010000260.1:0-3177 GCA_035499435.1 Candidatus Acidiferrales bacterium | reverse complement strand
GGGCAGTACAGCATCGGCTCGTCCTCGCCTTTTCGTGCGGGGTCGGATTGGGGCTCTGGCTCGGCCACGAGTGAAGTGATTATACAATGCAAGCATGAAACCTAGATCGGCGATGCTGCTGGCCTGCTGCTGCATGGCGGTAGCTTGGGGACAGGCGCCGCGGCGGCAGGAGCCGGCGATGCGTCTGCCGGCGCGAGGCACGCGCGGCGCGGTAGGAGGCGGTACGGAGTACGCCACCGAGGCGGGGATGCGCCTCTATTTCCAGGGCGGCAACGCCGTGGACGCGGGTGTGGCCACGATGCTGGCCGCCAGCGTGGTGGAGTTCTCGCACTTCGGAATGGGCGGCGAGGCGCCGATCCTGGTGCGCACCAAGGATGGCAAGGTCCACGCCATTGCGGGCGTGGGCACCATGCCGAAGCTGGCCAGCGCGCAATTCTTCCGCGACCACAAAGTGACCGACGACGAGATCGTCACGCCACCCGAAACCAGCGGGATGAAGAACTGGGTGCCGGTCTGCGGCATCCTGCCGGCGCTGGTGCCGAGCATGGTGGAAGCGGGGCTGGTGACGCTGCGCGAGTACGGCACCAAATCGTTCAGCGAAGTGATCCAGCCGGCGATCGACCTGGCGGACGGCTTCCCGGTCGACGAGTTCCGCGTGCAGTCGATACGGGCCAGCATGAAGTACCTGGAGAAGTGGCCGGATTCGCGGCGCATCTTCCTGCCCAACGGGCGGGTACCGATCGTGGGCGAGATTTTCCATCAGCCGGACCTGGCGCGCACGCTGCGGTCGATGGCGGATGCGGAGCGAAAGGCGGTCGCCGCGGGAGCCGACCGGGCGAAGGCGATCGACGCAGTCCGCGATTTCTTCTATCGCGGCGAGATCGCGCACCGCATCGACGCGTTCTCCAAGGCTCACGGCGGATTCCTGCGCTACGAGGATATGGCGGCGTTCCGCCTGGAGCCCGAAGAGCCGGTCTCGACCACCTTCAAGGGGTACACATTCTACAAGCCCGGCTTCTATACGCAGGGGCCGGCCATGATCGAAGCGCTCAACATTCTGGATGGCTTCGACCTGGTGGGGATGAAGATGAACAGCGCGGAGTACATCCACACCATGGTGGAAGCGCTAAAGCTGGCGTATGCGGACCGCGACACGTATTATGGCGATCCGAAGTTCAACAGGATTCCCGCAGAGACGCTGCTGAGCAAGGCGTACGGCGACGAGCGGCGGAAACTGATCACGCAGGACGCGTCGCTGGAGTTCCGGCCGGGGAAGATCGGCGAGCACGCGGGGAAGCATCCTTACTATAGCGACATCCCACGCTACAAGATTCCGGACGCGCTGATGAACAAGGACACCACGTGTGTGAACGCGATCGACAAGGACGGTATCGTATTCTCGGCGACCCCGAGCGGCGCCTGGATGCCGAGCTATATCGCGGGCGATACGGGCATTCCGCTTACGCAGCGCGCGGAGAGCTTTCTGCTGGTGCCCGGGCATCCGAACGAGCTGGCGGGCGGCAAGCGTCCGCGGGTGACGCTGAGCCCGACCATCGTGGTGAATCCGGATCGGACGCTGTTCGCGCTTTCGACGCCGGGCGGAGATAACCAGGATCAATCCCTGTTGCAGGTCTTCATGTACGCGGCGTTTTTCGGAATGAACGCGGAGCGCTCGGTGGAAGCACCGCGATTCCAGACGGAGCACCTGGTCTCCAGCTTCGACAATCACGCCATGAGCCCTGGCAAACTGCTGCTGGACGAGCGGCTGGATCCGGCGGTGATCGCGGAGCTGCAGAAGCGCAAGCATGATATCGAGCTGCGGACGCGGTACGGCAGCGGGGCAGCGCCGGTGATCATCCGCCTGTGGCCGGCGGGCCTGATCGAGGCGGGCGCCGATCCGTTCTATTTCCGCGCGGCGCAGGCATGGTAGGACCGGGTCCGCTCTTCGACGAACCTGGCGATTTCGATCGGGAGGGCCTGGCCGGGAAGCTGCGGGCGCTGGCGCGAGAGAACATCTTCATCGGCGGCAGCTCATGGAAGTACGAAGGCTGGCTCGGCCAGATTTACTCGCGCGAGCGGTACCTTTCGCGGGGCAAGTTCTCGAAGAAGGTATTCGAGGCTGAGTGCCTGGCGGAATACGCGCAGACATTCCCCACGGTCTGCGGCGATTTCGCGTTCTACCAGTTTCCGACCGCGGAGTTCTGGGCGCGGATGTTCGCGCAGGTGCCGGCGGGGTTCCGGTTCGCTTTCAAGGTGCCGGAACAAATCACCTGCAAGGTGTTTCCGGTGCACGCGCGGTATGGCGCCACAGCAGGCAGGGAAAACGAGACATTTCTCGACCCGCACGTGTTTCAGGAGATGTTCGTGCGGCCTTTGCTTCCGCATCAGCGGAAGACGGCGCTGTTGATCTTCGAATTCGGAAACTTTTCGCGGAGGAGCTTCGCGGACGTGGGCGCCTTCGTGGAGCGGTTGGATCCGTTCCTGGCGACGCTGGGTCCCGAGTTCCGCTACGCGGTCGAGGTGCGCAATCCCGAGTTTCTGGACAGGGAGTACTTTGCGTGCCTGCGCGCGCACAATGTGGCGCACGTGTTCAACGCCTGGGCGAAGATGCCGGAGCTGAAACAGCAGATCGCGATTCCGGATTCGGCGACCGCGGACTTTCAGGTGTGCCGTGCGCTGCTGCGGCGGGGCAGGGTATACGAAGAGGCGGTGGACGCTTTTGCGCCTTACACGCACGTGCAGGATCCGAATCCGGAAGCGCGGGAATCGATGAAGGTGCTGATCGGGCGGGCGCGGGAGAACAAGGAGTTTCTGTTTCTCTTCGTCAACAACCGGCTGGAGGGGAATGCACCGGCGACGATCCTGTCGCTAGTGGAGTGAGTGCATCATCCGTTCCACGCGGGTTCCGTCGTAGACTATGAGGGACCTATGCTGCTGAATATCGTGGAGCGGAAGGTGGAACCGGACCTCACCGTGGTGGAGGTGTCCGGGAGATTAGCGTTGGGACGCGAGAGCCAGCGCATCGAGACTCTGGCCGAGGAGATGGGGCAGAAAGGCGTGCGGCGGCTGGTGCTGGACCTGACGGGCGTGGACTATATCGATTCCGCCGGCATCGGCGTGTTGGCGCTGGCCGCGGGGAAATTCAAGGAAGCGGGCGGCACGCTGGCGATCGTGGCC
>DATJYW010000259.1:0-21688 GCA_035499435.1 Candidatus Acidiferrales bacterium | reverse complement strand
TTTGTAATCGTCGTCGTAGTCCAAACCCCACACCACGTCGGCGGGTTTGGTTGTGTAGCCCAGACCTCTAAGAATGGACCGCGCGTCGCGCGTCAGAGCGTCGGGCGAGGTCTCCAGATTGAGCTTCGAGGTGATGCTCTGGCGCGGGGCCAGGATTACCGTGGCGGCGAGGGCGACGATGGCGGCTGCCAGCCAGAGGGAGGCGTTAAGGGGCGCGAGGCCCTCGGTTTCGCCGGCGGCCGCCACGAGCTCCGGCGACGGCGTTTCGCCCGCCGCCAGCGCCGCCGCCAGAGGATCGCCTCCCGGGAGTGCAGCCGCCACCGCCAGCGCCGACCCGGGCCTTTGGCGCGGATCGGGGCTCAGGCAGCGCAGCACGACCCGCTCTACCGCGGGGTCCAGGTCCTTGGCCACCGTGGTGATGCTGGCCGGCGCGGCGCGCTCCTGCATCTGCATGAGCTCGATCACCGAGCTGGCCTCGAAAGCCCGCTTTCCGGTGAACATCTCGTAGAGCAGCAGGCCCAGCGCGTAGATGTCGCTCTTGAGGGTGACCTCGGTCCCGGCGAGCTGTTCCGGCGACATATAGGCCGGGGTGCCGCTGCGCACGTCGCCCTGCAATTGCCCGGCGAGGCCCGCCAGCCCGAAGTCCATAATGATCACCTGGCCGCGGCCGTCGATCATCACGTTGGCCGGCTTCAGGTCGCGGTGCAGCACGCCCTTCTCGTGTGCCGCGGAAAGCCCGGCACAGATTTTGCGCGCGGTCTCGATGGCCTTGTCCGCGGGCAGGCGCCCGATGCGGCGCAGCAAGGTCGCCAGGTCTTCGCCGTCGACGAACTCCATGGAGATGTAATGCTGCCCCTGGACCTGGCCGACATCGTAGACCCGGCAGACGTTGGGGTGCGTCACCTGCCGCGCCACCCGGACTTCGTTATAGAAGCGCGCCAGCGCGCGCTCGTCGTTGGCGGTGGCCTCCGGAAGGAACTTCAGGGCCACCGCCTGGCCGAGCGTCAGGTCGGTGGCGCGGTACACTTCGCCCATTCCGCCGCGGCCGAGCAGGCCCGCGATCCGGTATCGCCCCGCCACCACGGTCCCGGGCAGAAACCGCCCTTCATCCACGCTGCTGGTCGAGCTCAGGCTCGGACCCATCACCGCGGTCTCCGCCGAGGTCGCGTCCAGGGCAGCGGAGCAGTGTGGACAGTACCGGCTGCCTTCCGGACAGGCGTGCGCGCAGGCTGGACAACTCGGCATGGAAGACAATCTTAGCGTGTCTTCCCTAGTGTTTGGGCTTGCGCAGGTCGTACACGTACATCGACCACCCCACCTTGGCGACCGGCTGCCGCAGACGCAGCGGAGCCAGGGTATTCAACGGCGAGTAGATCCCTTCGAGCGGAGTGACGTTGGCTACGCAGTAATCGTCGATTGCATCCCAGCCCTTCTGGTCCAGCGGATCGGGATAACCGAGCTCGTTGACGCCGTAATATCGGAGCTGGGCGTTACCGAAGTAGAACACGCGCGCGCGCCGCGTGCCGTGGGCATCCAGCCAGTGAACCAGCTTTTTGACGTCCTGCCCCCAATCGATATTCGAGTCGACCAGGTATTCGGGCCCGCGCCCGGGTCCTCCGGCCAGGGTATTGAAGAAAGCCAGGTAGTCGGGATAAATGCTCGTGCACTCGGCGATCTGACCGGCGCAAAGCACCGCCATGAGAAATGCGGACTTCCAGGTCCGCGGGACCTGTGCCAGGAGAGCAGCCGCTGCCACGTACAGGAACGGGTAGATCGGCAGAATGTGCCGCATTCCCAGGTTGATGGCGCTGGTCATGCTGAACACGAAGTAGATGACCGGCGGCAGGGCCAGCCCGAGCGCCATCGGGGTGATTGCCTTGAATCCGCGCCGGATGAGCACCCACGCCGACGCGACGATCACCAGCAGCGTCGCCGCCAGCGCCGTTACCGTGCTCTTGACCGCGAACACCACCGGGAAGTAGTACCAGAAACCGGTTTTCGAGCGCATTCCGAGCAGGTAACTCTCGTGCCCGCCGGAGTTGTGTTCGGCCACCGCGGCCAATCCGTAGAGATAGGCGTGCGCCGGCAAGTGCAGCTTCAGCCCGAGCCACGCGAGTGCCTGCCCAATGAAGTTCTCCTGGTTGACCACCGTGGCCAGCGGTAGCACATTCGTGCGGAAACAGCGCACGGTCTCCGGCCAGTAGACCACGATCACGGCCAACGCCAGCACCCCGCTCAACGCCACCGCCGCGGCGCATGCACGCCGCACCGGGAACTCCGACGGCCGACGCACCCAGCAGATGAAGTACAACAGTCCCAGCGGCGGAATCAGCAGAATGGCAGAGAATTTGACGATCATGGCCAGCGCGAAAGCAGCCGACGCAGCCAGCAGGCGCGAGCGGCCTCCGCTCTCGAGGTACTCCACCCACAGCACGCAGGAGAAAAAGAAGAACACCGTCAGCGGATAGTCCGTGGTCACGTAGCGGCCATGCGCGATCAGGTTGGGATCGAAGGCGCACAGCGCGGCGGCGCAGAGTCCGGCGGCCGGACCCCATCGGCGCCGTGTCCAGCAGGCCAGAGCCGCGATGAAGAGCAGCGTCAGCAGAATATTCGCGCTGCGCGCCGCGATGAGGATGGTGTCAGCGGGCCGGCGGTTGGCATACAGGAAATCGACCCCGTAATGAACCTGGTCCTTCAGCTTGCCGTCCGGGCCGAAACGCTCGGCCACCAATCCCAATGCGGCAAGCGGCATGGCGCTGACGATTTTCACCAGCGGCGGATGCTCGATATTCCACGAGTAATCGCCGAGGGTCAGGTACGAATAGCCGGCCGAAATATGAATACCTTCGTCCCACGTCTGGGTCTCTCCCAACGCCGAACGAACCTCGATTATTCCGGCGGCAGCAGCAATCGCGGCCACCACTGGCCAAAAGATTCTCTTCATCGGGCCGTGAAGCAGGTTTCCGGGCTGCCCGGCATCCTTAAAGGGCGTAGTAGCACTCCTTTTTTTGTTGTACACTGATCTTGACGTCTTTTTCCGCTTGTCCTCGCTTTTAACCAGTCCGATTCTCGGCCCGAGAGTCCCAAAGGGTGCCAAGCCCCCGTCCGCGTGGTCCTACTTCCAACCGAACAGATAAACAATGTATCCAGGCAGAAACTTTCCTCCCCGGAGGCAGAATCGTAGAGAAAATGTAAACGAGTCGATTCGTGTGCGTGAGGTGCGCGCCGTATTTCCCGACGGCACCACCGAGATCATGCCCACGTCGGCCGCGCTTCGCAAAGCCCAGGAGATGGGCCTAGATCTGGTGCTGGTGGCGCCCACGGCGGTTCCGCCTGTGGCTAAAGCCGTGGACTTCGGCCACTACCAGTACGAACAGAAGAAAAAAGCGCACGATGCCAAGAAGAAGCAGCATGTGGTGCAGGTAAAGGAGCTGAAGTTCCGTCCCAATACCGACGACCACGACTACGACTTCAAGAAGAACCACGCGATTCGCTTCCTGCAGGAAGGCAACCGGGTGAAAGCGGTTGTGCAGTTCCGCGGGAGGGAGATCGCGCACGCCGACCTGGGCAAGAAACTGCTCATGCGCTTCGCGGCCGACCTCAACGCATACGGCGCTGTCGAGGGCCAGCCGCGCATGGAAGGCCGCAACGCCCACGTGCTGATCAGTCCCGTCAAGGCTTCCGGGAAGCACGACAAGCCGGAAAAGGCCGAGAAGCCCCCACCGGCCGCCTGAGCGGGTTCGGGCAACGCCGTTTGTGTGAAGCCGGTAGCGGCTGCATGGTAAAATCGGCAAAGGCCCGCCGGATCAGACGGTGAATATGTATAACGCCTTCTTCGGCTTCACCCTAAATCCGTTCAACATGAGCCCGGATCCTTCCTTCCTGTTCCGGAGCTCGCAGCACGAAGAAGCCCTGGCTAACCTGATCTATGGCGTCCAGAGCCGCAAGGGGTTTATTGCCCTGACCGGCGAGGTCGGCACCGGCAAGACCACCATGCTCGAGTGCCTGCGCGATTTCCTCAATGCGCAGCACATTGCATTCGCGTCGCTGTTCAACTCGCGTCTCACGGTGGAGCAGTTTTTCGAACTTCTGGCCTACGACCTCGATTTGCGGTGCAACCGTCTCTCCAAGACCGAAGTCCTGCTCTCGCTCAACAATCTGCTGCTGGAGCGCGCCGGCGCCGGACGCACTACGGTGCTCATCATCGACGAGGCGCACAACCTGGAATGGGATGTTCTCGAGGAGATTAGGCTGCTGGGCAACCTGGAAAACCGGCGGGGCAAGCTGCTGCAGATCATACTCTCCGGGCAGCCCGAGCTCGACCGCAAACTGGAAGCGCCTGAGTTCCGCCAGCTCAAGCAGAGAATTGCGCTGCGCTGCGCTTTGCGAGCGTTCACGCTCCAAGAGAGCGCGGCGTACATCAACTCCCGCACGGCTCGCGCCGGCGTTCGCGACCAGAAGATCATCCCACCGGCCTTGATCGAGGAGATCCACTTTCGCGCTCAAGGGATTCCCCGGTTGCTGAACGCAATTTGCGACAATCTCCTGCTGACCGCGTTTGCCATGGAGAAGAAGGTCGCGCGCGCGGATATGCTGGACGAGGTCACAGCCGACATGCGGTTGGAATATCCGGGAAGAGAGCCGTTTCGGCCGGATCCGAGCTTCCCCGAGCAGGTCTTGCACCGAGGGCCCGAGCTACTTTTTGGCGGCGAGTAAGCCTTAGATTTCAAAGCATTTCCCGACACCAGTAACTCTCGCGGAAATATCCCCCTTACAAAAGTACTGGCTACCCCCCATCTTTCGTTGCCAAATAAGGTACTGTTCGGGTTAAACTTCCTGTGAGACAGCGGATATCGGTAAGGTCTACGTCTTATTGACTGGCTGAAAGCCGGGTCTGACTGGTCTCACGAACCCGCCGGAGGCGGGTTTTTCCATTCTCATCCAGGAGTCACGATCAATGAAGAAGTTCCTTGCAAGCAAGCTCGTTTTCGCCGCCGTTTTGGCCCTGTTTGTATTCGCCCTCACATGGAATGCCGCCAATGGTGCACCAGCATTCCCGGGGTTGAAAATTGCCCACGGTCCGATCCTGTGCGATAGCTGTGAACAGGTTGCCCACGGTCCGATCCTGTGCGATAGCTGCGAACAGGTAGCCCATGGTCCGATCCTTTGCGATAGCTGTGAGCAGGTAGCCCACGGTCCGATCCTCTGCGATAGCTGCGAACAGGTTGCCCACGGTCCGATTCTTTGCGATAGCTGTGAGCAGGTTGCCCACGGTCCCATCCTTTGCGATACTTGCGCCCAAGTCGCCCACGGTCCCATCCTTTGCGATACTTGTGCTCAAGTCGCGCACGGTCCGATCCTGTGCGATACCTGTGCTCAAGTAGCCCATGGTCCGATTCTTTGCGATACCTGTGCTCAAGTAGCCCATGGCCCGATTCTTTGCGATACCTGTGCTCAAGTAGCCCATGGCCCGATCCTCTGCGATTCCTGCGTTCAAGCACGCCACGAACCGAGCCTCGCCGTGGAAGCCGCCGCGACAACGGCAATTGTCTGAGTCCGTTTTGTTGTGCAGACGCACCGGCCGCCTCCAGGGTGGCCGTCAGCATGGTGTGCGGGCTGGCGCGACATTTGATGGAACCGGGCCTAGAATTGTAGTGGATGCAGCTTGGCTTCGCCGCGTGCGCCTATGTTCTGGGCCTGATTCTCGACGTGCTGATCATCGGTACGCTGTTGCGCCAGCGTGGCTACCGGCGTCATCCGTTCATCTTCATATACGTCATCGTCGATCTGCTGACCACCGTCATCGAGATACCGTCCGGTCTTTCGATCAGCGCAGTGAAGACTCCCGAAGCGATCAAGATCTACGGAGCGATCTATTGGTGGAACGAGCGCATCATCCAGGTTCTGGTATTCCTGATCGTTATCTCTCTGGTGTACAGGGCGACGTCTCGCTGGGAACCGCGGCGAAGCGTGCTGGCCGCGGTTGTTCTAACCACGCTCGCGGTTGCCACGATTACTTTTTTCATTCACTATCAGACCGGGGTGAGTCCGAGTGACTGGATGGATCCCTGGACGCGCGATTTGAACTTCTGCGCTGCGATCCTCGACCTTGGTCTGTGGGCCGTCCTGATCGCAAGTGCCGAGAAGGATTACACCCTCCTGATGATCAGCGGGGCCCTCGGCATTCAGTTTACCGGGGGAGCCATTGGCCACGCTTTCCGGGACATCTCCCACACAGGAAGGATTCTCATGGGCGACCTCATGTACCTGGCCAACCTCGCCTGCCTGTACATCTGGTGGCAAGCTTTCCGCCTCGCGCCCGCAAAGGCCCGGAATCAGGTCCCGCTGGGACCCGCATCCGAAAAACCCCATTTTCGGCATTCTGCCCCCGAATAAAAAACGGGAACCGCACGCAATGCGGTTCCCGTGGGGGAAGTAACCGAAATGCCTCTTGTGGTGCCTGTTGCCTATTGCTGATCGCGGCTGGCAGAGGTGTTTCCGCTGGCGAGACCCGCAGTCGCCTGATCCGCGGAATACACTTTCACTTCCACGCGGCGGTTTTTGGCGCGCGCGTCCCGGTTCCTGGCTTCGTCTACCGGCTTGTCCATTCCAAGACCGACCTCATGGATCCGATAGATCGGAATGTCGTGTTTGGAAACCAGGTAGCGAACCACCGAATCCGCACGTTTTTCGCTGAGCATCTCGTTGTACGCCCGCGATCCGGTGCTATCGGTGTAGCCCTCTACGGCGATAAAGAAGCGCTTGCCGTCCTTCACATCCGTCGCTAGTTTGTCGAGGTCCTGCTTGGAGGTATCGGTGAGCGAATACTTGTTGAATCCGAACGGCACGGCCACCGAGCTTTGCAGCTTGTAGTCGTCGATGTTCGCGATCACGCCGCGCAGCGAATTCAGCGCTTGGGTATTCTGCTCCCCTAGCTGATTGGCCGCGTTGGCGCGGGTCATGGCCTCTCCGGCGTGCTGGTCGGCAGTGGCCGCGTGCTGGTCTGCGGCGTTGGCGCGCTCATTGGCACCGCTGATGCCGTTGGTGGCCTTGTCGTCGACCTGCTTCACCTGGGATTTGGTATCTTCGATCTGCTGGCTGTTCCGGTTAGTCTGCTCGCCGACCTGATCCACTTTGGCTTGCACCGGAGCGGTAGTGTTGCGGACATACTTCTTGGTCGCACAACCGCCCGCAAGCAGGGCGCCGGTCAGGAGGCAAGTGATTGCTAGGTGGGTCTTCATAACGTCAAAATCCTCGTTCCCCCTTGGTGCAATCCGGCAGCCACTTCTCACGCCCTCGGTTTCGCAAGGAGAAAGCCGATGTTGTGAGGCGCTGGCTGTAAAAAAGCAATATCACAGCGTCGTCAGGTGATGTAAGGTTTACCCCTCTGTGCGATTTCTTACCCTGTCGCTGCAGGCAGATCGCTTAGTACTCTTTGAGCTTCTCGGTCCAGTTAGTCACCACGGTGATGGGATTGGCGCTGGTCCACTCCAACGGCACATTCACCAGGAACCGCTGGCCGTCCGGCGAAACATCGAAGAGATTCCATGTTTTGGGAACCGGCCGGGTCTGAAACAGCGGCTGCGGCACCCCGGGCGCGATCGCTCCGTCCTCCGCGGTGGGAATTGGCACGCTCATCATGCAGCCATCCTCGGTGATGTAGAACAGCTCTGCCGCATCGCCGCGCCAACGCGGGAGTCCGCCTCCTTTGGAAACCTGCCACCTGCGCCGCGTGCCGGAGGCCAAACCGTCGAACGCCTGCACGTACACTTCGAGCTTCCCGGATTGATCGGACTGATAAGCGAGCCACTTCCCGTTGGGAGAAACCGCGGCGTAGCCTTCCGAGTAAACCGTGTCGAGAATCGGCGCAACGCGGCGCTCACCCATCGAGTAGCCCCAGACGTCCAGTCCCGTACCCGGACCTTCGACTCCGTAGAGGATGTACTTTCCGTCGCGCGACCAGTCCGTCGGGTATTTTCGGGCCGCGCTCTTTACGATCGCCTCGGGGCGGCTGTCCGGCACCGCTGCCCGGACGAACAGATCGTATGCCGCGCCCTGCTGCCCGAAGTGCGCGATCTTGTAACCGTCGGGCGACCAGACGGGGGAGCCTTCGTGCATCTCCCCGCGCGAGATTTGTTCGGCGGAGCCGCTGTGCTCGAGAATCCACAGGTGCGCTTTGCCGTCCGGACCCGCCTTGGCGACGACTCCACGCTCGCCGTCCGGCGCCACCCTCGGCGGCCCGTATTCGCCGGGCTCGCCCGACACGGCGATCTGACGGCCCGCGCGGTCGAGCCACACCATCTGCCGCGTAGGTTTGCCGACGCCCTGGTACACGAGCACACCGCCCGCCGAAACCGAGATCGGCGCCAGCGACAGACTGCGCACCGCGCCGATGTCGTTGGCCAGCACGATGGGATCGCCGGTCACTTCGAGCCTGGCCGCATCGTACGGAAGCGCGCTCAAGTTGCGTTCCTTGATGAAGAGCAAATAGCCCCGCGCCGATCCGGCGCCCGCCGCCGAGTAGACGGCATTGGTCTGGCTGGCGAACACGCGGCGGCAGACCGCGGCGTCGATCGAACCCAGGTAAACGCCCGAGCTTTCCGGGCTGTCGGTCTGCAGGTAATAAAGAAAATGTTTGCCGTCGGGCAAGAACTGCGGCCAAAGCCCGGCGCGCTGATTGTGCGTCTCATCCGGCTTCCAGACCAGCTCAGGTTTGCCGCCCGCCGCCGCCACCCGATACAACCCATCCGACAAGCCCGGAGCGAACAGAATCACGCCATCTTTACTCCACGCGCCTCCGCCCGGGGTGGCTTCCGCGTCGCAGACCTTCTCCGGAGCGCCGCCTTCGATCTTCACCTTGTAGAGTACGCGCGCCGCAAAGAACGCGACGTACCGGCTATCCGGCGACCAGAACGGCGCCGAGGCACCTTCCGAGCCCTTGATCACCGTGGCGTGCAGCGCGTCCAGCGGCCGCAGCCACAGCATTCGCCTACCTTCCGGACCGACCGCCGAAAAGGTCAGGTACTTGCCATCCGGAGACACCGCCGGCATGCCTGGATAGCTTGTGTGTTCCGGTTGTGTCACCGCGAATTTCAGAACCGGCGCCGCGGGCCGCCGGTTCAGAAGCACAACCGCGGCGACTCCAGAAGCGGCGAGCGTCAGCGCCGCGGCGCCCACCAGCCACATCCGGCGCTGAAACATCGAGGCGAACAGGTGGAGGCTTGTGCCCGGCACGCGGGCCGCGGGAGGCGCCGCCAGGGCTGCCCTCGGAGCCGGGGGCGTGGGCGGGGCAGCTACCGGAGCCGGCGGCAAAGGTTGTGCCCGAAAAATTCGCGATGCCTTGCGGGATGGAACTTCTTCGCCGCGCGGCGCTCCCCGTCCTGCGAGCTTCAATTCGATCACCGCGTTCTGAATGCGCTGACGCCGCTGCGCGGGATCCTTTTCCAGACAGCCTGCGATCACAGCGGCGAGCACAGCCAGCTCCGGGGAACCGTTTGCAAGCGGCGCGGGCGATTGAGACAGAATCGCCGATTTCAGCTCCTCAGCCGATCCCGGAAACGCCCGTCGCCCGCTTGCCATTTCGTACAACACCGCACCGAAGGCGAAGATGTCGCTGCGCGCGTCGGCCGGCCTGCCTTGGATGACCTCCGGCGCGGAATAGGCCACGTGATCTTCTGGCGACTCGGGCGCCAGAAGTCGCACGCCGTCGTTGGTGATCGCGATCGACTGCGGACAGATCGCGCCGTGCACCAGTCCGCGGCTGTGAATACGGCCGATAGCCGACCCGAGTTCGCGCGCAAGGCGCAGCGCTTCTTCGGCAGGAAGCGGGCCGGCCGCCAGATGCTCCGCCAGCAGCGTTTCGCACACCAATTCGCGATTCAGAAAGTCGAGCCGGGTGTTGCCCACAGTGAGATGTTTTCCTTTGCGTCCTGATTTTACAACCGCTCCGCTTTCCGCTCTATGAAATCACTGGTTTTACTTGTACTACCTACCTTTGGCAACACCCCGCCGTATCCTGCTATCGAAAGGCAGCAGCCGGGTATCGCAGCGGAGCCTCAACGCGGCGTGAGCTTTCTGATATTCTGTTCTTCGCGTCCCCATTGACACCGGCGGTGGCGTAGGTACAATCCAAGTTGGCAGCATTAATTCTCAACCGAAACGGAAGTGGCGAAAAATGTTCAAAGCCAGGAAAAGCCGGCCCGTCTCCCCATCCGAACCGGAAGGTTATAACTCGAGCGATGTGGCCCGCATCTGCGGCGTGAGCCTGCGCCAGTTGCAGTGGTGGGACGAGCGCAACGTGGTTTCACCGAAGCAGGACGGGCACAAGCGGATCTACATGCCGGAGGAAGTGGTCGAGATTTCCGTGATCGCCGAATTGCGGCGGAAGGGCTTCTCGCTGCAGAAGATTCGCCGCGTTCTGCGGTTCCTTCAGAAAGATATGGGAAAGCGTCTGAGCGAAGCGCTGGCCTCGTCGGCGGATATCCACCTGCTGACCGACGGAAAATCCATTTACCTGGAAGAAGCTCCCAACCGCATCATCGATCTGCTCAAGAATGCGCGGCAGCCCATGTTCCTGGTTTGCGTGACCGATCAGGTGAAGCGCCTGAGTCCGCCCGCGGAGCGCAAGCCCGCACGCAGCGAGACCGGCCAGTTGACGCGCAAAGCGCGTATCGGGTAGGGCTACTGCGGCTGGGCGCCGCGGTAAAACGACATGACGAGTACCAGCAGGACTACGACGACACCTGCCACATACGAGAACGGAGAATACAGCTCCATCTGGTGTTCAAAGGACCCGATGCCGTCCACCAAGGTCTGTCTGAATCCCGGCGAGATCGTGAGAAACAGGCCGCCCATGCCGAAAAATCCCAGGACTCTTGTCATCATCTGAATCCATCATCATCCATGCCGAAGTCGGATTCCAAGCTGCGATAGTACTGGTCAGCGTAAGTTATCGGCACAGGTTAATAACGAATTCACCCCCCAAGGGGAGCAGTCGCCGTCAACCGGAGTCAACAAGCGGGCGTAACCAATCGGCCGTCTGGCCAGTCCAATGAACTGAGGCCCTGGCAAACCGTGTCCCGACACGGTATGCTAGTGGCCAAGGAATACCAGTTGACCCGCAACGTCCCCACGGCTGGCCGGTAAGTCAATGAAAACCAAACTCTCCGCTACCATTTTATTCGCCGGCGCTCTGCTGCTGGCTCCTGCCTTCGCGGCCAGCGCGCCGCAGGACGACCTGGAACGAAGCATCAAGACGCTGACCAGCGCCCTTTCCATGGTCAGCCAGAACTTCGCCGATCCGGTTTCCAGCGAGAAAGCCATCTACCAGGGGGCCGTGCCCGGCATGCTGCGCACCCTAGATCCCCACTCCAGCTTCCTCGATCCGAACGAATACCAGGACATGCAGCGCAAGCAGCGTGCCCAGTATTACGGCATCGGGATGCTGATCAGCATGGATGGCCCGAAAGTGATCGCCATGGAGCCGTTTCCCGGGTCGCCCGCCTGGAAGGCCGATCTGCGGCGCGGCGACGTGATCGTCGGCGTCGACGGCAAGGACGTCACCGGGAAAGATTCTTCGGCGGTTGCCGACATGCTGCGCGGCCCGCGCGGCACTCAGGTCAAGGTGAGTGTGATGCGCTCGGGCGCGGTGGATCCGGTCACGGTCACCGTCACCCGCGGTGAAATCGAAACCAGCCTGGTGGACGCCTTCTGGTATAAACCCGGCATCGTTTACCTCAAGGTGACCAGCTTCGAAGCCCAGAACGTGGCCAAGGACGTCGAGGCGGCAATGCAGCGGTTGGACGAGTCGAAGGTCAAAGGCCTGATCCTCGATCTCCGCGAGAACCGGGGCGGCCTAGTTACGGAAGCCGTCTCTCTGGCCGGCCGCTTCCTGCGCGACGGCCAGGTGGTGGTTTCGCATCGTGGACGCGCCGAGCGCGAGCAGGTCTTCAAGGCGCATGGCAACCCCGTGGCCCAGAAGTACCCCATCGTCGTGATGGTCAACGGAAACTCGGCGTCGGCTTCTGAGATTGTTTCCGGCGCGCTTCAGGATCACGACCGGGCCCTTATCTTCGGAGACACCACGTTCGGCAAAGGGCTGGTGCAGGCTTCCTTCCCCATCGATCAGGGCGCTGCGCTGCTGCTCACCATCGCGCACTACTACACGCCTAGTGGCCGGCTGATTCAGCGCGATTATTCGCACCGCTCCTTCTTCGACTACTACTACGCGCGCAAGGACCCGTCGCATGAGAACAGCGATGACGTCAAGCTCACCGACGTAGGCCGGAAGATGTACGGGGGCGGCGGCATTACCCCCGATGTGAAGTACGAGCCGCCGAAGTCCAGCATCTTCCAGCGGCGCATCTTTAATTCGTACGCGATCTATCGTTTTGCCTCGACCTATTTCGGCGCGGACAAGCCCGCTCTGCCGGTCAATTGGATGCCCGACGACCAGTTGATGGCCCGCTTCAAGGACTATCTGCAGAGCACCAACTTTCCCATGACCGACGAGGACTTTCAGCGGGACAAGGAGTGGCTCCGCCAGCAGATTCGCAACGAGTTCTACATGCGGGCGTTCGACAAGAAGACCACCGACCGCGCCGCCATTCAGGACGATCCGGAAGTTGCCAAGGCTGTCGACGCCATGCCGAAAGCCGAAGGCTTGTTAGGCGAAGCCCAGAAGCTTGCTCCCCGCCGGATGTAGGACAGGCTTCAGCCTGTCCTAAGGTCGCGCTTCGTTCTTCGGCGCCACCAGCCCGACCCGAGTGGGTTTGTTTCCCGCGGCAACCTTCGTTACCTTGGCGACAAGCTGGAGCGATTCCACGGGCGATATGATTCGGGTCAGGGCGCGCTCGGAATCCAGTCCCGTCAACACGGCGAGCTTCCACGAAGGAAAATAGATCTCCAGCACGCGAATCCTGCCGCTGCTGCCCTCGAACCATACGGTCAGCTCTTCGTCCTCTTTGACCGCCTTCTGCATGGCGTGGATCTGGCCGAGTACGATGTTCCCCAGGTTTTCCGCCGGGGCCGGTTTCTCCGGCTTCTCCGCAGCCGAAAGAATCGCCTGCTGCGCAAGTTGCTTGGTGAGATCGGCGAGTGCCATCTGGTGTGATGTTAGCATGCGCGCGAGCGGGCCACGCGCGGCGCCAGGGATCACTTTCCGCGCAGCCGGAACGTGATACCCGCGACGGCGGTTAGCGGGTATCCGGGCGTTCCATGAATCCTCCAGACCGCCGGCGCATCGGGCATGACCCTCGATTCGAAGTAGTTCTGCGTCTCCCAGTAATCGCGGTTGGTCAGGTTGTCCAGGCTCAGGTTCAGTTCTACTCCGCGCCGCACCTGTTTCGCAAGGCCCAGATCGAAGACCGTGTGGCCGGAGGCTACGACAGATGCGTCCTCGCCATCCAGGCGGTAGTGATTGATGGCGCGCATCCGCAGCGACCCGCTCCAACCGTGCCACCCGGCGAGCGTGAGCGCCGCATTGGCAACGAAGTGAGGGGCGCTGTCCACGTATACGCGATGATCGCCGCCGCGGAAAAACGCGTTGCCGATTTTGGTCATCCCGCCGTTCAGCGACAGCCGTCGTGTGATGGCCACCGACGCCTTAGCCTCGTAACCGTAGGCCCGGCTTGGCCCCTTGAATTCGAAGCTGCCGTCGTCGGGGATGTAGACCTGTTCGTTCGAATGGTCGATCCAGAAGGCGTCGGTGCTGATGGCAAACCGTCCGAAGTTCGAAGACGTGCCTAACTGGTAGAAATCCGTCGTCGCCAGCCTGGGCTCGTCGGGACGCTGCACCACCCCGCGCGCGTCGATGCTGTTGATGCCGCGCCCGTAGTTCGCGGTCAGCGTAAGAGGAAGCGCGCGCGCCGGCGTAAATGCCGCGCTGCCTTTCCCCTGCCACCGTCCCGCGGCCTGTACGCCGCTTTGTTCCGGGTTCACGCGGTCCGTCACGGCGAACCGAAACTCATCGAAGCGCAGTCCGCCGCTGAGCAGCAGCCGCCCGCGCCACAGCGTGAGACTCTCCTGCGCGTAGCCTGCTCCGTTGGTGACGTGCGCGTCCGCGCGGGTCGTCACGCCGGTCGGGTTCCGGCCATCCCGCGGGTAGAGCCCGACGTTGATTTCGTTGTCGTGAAAGTTCGCCCCGGTAACCAGCACCGCTGCAACCGTTCCCAGATGATGCGGGTGTGTGTACTGCGCGTTCAAGCCCTGCTGCAGCCGCGAATCGTGCTGCTGAAAGGCATCACCGTTCGCGGGATCGTTCAGGTAATAAGTGAAGTTGGAATACAGATCGAAGAGCGACCGCGACACAAATCCATCGGCTTTGAACGTGTCGCCGTTGGCGCGCAGCTTGCTGTAATACGCCGACACGGTGCCGAGGCGGACGCGGCCCCCATCGCTGGGATCGACATAGCCGAACCGGTCGAGCGCGCCCGCGCTCACCAGGTCCAACGGAATCTGGCCCGACGAGTAGAAATCGTTCCGCCCCAACAGAAACCGGAAGCCGAGTTTCTCGTCCTGCCCCAGCGAGACCGTGTAGTTCGCGTTCACGTTGTCCCGCCGGTAGCGCAGCGGATTCCGGAACGGCCCGTCCGTGTACGAGCCTTCGTACGCAACGTAAGCGTCGGTGCCGGCCACGTCGGGGCTGTAGGCGAAGAACCCGCGCCCCGTATCGAAATTGCCGCCTTGCAGGCGCAAGGTGAACTCGTCGGGCAGGGACTCCCGCTGACGAATATGCACCACGCCCAGTCCGCTGAAATCGCCGTACTCCGCGCGGAAGGGACCGTTGATCACCGTGACGTCCTGAATCAGCTCGGGGCTCAAAGCCTTAAGCGCGCCCAGATATCCCTGACCGTGTCCCTGCGTGCCCTGGTTCTGTTGCACGTCGTCGACCAGCACCTTGAGACCACCGTTCACACCGCCGTGATCCAGGTTGAATCCGAATCGCCGGATCTCCAGTGATTTGCCGCCGCCCTCATGTTGGCCCGCGTCGATGCCCGCGTTCAATTGCTGCATCACCTGGTCGTCGCGCGTGAATAGAGTTCGGTCGAACACTTCGGAGTTGCGCAGGTCGACGCCGGGCTCGACCGCCGCCGCCGAAATGACCACGCTCTGATGCTGGCCGGCAATTCCAGCGAGCGCCAGATCCACTCGTGTGCGGCCATCTTCGGCAACGATGACCTCGTGTGCGGCGCCGCGAAAGCCGGGCGCCTCCGCCGCCAACTGGTAGCGCCCCGGCGGAACACTCGGGATGCGAAACTCGCCGCTCGCGTCCGTGGACGTGGCCGCAAGTTCGCGCGATCCATCCAGCAGCCGAACCGTCGCATGCTGGACGACCCGCCCCTGAGGATCGAGCACGCGGCCGCCGATCTGGCCATCGCCGCCAAACGCCCACATGGCGAACCCCAGAAGCAACGCCAATCTGTGAGTAGCACGAATCATAGAATCGTATTACTAACACACGGTTCTCACCGCTGCTGGTATTACGAGCAGAGCCTGCTATCGGATTGCCGTCGCCTCAGCATGGCGCGAACGTGAACACCACCACCCCGACCACGAACCAGATCACCGAGAACACCAAACCGTAGCCGAAGAAGCTGCGAAAGTCCACGCGCGCGATGCCCGCGATCACAACGTACCAGAAAGGCGTGAGAAAGTTGCCCATGTGGTCGCCGACACCCAGGGCCAGCATTCCGCGCGGTACAGAGACCCCCACCGCCATGGCGGTCTTCACGGTCACGAAGCCTTGCACTGTCCATTGGCCTCCGCTCGACGGGATGAAGCAGGCGAACACCGTGCCTGCAAGCGCGGTAATAAAGGGGAAGGTCGAAGTCCCGGAAATCGAAGCCGCCGCCAGGGTCGCCTTCTCACCCACGTTGGTGTACTGGACCATGCCTGCCACGCCTGCGTACAGGTGATAGAGGACGATCACGGCCCAGCTTGCGCCGATGCCGGCCTGCACGCCCCGCGCGAACCGTTGCACGCTGCGGTAGAGCATGAACGTAAGAAGCAGGAGCGTCACGTTGAGCGAGTTGATATCCAGGCTTGCCCTCCGCACTACGAAGTGGTAGCCCAGCCATACGGCGAACATACTGCAAAGGACCGCCGGCACTGCAGAACTTCGCTCCAATCCTTCCGACAGGCTGCCTGCGCTCTCGCTCCTGGGAACAGGCGCTTGCACGGCCTTGGTCAATGCCAGAGACTCGGGGAATTGCGAGATTGCCCGGCAATTTCGCGGCATGAGCCAGCATGCAGCGATCATCGCCGCGCCGGCATAGACTGCTTCATGAATCAAGGCCGCGGGCGACCAGATGGTGGCCGACAGCGGAACGATCCCGATTACAGGCTGGAGGAAGTGTCCGGCCGAAGCCACCAGCAGAGGGCCGCTGGACGAGATGCCGTACTGCCATACCGCTTGTGCCGCCGTAGTCACGCCCAGCAGAAACGGGAAGTCGATGGCGATGCCCCGGCGCTCCGCTTCCGCCGCGCAGTAGATGGCGATCATCGGGCCCAGCGCATAGCCCAGCCCCCAGTACAGGTACGACGCCGTGCCGGCCCCCAGGAACGCGGTCACGATCACCTGGTTGCGTGAGCGCGGCAGCCGCGCGAGCCCGCCGATGGCCCGCCGGAGAAACGGCGTCGCTGCCAGTGCCGAGCTCAACACGATGATCAGGGTCATCTGCATGGTGAACGGCAGGAGCATCCAGAGGCCCTTGTAGTAGGCATCCGCCATCCGTTCGACCGGGTTTCCCAGGGCAAAAGCTACCAGGGTGACCGACAGCGTGAGAACCACACTGGCCGTGATCGCATCCGGCACCAACCCGGCGATCAGGTGAGAAAAACGCTCCAACCTCGTGCCGCCCTGCGAGTCGCCCATTTCCGCCCCCCTAAATGCAGCCATTGATTATAGCCTTGAAGCCGGGGGCTTCGCGCGCGGCAATTCGATGTGCGGCGTTTGACTCTCAACCCGCGGTTTTAAACAATGAAGTCTCTACGTGTGCGGATGTGGCGGAATTGGCAGACGCGCTAGATTCAGGTGCCCCCTGCGCCGGAACCCTACGGGTATGTCTTTGCAGTGTGCGGAGTTTCCCGAGTCCGGTAAGGCACGGCAACTGAGATTCCCGTAGGAACCACTACAGTTCCACTACAATGTGGATGTGACCAGCCTCATCAACTCTAACCGCCAAGCAATAGCGGAACTTGTGCGCCCGCTACGGCGTGAACCGCTTGGAGGCATTTGGCTCCGCGCTGCGCGACGATTTCAGGCCGGACGAGAGTGACCTGGACCTGCTCGTCGAGTTCGCACCCATGGCCCCGTACGCGCGCGTCGACGCCTACTTCGGTCTCCGCGATGAACTCCAGGTCCTGCTGGGGCAAGAGATTGATCTCGTGATGACTGGGGCAGTGAAGAACCCGTACCTCGCCCGCAACATCGAAAGCACCAAGCAACTGCTCTATGCGGCGTGATGAGCGGGCCTACTTGAGCGATATCCTCGAATCCTGCGACGCGATTGCGGCCGCGGTTCAGGACATGGATCTGACGGCATACCAATTCTAACCGCCTGGTCCGCTCCTCCGTCGAGCGGGAGTTCATCATAATCGGCGAAGCTGTTGCGGCGCTTGCCCGAGTCTCACCAGCAACGTTCGCGGCGATCACTCGGGCGCGGCGATGTCTATAAGCAACAACTCGAATCATCTGCGCGAGCGGCGACGAGAGCCAGGTATCTTGGTGCGCTGAAAACAGTCAAGAGGCAACTCGGCGGGCTGCAGACTCAACACGTCATCGCTCTCGCTGCCCCGGCCACAATTGCACAACCCACGACAAAGACGGCCGACAGCGCACCTCAATTCACGCCCCTCAGCTCTGACCCCAAAATGCAGTCGATTCTTGGGCAGCGCTGGCGTGAATGCGTTATCTGTGTCAATTCGGGCGCGCCCCTCGCTGCCACTGTGATGAAGGGCGGGATTCTCGAAGGCCTCCTGCTTGCGAAGATTAACCAACTTCCGAATCAGGCACCTGTCTTCACGGCGGCCTCAGAGCCGAAGGACAAGGCCGGAAAGACCCTGCCGCTGAAAGACTGGACCCTCAAGAACTACATCGATGTGGCGCATGAACTGAAGTGGATCTCAACCACGGCCAAGGACGTGGGCGAGGTGATGAGAGACTACCGCAACTACATCCGTCCCCAGAAGGAGCTATCACATGGGGTTACCCTCGTCGACGCTGACGCCCAAATGCTGTGGGAAATCGCCAAAAGCGTCATCCGACAGGTCCTATAACGCCTGAGGCCCGCGATGGAGGCCATCTTGGCGCCGATAGCTCCAAAATCTAGTGCGTGGGAAACGACGGGAATAGATGTTGCGGAAAGCCGCACAGAGCCCTCAGTGGCCACCCGCAGTGGATGCAGCACCCGCAAATCAACAACTTCCCGGGCTTGTTATCCGAAAATCCGCCAGCCCGGATGGGTCGCGCTTTTTCGAATCGAGAACCACTACAGTGCCTTCTGCGGAACTCGTGGTAAACTCAAAGGTGCCAAACACATGCGGATGTGGCGGAATTGGCAGACGCGCTAGATTCAGGTTCTAGTGGGGGCAACTCCGTGGAGGTTCAAGTCCTCTCATCCGCACCAAAGTCCATGCGGCTGCGCGGCCCGCTCACTCCTGGCAGCTCAATAGTCCAGCTTCGATAGAAAACCGAAACTCTGCAGCAGACTATCCACCGGATTCCCCGGTGTCTGATCCTGCTCCACGAAGTAGTGCTCCACCTTCGCTGATTCCGCAGCCTGCAGAATCGCCTTCCAGTCCAGCGTACCGTTGCCGACCTCTTTGAATGCGCTCCGCTCCACAGATTCTTTGTACAGCAGCGGCGTGCCCGCCTGCTTATCCTTCAGATGGACCAGCGGCACCCGCCCCGCGAGTTCGCGCAGCATGGCTGCCGGATCGTGCCCGGCCACGCTCACCCAGAAGCAATCCAGCTCAAATCCACATAGATTCTTGTCCAGCCGGTCCACCATGACCTGAAAACCGGTGGTCCCTTCCATCGGCTCGAACTCGAAGGCGTGGTTGTGGTAACAGAAGCGCAATCCGGCGGCGCGGCACTTCTCGCCGGCGCGATTCAGCTTGTCGGTGAGCACGCGGATCTTGTCCAGCCCCCCGCGTTCGGCCGGCGGCAGGTACGGGAAGACCGCGAATGCGAAGCCCCACTTCTTCGCCTGGTCGATGGCACGCGCCAGGTCGTCTTCCTTGCCGGCGTTCATGAGCGTGTTGTCGAGATGAATGCTGACCGGTTTCAACCCCGAGTTCGCGACCGACGGCCAGATGCGGTCCAGTCCGGCGTAGGTCGCTTCGATCTCGGTGTAGCCGATACTCTTGATCGCCGCCAATATCTCCGCCGGCTGTTTGGGCAGGATCTCGCGCACTGTGTAGAGCTGCACTCCGAGATCGCGGAGCCGGCTCGCCGAAAGCCGCGACCCGGCTATCACGGCAGCCGCCGGCGCGGTGTGAAGAAACTGTCGCCTGGAAAGCATACCGTCATTCTAAGACCTACCCAGGCGACGTGCGCGGTCTACATCGCGTCTCGACGGGCGCCGGTAGACCGTCACACTAAGTTTCTAGTGCCAGCGGTGCCAGCCGGGGCCCCCGATCACGACGCCCACACCGAACCCCGGACCCCAGTATCCCGGATATCCGTAGTAATACGGGCTGTAGTAGGGGTAGGGATAAGGATAGGGGTAAGCCCCATAATAAGGCCCGGGCGCATAAGCACCGGGGGCAGGCGCGGGTCTGGGCCGCGGCTGCATCACGCGCGACTGCACCGGCTGGTTGTAGTCTTCGGGCCCAGCGTAGCGGTAGGCATACGTTGCGCGTGTCGTGTCGACGACGACCGGTGCATCGAGACGAAAAGTCAGGGCGGTCTCCGGATAAACAATCGTGGGGTGCCCGCGGGTCAGCAGAACGCCGATCAACCCGGCTGCCGCGCCGGCGCCGGCGCCAATTGCCGCGCCTCGACCCCAATCGGCCATGGCGCCAATTGCCGCGCCCGTAGCAGTTGTAGCGCCTACGGCAGCGACATCGTTGCCGACGCTGGTCGGGCCGTTGCGGGTCGCCAGAGAGGACTGCACGTTGGCTTGCGTACCGTCTGCCAGCGTAATTCCAGTCAATTGCAGAGAAAGGCGGCTGGTGCCTTCGACGCGGCCCGCCTTTTTGGCTTCCGCCACGCGCCCTACGACGTTCTGCCCGCGTTGGGCGACGACTACACCGTCCACAACGATGGGCTGGTCCAGAGTGGCAGTAAAGAGGTCGCCCTGTTGATTCCGATCGCTGTTCAAACCCTGGCTCATGCGCACGGTAATGAAGGTACCCGGCTTAATGGTCAAGTCCGGCGGAACTCCATACGGCGGAGGAGACTGTCGCATAGCGGAGGAAGGGCGATCATTGGGCTGTTGCTGGGGGTTCCCCCAGCCATCCGCCGGCGGGCGCGCTACCGGCTGGGTGGGATCCTGGCCGGTGACCTGGGGTGGCTGAGCTGCTTCGGCGGGAGCCGGAGGTGGATCGGTCGCGCGGCGCCAGCCCCCCGACGACTGATCCTGCGCCCACAGCATCACGGTTCCAGCGGTCAGGGTTGTTGCCATCAGACGAATGCAAGTCATAAGCGTAGCCTCGTACTGCTCCTGCATACCGTATTGCACGCGCGATTCCACTGCCAAGTGATTGATAAACCTAGTTCACACAGGTGCCGTCGATGGCCGGTTTGCACCTCGCTGGTGGTTTTCAGCCAGGGGCCCGGGAGCAGGGCTGCCGCGTGCTATCTTATGGAAGAACAGAAACTTGGGCAGGGCGCGGCGCAACTTGCGCGAACTCCGCAAAGATAGCTAAAATCAACGCGTTCACAAAAATCCCAGGAGGCATCATGGCAGTTGAGCAGAAGGTGAAGCAGATTATTGTCGAGCAACTGGGCGTCGATGAGAGCCAGGTTGATAATAACGCGTCGTTCGTCGACGATCTTGGCGCCGATTCGCTCGACATCGTGGAATTGGTCATGGCGTTCGAAGAGGCCTTCGAGCTCGAAATCCCCGACGAAGACGCAGAGAAAATCACCACGGTGAAGGACGCCATCGACTACATCGAAGGCAAAACCTCTAAGAAATAACTGCCGTCCGGGAGAAGATTATTGTCACGGAGAGTGGTAGTGACCGGCGTCGGATTAGTGACGCCGCTGGCGATTGGAACGGAACTGTCCTGGGATGCGCTGAAGGCTTCGAAATGCGGCATCGCTACCATCACGCAGTTTGACGCCAGTGCGTTTTCCTGCCGCATCGCCGGAGAAGTCAAAGGTTTCGATCCCTCGTCCTACATCGAGAAAAAAGAGATCAAGAAGATGGGGCGGTTTATCCAGTACGCCATCGCGGCGTCTGATTTCGCCCTGAGCGATTCCGGCCTCAAGGTCACGCCGGAGATCGCTGAACAGGTGGGAGTCTATATCGGCAGCGGAATCGGCGGCTTCGAGGTGATCGAGCGCGAGCACCAGACGTTGCTCGAGCAGGGGCCGCGACGCATCTCGCCGTTCTTCATTCCGGCAACCATCGTGAACCTCGCCTCGGGACACGTCTCCATCCGCAGCGGCGCCAAGGGGCCGAATTCGGCTACCGCGACCGCCTGCACCACCAGCGCCCACTCGATCGGCGATTCCTTT
>DATJYW010000258.1:0-5061 GCA_035499435.1 Candidatus Acidiferrales bacterium | reverse complement strand
CTCATGGGCGAGCAGTTCTTCGAGCTCCGCCGCCGCGGCATCGAGAACCTCAACTTCGACAACGTCGCCTTTCTGCTCAACGCCGTCGATCAGCTTGCCGGCGACACCTCTTTCATTGCGCTGCGCAAGCGCCGCCCGCGCCATCGCACGCTCGAAGCCGTCGAAGCCCGCACGCGCACCTACGAGACGCAGCGCCTCGAAGAAATGCGCCAGGCCGAAGCCACCGCCGACGCGCGCCTCAAGGAAGCCCAGGCCCGCCTCGACAAAGCCGTCAAGCAGATCGAGGACCGCAAGGATCTCGACGACCAATCCAAGCAGGTAATGATCGCCAACGTGCAGGCCGTCGAAAGCCGCCGCTTCCAGGTGGCCCGCACGACGATCGAAGACGAAAAACAGCGCCAGATCGACATCAGCCGCGCCGACATGGAAGACTCCATCCGGGGCATCCAGAACACCATCAAGCTGCTCGCCGTAGTCCTCCCTCCGATCCCGGCCTTTGTCCTCTTCCTGTTCGTCTCCGTCCGCCGCCTCACGCGCGAGCGACTCACCCAGGAGGCCCGATGACCTCCCATCCCGCCCGCCGCGAATTGGCCATCACCGCCAGCTTCCTTCTCATTGCCGCAGCATTGGTCGCCGCCGCCTCGCTCACCTCGCCCGAGCGCCGTACCGCTTCCGTCTTCAGCGACGAAGGCCAGCCTTTCTACCCCGACTTCCACGATCCGCAATCGGTCAAGGCCATCGAAGTCGTCGACTACGACGAGCCGACCGCGACTGCCCGCCCGCTCAAAGTCGAGTTCCGCAAATCCCGCTGGGTCGTCGCCTCCAACAACGACTACCCCATCGACATCGGCGACCGCCTCGTCAAAACCTCCGCCGCCCTCATCGACCTCAAGAAAGACCAGGTCCGCTCCAACCTCGTCCAGGACCACGCCAAGTACGGCGTCATCGACCCTCTCGATCAAAAGAACGGCTCGCTTCAGGGCCGCGGCAAGCGCGTCACCCTCCGCGACGCCCGGAAGAACGTGCTCGCCGATTTCATCCTCGGCAAGGCGGTCGAGTCCAAGCTCGGCTGGCGCTTTGTCCGCGTCCCCGGCCAGAACCGCACATATGCGGTCAAGACCGACGCCGATCCATCCGCCCGCTTCGCCGATTGGGTCAATTCCGGACTCCTTCGCATTCCCACCGCCAATATCCGCCGGGTGTCCATCGCCAGCTACGCCGTCAACCCGGCGAACGGCACTCTCGACCAGGGGGAACAGATCGTCCTGACGCAGGAAAATGGCCAATGGAAATCGCCTGCCGGCGCAGTAAAAGAGGATGCCGCCAAAGCCATGGCCGCCACGCTCGACACGCTCAAGATCGTCGACGCCCGTCCCAAGCCCGCTGACATGGCCCGCGATCTCCGCGCCGGCCAGATGCAGCTATCCATGGAAACCGCGCTCTCGCTGCGCCAGTTCGGCTTCCTTCTCACCCAGACCGGCCGCATTCTGTCCACCGACGGCGAGATGACCGTCGAGATGGCCAACGGCGTCGCCTACCAGGTCCGCTTCGGCGACATCTCCTCCAGCGGCGACCGCTACCTCTTCGTCACCACGACTTGGGATGCCGCCCGCGCCACGCGCTACGCCGACACCACCGGCGCCGGTGAAAAATCGTCCCGCGATCTCAACGCACGCTTCGCCGACTGGTTCTACGTGATCTCCAACCCCGATTTCCAGAAGCTGCGCCTGACCAGAAAAGATGTCCTCCGCTGACCTCACCCCTTGTACCGTTCCGCCGCCCGAGCCCTCGCCTTGGCCGCTTCTGCCTCGCGATTCTTGGCTGGCGCGCCGGTCTCCAGTGCCCCTAGCAGGCGGGCCGAGACTCCCGATATCTCGTCCACAGCAGCCAGAAACGCAGTTTCATTCGCCTTCGACGGCTTCGTGAACCCGCTGATCTTCCTCACGAACTGCAGCGATGCCGCGCGAATCTCCTCTTCCGTGACGGGCGGGTCAAAGTTGAACAGAGGCCTGATATTCCTGCACATCCCGGCTACATCATACAGCATCGACAGGATAGTCCCCCGCCAACTCCAGCCGTAGACTACCAAGGGGGACATCATGCTCAAACCACTGGCCGCCGCCGGCGGCCTTCTTTTCCTGTTGGCCGCGGCCGCGCTGGGTGACGACACGGCGGATCGCGATAAGTTGATCGGTAAGTGGACGCAAGGCTCCGCGGACGCCGACGAAACCTGGTCGCTCGAAACCGTGGGCGATTCTCTCCGCGTGACCCACATACTGAAACAGAAGTCCGACGAGTTCGAGTGCAATATCATGGGCCACGATTGCGACGTCAAGCTCGCTGGAAAGCGGGCGAAGGTTTCGCTCTGGTTCAACGGCGGCATGCTGGTCGAGCTCGAGACCCGCGGCAATGAAGTGCTCAAGCGCCGCTTCAAGGCCGGCGAAGGAGACACATTACAGATCGAAGTCATCCCTATCAATCCCGGCGGTAAGCCCGAGATGGAGCATTTCAAGCGGCTGCAGGTGAGCGCGGAACGCAAGTAGGGCGGTCTCCCGTATACTACAAGTTCGGCCGCCCATGCCGCCTTTCTGCCCGCTGTTTCGCAACAACCATCTGCAGACGATACTCGCCCACTACTGGAGGCGGCCGGACGCTCGGTCGGCGTCTCCCGTCGAGCGGCGCCTGTTCCGCACCGAGCATGACGTGCAGGTGCTCGTGCTCTCGCAGCGGCCCCTGTGGGACAGGCTTCAGCCTGTCCGGGGCGAGATCGTCCTGGTCCACGGTCTGGAAGGCTCCGGCGACGCCGGTTACATGCGCAGTCTCTCCGCCGCCGCGCTGAATGCCGGGTTTGCCGCGCATCGCTTCCACATGCGAACCTGCGGCGGAACTGAAAGGCTGTGCCGCACGCTGTACCACGCCGGTCTCACCAGCGACCTTCGCGAGGTCCTGCGCCAGATGCGGGCGGAAGGCCGCGCACCGGCGTTTCTGGTGGGCTTCTCGCTCGGCGGCAACGTCGTTCTCAAATTGGCCGGTGAACTGGGCGACGGCGCGCCCGACCTCATCCGCGGCGTCTGCGCCGCCTCCACCCCGCTCGATCTCGCCGCCTGCGCTCACCGCATCGGTCAATCCGACAACCGTCTTTATGAAGCGCGCTTCGTCCGCCGGATGCGCAATCGTCTCTGCGCCACAGGCCGCTATCGCCCCGCTGAGTTCAAGGGCCTGGAAACCATCGTCGAGCTGGACGATCGTTTCACCGCGCCCTCTTTTGGGTTCGGCAACGCCGCGAACTATTACCGGACCCAATCTTCGCTGAACTACCTCGAGCAGATCCGCATTCCGGCCCTGCTGATCCAGGCCAGGGACGACACCTTCATCCCGTTCGACATATTCGACTCGCCCGTTCTGCGCCACAATCCCTGTATTCAACTCCTGGTCACCGAGCAAGGTGGGCATCTCGGATTCTTGGGCTGCCGCCCTCACCGTTTTTGGCTGGATGAAGCGATAATGAATTGGGTGAAAACTCGTAGCGGCTAAGAACCGTTGCCGGAACACGTCTAAGATTCTAATGACATCGCATGCATCGTTCTGGGAGGCTGTGAAGGGCGCGCTCCACTCGCTTCGCGGCAGCAAGCTGCGCAGCTTCCTCACGCTCCTCGGCATTATTCTCGCCACCACCACACTCATCGCCGTGATGAGCGTCATCAAGGGCATGGATGTCTACATCGCGCAGAACGTCTCCAGCATGGGTGCCGATGGCTACCGTGTCCAGCGCATCGTCATGATGGGCTTCGATCCCAAGAAATACATGGAGATGCTGCGCCGCAACCCCGAGCTCCGCAAAGAGGAATACGAGTTTCTGCGCACCAACGTCGCCCTCACTAACGAACTGGGCCTGATCGCCGGGCGCAGCGTCAACGTGCACCTCGGCAAGGAAACCGCCGAGGCTGTCGGACTGCAGGGCGCGTCCCCCAACGTCGGCGTGATCACGAACTTCGATGCCGAGGACGGCCACTTCATCTCTGATACCGAGAATAGCCGCAAGATGAATGTGGCCTTCATCGGCAAAGACATCAAGGACAAGTTCTTCCCGGGCTCCACCGCAATCGGCCAGTCGATCGCGCTCGACGGCCTTCCGTTCGAAGTCGTGGGTGTGGCCAAGGCCAAAGGCTCGGTGTTCGGCCAGTCGCAGGACAATTTCGTCGTGATTCCGATCGAGACCTTCCTGAAGATCTGGGGATCGCACAACGGCATGACTTTCGTCGGGACCGCCATCGATCATGAGCACCTTCTTCAAGCGCAGGAAGAGGCCCGCGTCCTGCTGCGCGCCTATCGCCACTTGGGCCCCAAGCAGGACGATACGTTCTCCACTCTCACCTCCGATGCCCTGCTCGATTTCTGGAATCAGTTGACTGGAGCCATCGCGGCCACCGCGGTCGGAGTCGTCTCCGTCTTCCTGGTGGTGGGCGGCGTGGTCATCATGAATATCATGCTCGCGGTGGTCACCGAGCGCACACACGAGATCGGCATCCGCAAGAGCGTCGGTGCGCGGCGCCAGGACATTCTCAACCAGTTTCTGGTCGAGTCGAGCGTGCTGGCCGCGTCGGGCGGCCTGATCGGCGTGATGGTCGCCTGGATCGTCGCCGTGCTCGTGCGCACCCTGACTCCGGTGCCGATGGCGGTGCCGGCCACCGCCGTCATCGTGGGCGTGGCGCTCTCCGCCATCGTCGGCTTGTTCTTCGGCATCTACCCCGCCCAGCGCGCCGCCAAACTCGATCCGATCGAAGCATTGAGAGCCGAAAAATGAGCATCGGAAGCTTCTTCGCCGGAGCACAGTTGGCCATGGCCACCGTGCGCGCGCACAAACTGCGCTCGTTCCTGACCGTGCTGGGCGTGATCATCGGGACCGGCGCGGTGATCGGCGTCGGCTCCATCATCGCCGGCCTCGATGGCGCCATCACCAACCTGCTCCGCAGCTTCGGCCCCAACACCATCATCGTCACCAAGACCACCGCCATGGGCCACGCTACCCGCGAAGAGCGCCAGCGCAAGCCGCTCACCCTG
>DATJYW010000257.1:0-13445 GCA_035499435.1 Candidatus Acidiferrales bacterium | reverse complement strand
GGTTCTGCCCCACGTTTTGCCTGACGCACGGTGTGGGAGGCGTGGCGGCTAGGAGGTGGTGACCTGCCTATGCAAAATGCACGACGGGTTCTGGGTCAGTTTTGGAAAGCAGAGGTGGGCTACTTCGCGCGAGCGCCGAAGTGATGGCCGTAGGGCCAAAATATTCACGCGGCTCGGCAGTAGTATCGAAGCAAGCCGCCGAGGCGTTCTCGACACGCGACGCTTCGCCAGCGTCCCGTGGGCGGCGGGGCGGGCATGAGCAGGGCGTCTCCTTTGCCCTGATGATTTCTCTCGGAGTGGTAATGCGCGATGTATTCTGAACGGCTTTTCAACGTTTTTGGGGCGGCTAGAGCGGAGCCCTGCGAGGGCTGCCAGGCTGAGGGGTTAAGGCGGAGCCGGAAGCAGCCCCCAAAAAACCCTTCGCGACCTGGGCCCAGTGAGGCCTGTCAGTCATTTCTCTCGGGCATGTTGTGAAACATGCCCCAGGTATTTGCGTCGCGGCGCGATCTCCCCTTGATGCCGTCTTGTCGGGGTTCGCTGGCCGCCCCAGTTGCGCCGCCGAATTTTGATACGGTGCCCAGTTATTGATGTGAGAAATAGGGGGCCACCGTATCAAAACCAGCCTGCTAGGTCCATGCCTGGGCTCTAAGCTACTGATTTCACGTGGTCGGGGCGGGGCGATTTGAACGCCCGACCCCCTGCGCCCAAGGCAGGTGCGCTACCAGGCTGCGCTACGCCCCGACTCTGTATATTGATCATTCTGAACCATTTCTGGATCTCCTGCAAGAGCCTGGGACTTCGACCGTCCCAAAACCGTGACAGAACCTCACGGAAAGCTTAAACCGTGCCAAAACCCCTGACCCATGTTTTCAAGCGTTTAGACAAGACAAAAACGGCCACAGTCGCTCAAATCGAGCGAAGATCGAGCAAGGGAAAATAGGTGCGATTCCTCGGCAAAGGCTCGAATCGAAGATTAAGCGACTGGGTATTGATAAGTACGGGCAAAAACCTCCCACGCCCAAATGACTTTCTTGCAACTGCTGGTCGCTTGCTCATCGTTCGGCGTTTTGCTGAGTGTGCAGCGCGATTGGAAGCTTCGACTCTCTTCTTTTCAGTGATTTCCGGATGGATAGATAGCTGCATTGTTCTCCTGCGACAGTGCTGAGCGAAAGGAGAACGACAATGACGCAAAAACAAATCCACTTCCATCAGACAACTACGTTGACGCGCGAGCAGTACATCGCCGGGCTAACGGACTTCGGACCTGGCCGGTCCAAGATCTTCGGCAACAGCGCCGAAGAGTACCTCAAGGTGCATCATCTCGGGCGCACGGATGCGGATGTTACGGAAGGTTCGGGTGGCGTTTGGGAACGCCTGAATTACGACTGGTCTGATCCCGAGCATGTCGTGCTCACAACGACCGATTCCAATTTATGGGGTGGCGCGTCCGGCCACGTTTACAACTTCACAAGAAATCACGACAGTACGACCAATATTGACGTGGAAGTCATCCGCGAAGGCAAGAACTTCAAGGGAAGGCTGCTCGGCTTAGTGCTGAGAACCATCGGCAGAGGCGTCTTAGAAAAAGCGTTCGAAGACTCGGTCAAAGCTGTCGAAGCTCGGTACCAGCCAGTCAGTCAGGCAGCCCGATCATTAGCCAGCTAATTCATGCGCCTATCGACGACACCATGCTACTGGCCACCCGGTGCGAGGATCGTCGGAAGCGATAGAAAGTAAGAGAAAAGCATGTCTCAAGAGACCATCCTCGTCACCGGCGCGGCCGGTGGAGTCGGCTCGACCGCACGAACGGCGATCACCATCCTCCTGGAACAACGGCATCGCGTACGAGCACTTGTGCGCAAGCTGGACGCGCGTGCCGACGCGCTGCGTCACATGGGCGCCGAAGTCGTGGCCGCCGACATGCTCGACATTGTCGCCGTGCGCGCGGCCATGCAAGGCTGTTCCTCCGTCTATTTCACGATGTCGGTTTCGGCCGACTATCTTGAGGCCGCGGCCAACGTCGCGGTCACAGCGAAAAGCTTAGGGGTGAAGGCATTCGTCAATTTATCGCAGATGACACTATCGCAGATGAGTGAGACAGAGACCACCAGCAGCCCGCAACAGAAGCAGGAGTGGCTCGCACAACAACTGTTGCGCTGGTCCGACCTGCCGGTAGTCTACCTGCGGCCGACTGCGTTCTTCGATGGCATGTTCCTGATCCAGGCGGCCAAAGGCATCCGCGAGGAGAACGCCATCCGCTTGCCGTTCGGCGACGGCAGGACCTCCCTTATCGCCGGGGCCGATGTGGGAGCTGCCGCCGCTGCGGTGCTGGCAAACCCGGCACCGCATATCGGTAAGATCTATGATCTGACGGGTCCGCAGTCACTGACCATGGCCCAATATGCGCAGGAATTCAGTATCGTTCTGGGCCGGACCATCCAATACGTCAACGTGCCACGAGAAATCTGGGAAGCCAAGCTCCGGGAGACTCGTATGCCGGAGCATGTGATCGCCCACATGATCACCATGGCCCAACTCAATCGCGACAACCGCTACGACCGCATGACCGACGCCTTCCAGCAGTTGGTCGGCCGAGCGCCGATTTCTGCCGCCGAATTCGCCCGCCGTCACGCAGGCACGTTCTCGCCCCAAGCCGAGTCCCAGGCGGGGGCTTCTTAATGAAGTCGTCAACAAATCCGGAAGCGCCGGACCCGGTGGTGTGGCCGCGCAAGAGTTTAGGGGAGAAATCTGCAATAAACTGGAACATCCGCGCGGACTCAACTATTGCCTAGCGAGCGAGGAGGTATTCATGAAAGCACTAATCTTTCGCGAGACCGGTGAACCGAAGAGCGTATTGGAACTGGCGGAGGTCCCTACTCCTCCTTTGGCCCCTGGCGAATCGCTCGTCCGAGTGCTGCTGAGCCCGATCCACCCATCGGATCTGCACATGGTGCGCGGTCGTTATGGCTATCAGCCGGAATTGCCGGCCAGCCCCGGTATTGAAGCCGTGGGGATTGTGGAGGCTGTGGATCCGGGCGTGCAAGGTCCGACAGTTGGAACTCGCGTAGTTCTCGTTCGCACGTGGAACACCTGGCGTGAACAGGTCGTGTGCCCGGTCGACAGACTCGTGCCCGTTCCAGACGGCCTGGACGATCCGGCTGCCGCCACTTCCTACACGAATCCTCTGACTGCATGGGCACTGACGAGATCAACTCACAATCTCAAGGAGGGCGACTGGCTCCTGCAGACGGCGGCTGCATCCACCGTCGGGAAGTTAGTGCTTCAATTGGCGCAGCACTATCGATTCAAGACGATCAATGTCATCCGGCGGCGCGAGCAGGAAACAGTCATACGCAGTCTCGGAGGTAATGAGGTAATCTGCACAGCCGACGAGGATCTCGGGACTCGCCTGCAGGAATTGACTGCCGGCAAGGGCGTTGAACGAGCGATCGACTGCGTTGCCGGGGAACTCGGCGCTGCGATTGCCCGCAACCTGGCTCCCGCTGGAACCATGCTCGTTTATGGAGCCCTCTCCAGTCATCGACAGACGGACCCCGCGAAATTCCTCATGCCGCTATTTGCTCCACGTTTGATCTACTCGACATCGACGGTCCGCGGGTGGTGGCTTCCACGGTGGGTGGATTCCCAACCGCTCTCCGATTTGCGGGAGGCGACAAGCGATATCCTCGCCATGTTGTCGAACGGAGCACTTACGCCTCCCGAGTGTGTGCGGTATTCAATTAAGGATTTCCAAGAGGCAGTACACCTGGCCGACGGTGAGGCGGGACAGCAAAAGGTCCTGCTGGACTTCTCCGAATGATCGTTGAGATCCGCCGCAAGATCCGGTGCGTTACAAGAAAGAAACATTCGATATGTCGATAGATACCATCACTCGGTCGCGCATGGGCAAAAGGTTCGCGTCTCTCATATACGCTCTCCTCCTGGTGGGAAGCGTTATTCCCTGTACTGTCACCGCGTCGAATACATATTGCGCTGCGGCAAAACCTCCCGAGGCCTCGACATGATAGTCGTGCCGGCGGAGCAGAAAGTCGGGGCCAAAATAGAAGTCCTGTTGGCGGCTGTGGCTGGCAATATCCGGAGGATAGGTGACCCGCAGGCCTCTCCAGGACTCATCATCCTGGCGCCACGGGGCGATCTCCTCGACTTCAAAACCTGACATCGCAAAATGAAACGGAGTGGTCAGGTACGTCCACAAAGCGTATCCATTGAAGTACGCCCGATCGAGAGCGTCCCAGGGAGCATCGACAGCTTTGCCTTCAGCGTGCTCTGACGGGCGCAGTCGTTCCTTAACGACGGTGCCGTCGAGTTTCTCGATGGCAACGCGATTCGCAGTGAAGTCGGTACGTTGATCATCAGCACCGAACGGGGTGACCGACGCCCATTCGCGCCTGGTGGCAACGCTCATACGGCGAGGAGTTGGGTCCTGGGGCGTGCCTTTCATCCCGAATAATTCCCCACCGGTGACGATGGTCGCCTGTACCGTCTCAAAACTGTTCCAATGGTCCAACCCGCCGTGTGCCTGAAGTACCTTCTGAACGATCTCACTTGCCATATCTAATAACCTCCTCGTTCACACGCTATTGGTCAAATCGGCCCAGCAGCACTGATGTCCGGAAACTCCCAGAACATCAGGTGGATTTAGCCGGGAACGAGTTGTTGTCCGCCCTCAATATCATAGGTCGCCCGCGTGAGGGTCTCATTGATCATGACGTGGACGGCGAGCGCGGCCACATCGGCCGGCGCGACGACGCGCCGGATTGGAAGACTGGTGCGGAGCTGTTCGCGACGTGCGTCGAGATGATCACCAAGGAGAGACGCGGATAGTGCCGTGTCGACGAAGCCTGCGGCGATGAGGTTAACCCGGACCGGTGCGAGATCGAGCGAAGGCCGGCGACGAACGCGGGCATTGCGGCGGTTGCTGCCGATACGAGCGCCAGCCCGCGAGCGGGGCGGCGAGCGCCGGTACCGCCCATGAACACCAGCGTGCCCCGGGCCTGACCTTCCCGACGGCATTGCGGGCACCCCAGAGCGCCAGCAGGATGTGCTCGCTAATGGCGAGGTGCGCTTGCTCGTACTCGATCTCCATCAACGGAAAATAACGTGGACCCGGGCCGGTTACCATCACATGATCGACTGGAGTCGGTAGGTCGAGGAAGAACCTTAGCTTCCGCTGTTACGAATCCTCTTTTGCACAGCTTCGCCGAGACCAATCGATGCTCTCGCCGACGATCCTGACCGCAGCCTGCCTCAATCGTCTCGATGCGTGCCGTCGCGGCAGAAACCAAAAATCTCCCTCCAGACCACCTTGAATATCTCGTCTCCAAATCCCGAGTCCGACTTCAGCAGATCATAGGCCTGAAACGTGCGCGCCCCACCGCCCGTTGCCTCGATCAGCTTATACTGCCCTACAATGTCCATGTGGTCGGCGGGGACTAGCACGTTCTCGCCGTCAGGCCAGAGCATCGATTCAGTGTTGACGATGCCGTCGTTGTCCCATAACTCTATCGCGTGATTCGGACACCCACGGATACGTCGGGTCACCGTTCCACCATGCATTGGCCGCTTGAACGGACCACCGGCACACGCGCGATAACAAGTGCGATAAACGATGTCGGTGTCAGCGCCCGGAGCGATATCCTTTGCGAATTCAGGGTAGGTCCACGGCAGCGAGAGCTCCCATGTAGGTGCCGGACGGCCCGGATCGAAGCGATAAGGGCGGCTTCCCAGCGTGGCATACGACCGGACATCGATGCGTAGATCGTGCCAGAGCTTGAGCTCTTCCTCGCGTTCATTCGTGAAATGCGCAGGGCTCTTCGCCTCACCGGACGGAGCCTCCGAAGTAAGGTCGTCGATCGCACGGAAATCGGAAGCTATCTGGCGCAGGTAAAGCCCGAGTTGGGATGCGGCTTCGTGTGCGTCCGCCGTTCGCACTGGTCCTGGTCTGCCGTTGTGCTCGTTGGCCTCGCTCAAGGCGTCCTGCACGGCTCGAAGCAGCCCTGCGCCCGTGAGGCAGGCGGCGGCGCTTGTGATCCAGCCTTCGATCCGGTCGAGGATCAGCAATTGTGAACCCCCGACGGCGGCGCCTAACTCGGCGATCACCGCCTCGCGCCAGACTCGGTGGGAGCGCACCCAGTCGGCGATATTGGTGCCCCAATGAGGCACGGATAGGAACACGACACGGCGCACGCGCTCGAGGATCTTTCCAGGCCTTACCTTGGCCCCGCCGTCAACGACAATCGGCGGCTTCCGGCGGTGTAGCTCCCAAATCAGCTGGCGGATATCGAGTCCGCCAGTCGAGTGGCCTACCAGGATGACATCGTCGTTGGTGGAAATTTCACCACGCGCCATGCGCCTCGCGAGATACGTTTGCAGTCGTGTAGCTCGAGTGACCACCGCCGCGGTAGGGAGATTGTCGAAGTAGTGCAGCACTTCATTTCCGGCACGATGTGTCTGAAAAAAAGGCGTGATACAGCCGTAGTATTCAAGCTGGCCGAGCGCATCGAAACCGGCAAAGCCCGGTATCAGCACGATGTGAAGGGGTTTCGTGGATGGAGCACTAACCTCTTGGTCAGGCAATTCTCGGGACCTCCCAGTAAACAATTTTCAGGATATTGGTGTCCGAATTCAAGGGCCAGCAGTGCATCCGCCTCGTAAATTCTCGCCCAACCTTCAGTTGACGACCATGTACCCTCATTGGCCCCGATCACAGAAGAGTCCCTGTTCGTCGCCCAAAGGTGTGTTTCGTCGCGACGCTTGAGCGAGCGATTTTCGGTAGACTATCTCGATATGCCGTCGACGGATATTCAAGCATTTAAATCGGCGTTTCACGGGCAGGTTTTCCAGCCCGCGGATGCCGGCTATGACGACGCCCGGCGGATCTGGAATGCGAGCATCGACAAGCATCCACGGCTCATCGCCCGATGCTCGGGCTTGGCCGACGTCATCGGCGCCGTGAACTTCGCGCGCGCCGGCAACCTGTTGACCGCGATTCGCGGCGGCGGACACAATGTGGGCGGCCGAGCGCTTTGCGACGATGGCATTGTCATCGATCTGTCCGGCCTGCGTTCCGTGTATGTAGATCCGGCAAAGCGGACGGTCCGAGTGCAGGGCGGAGCCACACTGGGCGACATGGACCGCGAAACCCACGTGTTCGGTCTTACCGTCCCCTGCGGCATTGTCCCGAAGACGGGTATCGGTGGGCTGACACTGGGCGGCGGAGTCGGTTGGCTATTGCGGAAGTACGGCATGACCATCGATAATCTGCTCTCGTGCCAGGTAGTCACTGCTGAAGGCAGCGTTCTCAACGCGAGCGCATCCGAGCACGAAGATCTTTACTGGGCTCTGCGCGGGGGCGGCGGGAACTTCGGCATTGTTACCTCGTTCGAGTTTCGAGCGCAGCCCGTCCACACCGTGCTGGGCGGTCTTCTGGTGTACCCTCGCCAAGCTGCCATTGATGTGATTCGCCACTTTCGCGATTTCATGCAATCGGCTCCCGACGAACTTACCGCTTATGCCGCGCTACTTCACGGTCCGGACGGCAGTCCAATCGTTGGCGTGATTCCCTGCTATTGCGGCGACATTTCCGCAGGCGAACGAGTTCTCGTGCCCCTGCGCAGGTTCGGTAATCCCGTGATGGATGCGATCCAGCCGCTTCCGTTTCCGGCAATGCAGTCGCTCTTAGCTGCGGCTTTTCCAGATGGTAATCAGAATTACTGGAAATCCACCCTGCAGAGGGAACTTCCCAACGAGGCGATCACGGCCATTGTAGAGCAAGGGAATCGGATGAAGTCGCCGCTCTCTTTTCTCGTAATCGAGTGTTATGGCGGCGCTGCGGGCCGAATTGCAAACGACGCTACTGCGTACCCCCATCGGAATCTTCCCTGGGACGTCATATTCGGCGCTCAGTGGACTGATCCGTTGGAGACTCCGATGCACCGCGAATGGGCCCGGAGTGGTGAAGAAATGCTGCGTCCGTTCTCGGCCAACGCGCACCTGGCGTCGGCCCTGGATGTCGAAACCGACGAAGTCATCGATACGGCTTTCGGCGCAAATCTGCCGCGGTTGCGCACGATCAAGCACAAGTACGATCCAACCAACTTCTTCCGCGTGAATTACAACATCAAACCGGCGCAGGCCGGCGCACAGGCGAATTCGTAGCAATCACGTGACGAATACAACCCACTATACGCAGACGGGCCTGCCGTTGCGGAGTTCCGAAATCGGGGCCATGCACGCATCCATACTTGGCGCGGCTTGAAAGCCTGCCCCCAACGGGACAGCCGACCCCTATAGCGGCGACAACTTAGCGGAGACTTTGGTGGAAATCCGCCGGAGGTTGCCTCTTTGTATTTCGGTACGGTCACAGCGCAGTGCAAATGCGCCCAGTGTGCGTAAGAGTGCCGCCAGAACTGCGCCTCGAAGCGGAGCTATTGCCATCCAATATGAGTCGTGCCATGCTTTATATAGGCAACCAATAGGAGTAGAAAATGTCAGAAAAGAAGGATATCCGGCAGGGGACGTTGGCTCTGATGATTCTCAAAACGCTGGAAGCCATGGGGCCGCTCCACGCCTATGGCATCGCACGGCGTATCGAGCAGATCAGCGGCAACACGCTTGCGGTCCAGTACGGTACGATCTACCCCCTACTGCTGAAACTGGAGCAGGAGGGACATGTGGCGTCGGATTGGACATCATCCGAGAACAACCGGCGGGCGAAGTATTACCGCATCACCCGCTCCGGCCGCAAGCAACTCGAAATTGAGGCCAGTACATGGCAGGAAACGAACGCGGTTGTGGCGAGGTTCCTGTCTCTTGGCAAAGAGAATGCATAGCGAGGGGCCGGCATGAGACATCTACGCGTTTTCGTGCGTCGCCTGACCGGCCTATTCGGCAGGAATCGGCGGGATCGTGAACTGGCGGAGGAGATCGCAAGTAATCTCGAATTGCATATCGCCGACAACCTCCGCTCAGGAATGAGCGCCGGGGAAGCGCGGCGGCAGGCAATGATCAAGCTGGGTGGTGTGGAAGCTACGAAAGAGGCGTACCGCGATCAACGGGGTTTGCCTGTATTCGACGCCCTCCTGCAGGATATCCGCTATGGGCTTCGCGGACTGAGGCGTAGTCCTGGGTTTGCATTTACGGCCGTGGTGACTTTGGCCTTGGGGATCGGGGCGACGACGGCGATTTTCTCCGCCGTATACGCCCTGCTGATCCACCCGCTGCCGTACTACGATCCCGATCGGCTGGTATGGGTCACCGAAGAGCGCTCCGGCGCCGGCGGGGCCGTTGCCGAGCCCGACATGGTCGCGTGGCGCGAGCGCGGTCGACCCTTTGAGTCAGTCGCTGCTTACGCTTTGGACGAGTACACCCTGGCTGGCGCAGGGGATTCCATGCGCCTCGAAGGGGCTCTGGTTTCGGCTAATTTCCTCTCCCTTTTGGGAGTCATGCCGCAAATCGGCCGCGACCTTGCCCCGGCCGACGACCGGCCTGGCAGCGCGGCCGTTGCGCTACTCTCCGATGCGCTGTGGCGTGAGCGTTTCAACGCCGATCCCCGCGTGGTGGGGATGACATTGAACCTGGATTCGGCCGCGTATACGGTGATTGGCGTGCTGCCGCCGCGCTTCCGTTTTCCGGAAATGGGGCGTGCGCCGCAGGTGCTCCTTGCTCTACGGGCGCCCGGTTCCTCCATATTCAATGTTCAAGCGCCCGGAGTGATGCTACAGGTGGTCGCGAGGGTACGCCCGCAAGACTCTCTGTCGAGGGTTCAGGAGGAACTTCAGTCGTTCCAGGAGGCCAGGCGCAGGCTCTACCCCGCACGGCTCGCGCGCACGGCCGAAGGACGTATGGTAGTCGTTCCGTTGCAACGACATCTTGCCGGAGATTCGCGCAAGCCGTTGATCGTGTTGCTGACGGCCGTCGGCTTGGTTCTCCTGATCGCCTGCGCCAATGTCGCTAATCTGCAACTAGTGCGGGCCGCGGCGCGGCGCCACGAAGCAGCGGTGCGCGGCGCGTTAGGTGGGACCCGAATGCGCCTGGCGCGGCAGTCCCTCACCGAAAGCATGTTGCTTTCCGGAATCGCAGCCGCCGCCGGTCTGGCGGTGGGCACTTTCGCCATCGATGTGATTCGCGGTTGGCGGTCGCCGGCACTGCCGTGGCTCGCAAGCGCCGGTCTTGATCCGTATGTCTTTGCGTTCACGATGGGCATCACCATCGTGGCCGCGGTCTTGTTTGGAGCCGCGCCGGCCATCACCGGCTCCCGCGCGAATCTCATGGACGCCATGAAGACATCAACATTGTCGGGCATGCGCCATCAAGGGCCGCTGCGGAACACGCTCGTGGCAGGAGAGATTGCGTTGGCGTTGGTGCTGCTGATCGCCTCTGGCCTGCTCGTGCGGAGCTTCCTCGATCTGATGCGCGTAGACCCTGGCTACGACCCGAAAAACGTGCTTACCGCCAGCATACAGTTGCCAACGGAGGAGTTCGCCGGCCCAGCGGGCGTCTCCAGGGAATATACGCCGGCCTTGGCTTTCGCGTCGCAAGCGCTGCCACAACTGAAGGCGTTGCCCTCTGTACGGTACGCCGCCCTCGCACAGCGGCTACCTGTCCAGCAGAATCATTCCTCACTCACTCTGGTGTGGCTCGGACCAGCAATGCCGCCGCGGGAAGCCTGGCTGAAGCTCCGGACGCCGCTGGTCGGCGTGACTCCGGATTTCTTCCGCGCAATGAGCACCCCAATCGTCCAAGGGCGGACGTTTAACGATGACGACGACGCGAGGTCGCCTGGAGTAGCGATTGTAAACCGCGCTTTCGCCCGGCAGTTCTTTTCCGGCGGTGCGTTGGGCAAGCAGTTTCACTCGATGGCTGCCGAGCTTTGCGCCAGTTGCGCGCCGGGCAAACCCACCGACCTGTTGGTGGTAGGCGTCGTCGCCGACATCCATCAACAAGGTGTGGACCGCCCCGCGGAGCCGGAAATCTATGTGCCGTTCGCGCAGTCGCCGCGAGGCAACTTCCATGTCGTGCTCACTAGTAATGGAAATCCAGGCGCGCTGTCCGCTTCGCTGCGCTCGACGATTTTCGCGCTAGATCATCATGCGCCGGTTTACGACATCGCAACGCTGGAGCAGCGCTTGTCTGAATCGCTGGCGCAGCGGCGGTTAACCATGTTTCTGCTGAGCGCGTTTGCCACGCTGGCGCTGCTGCTGGCAGCCGTCGGAGTATACGGCGTGATTTCGTATACCGTCGTGCAGCGTACGCAGGAGATCGGCATCCGCGTGGCGATGGGGGCCACGCAGCCAAGCGTGCTGCGGCTCGTCGTGGGACAGCAGGCGAGGCTGATCCTGCTGGGCAGCGCCGCCGGCCTGGCTCTCGCGTTCGCATTGAGCGGCGTGATGTCGAGCCTGCTATACGGCGTGAAGGCGCGCGACTTCACCACTTTCGCTGTGAGTTGGGTCCTGCTGATCATGGTCGCGCTGTTGGCCGGCGCCGCGCCCGCGTTGCGTGCCACTCGTGCCGATCCGTGCGTCGCTTTGCGAAACGAATAGGCTGACCCCCAAATGGACCGAAAAGGAGGGTAATCATGTTCAAACCAAACATACGGAGCGGTCTGGTATTTTTGGCTTCTTGCTTGTGTTATGGCCAGGCTCCCGATAAAGCGCTCACCTCGGATGCGCCGCGATTCGCCGTCGCCTCCATCAAACGCGACCCGTCTCGTGAGCCGCTTTCGATGGCGGTCCCGATGGGAGTCGGTTATCGGCCGGGCGGGCGGCTGGTGGCGGGAAACGCGCCCGTGGCGATGCTCATTCAAAGGGCGTATTCGGTGCAGAGCTTTCAGGTCGTGGGTGGGCCGTCGTGGATCCATACGGATGGCTACGACATCGAAGCCAAACCCGAAAGCAACACCGACCAGAAGCGGATGTGGCTGATGCTGCGAACGCTTTTGGCTGATCGGTTCAAGCTGGCAATGCACAATGAGACGAGAAATCTCCCCGTCTACGCTCTGGAGGCGGTGAAAGGGGGTCCCAAGCTATCGGCGCCGCGGGGAGGCGCTTGCGCCGAGGTCCTTACGGGCCCGCCCGGGCCGAGCCAGCAGCGGCCGGCTCCTCCGTGTGGCCCAGGCGTGCTCAAGTCCGGGACAGGACTGACCATGGAGGGAATCAGCGTTTCGATGCCGGCATTCGCAAAGATGCTTTCGACACTGCTGGGCCGGGAAGTCATTGACAAAACCGGATTCATCGGAAGGTTCGCTCTTCACCTGGAGTTCGCCATTGACGATGCTCTCGTCGGACTCCCAAATCCAGTAGGGCCCGATGCGTCTGGCCAATCGGCGGACGCCGCTTCCAGACCATCGATAGGCACCGCCCTCCAGCAACAACTCGGCTTGAGACTCCAAGCGTCCACGGGCCCGGTGGACGTCCGGGTGATCGATCACGTGGAGAGACCTACCGGAAATTGAGTGCTCATCCGGGAGGACGATGCATGACCGACATTGCAATCCGAGCGTTTGCTGCCCACGCTTCCCGCGGAGTACCGGCCATCGTTCGCTATTGACCGCGGCCCCTACAGAACCCAGAATAGCGGATATGAAAAGCTGCTTCACCTGCAGTCTGGCTTTGGCTCTGGTTGCATGCTCGCGTCCGGTTGCCGTGCACGACGCCCAGGCTCCCGTTGAGGAGTGGCGCTCCTATGGCAACGATCCCGGAAACTCGCGGTACTCCCCGCTGCACGAGATCCACAAGACCAACGTCGCCGACCTCAAGATCGCGTGGACTTACCGCACCGGCGATGTGTCTGACGGCAAAGCTTACTGGAACGGGCAGAAGGTGTGGGCCAAGAGCACCTTCGAGGCCACGCCCCTGATGGTGGACGACACGCTCTACATTGCCACGCCATTCAACCGCATCGTCGCTCTCGACCCCGAAACCGGCAAAGAAAAGTGGGCCTTCGATCCTCAACTCAACCGCATCGGCTTCTATGGCGACGACTTCACGTGCCGCGGCCTGGCGCTCCACATCGATCCCCAGCTTGCGGCAGGGCAGGCCTGCCGCAAGACCCTCTACGAGGCCACCCTGGACGGGCGCCTGGTGGCGGTCGATGGCGATACCGGGAAAGCCTGCGCCGCCTTCGGCAACGGGGGACAGGTGTCGCTCAAAGAGGGGATCAACCTCGCCTCGGGAACCGATCACCTCATTCCCGGCGAATACCATTTCACCTCCGCGCCCATGGTGGTGGGCGGTGTGGTGGTGGTCGGCTCCGCTATCAACGACAACGACCGCGTCGAAATGCCATCGGGAGTGGTGCGCGGCTATAATGCCCGCTCCGGCGCCCTCATATGGTCGTGGGACCCGGTGCCTCGTGATCCAGCCGATCCCGCGCGCGCGTCCTGGCAGAACGGCGCCGACCGCACCGGCGCGGCCAACGTCTGGGGC
>DATJYW010000256.1:0-7474 GCA_035499435.1 Candidatus Acidiferrales bacterium | reverse complement strand
AATCGCATGAGACACAAAGTAGCCGGATTCAAACTCAAGCGAAATATCGGCGCGCGCCGGGCCCTGCTGAAAGGTCTCGTGACGAGCGTCATCGAACATGAGCGCGTGGTGACCACGGTGCCCAAGGCGAAGGCCGTAAAGCCGCTGGTCGAGAGAATGATCACGCTGGCCAAACGCGACACGCTCCATGCGCGGCGGCAGGCGGCCGCGTTTCTCGAGACACCCGAGGCGGTGCAGAAGCTGTTCGACAAGCTCGGCACGCGCTTCGGCCAACGCAGCGGCGGCTATACCCGCGTGGTCCGGCTGGGCTGGCGCAAAGGCGACGGCGCGGAACAGGCCATGCTGGAACTGGTCGGCAGCGAGCTGGTCAAGCGCGCCGCCGAGCGAGCCAAGCGCAAGGAAGAGCGCTTGAAGGCCCAGCGCGAAGGCCGCGAAGGAGAGGAAGAATCGCCCGAGTAACGCGGGCCTCCGGGCCCGCCTATGTTGTTCTTGTTCTTTTTTCCGCCGCGCGCCTCTCCGGCGCGGCGCTCAACTGGTCGGCCTACGTCGGGAACTCCGGCTCCGATGCGGGCAACGCGATCGCGTCAGACTCCTCAGGCAATGCCTTTATCGGCGGCGCCTCGGCGACATCTGGTTTCGTAACCAAGATTTCCGCCGATGGCGCCGCGGTTTTGTTTAGTGTCCCGATCGGAACATCGGTCGCCGCTCTTGCTGTGGACCAGGCCGGCGACATCCTAATTGCCGGTGTCAATGGGTCCGCCGGCTTCGCCGCCAAGCTCAGCGGCGCGACGGGCAAGACGATTTGGATCGCCGCGGTTGCCGCCACGCCCCGAGCCCTCGCGGCGGATTCCAGTGGCAGTCCTTACATCACGGGCACCGCCGGATCCGGGTTTCAGGCCACCCCCGGCGCGTTTCAAACCGCGCCCGGCGACGGCAACGACGCATTCATTCTGAAACTGAGCGGCGATGCCGGCAAGCTCGTTTACGCCACATTTCTCGGCGGCTCTGCTGAGGACGATGGCTACGCGATCGCGGTCGATGCGGCCGGACAGGCTTACGTCGCCGGCCAGACCTTGTCGACGAATTTCCCGGTTACACCCGGCGCCGCGCAGAACACCCTCAAGGGAATCGCTGCCGCCTTCGTTTCCAGGCTGGACTCGGCCGGAGCACACCTGGTCTACTCCACGTACCTGGGCGGGACGAAGGGTGCCCTCGCCCGCGCCATCGCACTCGACTCCAACAGCAACGCGCATGTGACCGGCCTGACCGATTCCACCGATTTTCCGGTTACCTCCGGTGTGTTTCAGACTAAGAACACCGACGCCGCGACCGCGGCGTTTGTGACCAGGTTCTCTGCCGGCGGCGCTCTTCTCTGGTCGACGTTTCTAGGCGGCAGCGATCTGGATGAGGGCGAGGCGATCGCGGTAGACGGCCGCGGAAACATCTTCATCGCGGGAAACTCCCATTCCGTCGATTTCCCGCTTACCCCGGACGCCGTGAAGGGCTGCCGCAGCTTCGGCCCGTGGATCGTCGAACTCGATTCCGCCGGCGCACGCCTGCTCGCCTCCAGCAGCATCGGCGGCGGCGGACTCGACTTCGTCTACGGCATGTGGTTGGACTCCACCGGGGCTGTCTATCTCACCGGCGTTGCCACCTCGCAGGTTTTCTTCACCACCCCCGGCGTCGCGCAGACGACGTTCACCGGATATTCCAGCGGCTTCGCCTCGAAGCTAGACCTCGGCGCATCGACGCGCCTCTACCTCGCCTGCCTGCTCAACGCCGCCAGTTTCCAGCCCGGCAACTTCGCAGCGTTTCCCTCGGGAGAAGTCGCGCCAGGAGAGATCGTGAGCATCTTCGGAACCGTTCTGGATGGCGCACAAGTCTCCTTCGACGGCATTGCGGCGCCGATCTTCTATTCCGGCCCCACGCAGATCAACGCCGTTGTACCGTACGGAATCAAAAACTCCCGGACCCAGGCTGCCGTACAGCGCGCCGGCATCACCTATGGCCCGATCGCTCTGCCCGTTGCGCCAGCGGTTCCCGGCATCTTCACCGCCACCGGAAGCGGCCAAGGCCAAGCGGCTGTCCTCAACCAGGACGGCACCTTGAACAGCGTGTCCCATCCCGCGCCTCGGGGCTCCATCATCACCTTTTATGCTGCCGGCGCCGGCTTGATGATCCCGCAAGAAACCGATGGCGCAATACAGCCTCTCATGCTCCCGCTGCCGGTTCCGCAACTGCCGGTCTCGGTGCAGATTCGCGGCGTGGATGCCAGGGTGACCTATGCCGGCGCCGCTCCCGGCCTGATCTCCGGCGCGCTGCAGGTGAACGTAGAAGTACCAACCACGATCGATTTCGGCAATTCGGTCCCGCTGTCGCTCAATGTCGGCGGCCAATCCAGCCAGTTGAATGTGACGATCGCGGTGAAGTAGGCGAGGCGGCTACACTTCAAACTCGATTCCCTGCGCCAGTGGCAATTCTTTCGACCAGTTGATGGTATTTGTCTGCCGCCGCATATAAGCCTTCCACGCGTCACTACCCGATTCCCGCCCGCCGCCCGTGTCCTTCTCTCCGCCGAACGCACCGCCGATCTCCGCGCCGCTGGTCCCGATGTTCACGTTGGCGATCCCACAGTCGCTTCCGCGCGCGCTCAGAAACGTCTCCGCCGAAACCAGGCTGGTCGTGAACATCGCCGACGACAGCCCCTGTGGCACGTCGTTGTGCCAGCGGATCGCCTCGTCCAGCTCGCCGAACTCGATCAGGTACAGGATCGGCGCAAAGATCTCTTCGCGCACGATGGGCATGTCGGCGCGAGCCCGCACCAGCGCCGGCCGCACGTAACAACCCTCCAATGCCTCGCCGCCGAAGATCAACTCCCCGCCTTGTTCGCGCACGCGGCGCAGGCCGACCATCATGTCGTCCACCGCGCGCCGGTTGACCAGCGGCCCCATGATCGTGCTGTCTTCCAGCGGGTGCCCGATGCGCACCTGCCGGTACGCGGCGAGCAGCGCTTCCGTCATCCGCGGGGCGATTCCGCGCTGCAAGAACAGCCGCCGCGTCGTGGTGCACCTCTGTCCCGCGGTTCCCACCGCGCCGAACAGGACGGCGCGCAGCACCATCCCGGCGTCCGCGTCGTCCATCACGATGATGCCGTTGTTCCCGCCCAGCTCCAGAATGGTCCGCCCCAGCCGCCGCGCCACCACCTCCGACACGTGCCGCCCCACCTCCGTCGACCCCGTGAAGCTCACCAGCGGGACACGCTGGTCCGCGATCAGCGACTCGCCCACGATCCGGCTCGGCCCGATGACCAGGTTGAACACGCCCTTCCAGCCGTGCCGCTCGAACACGCGGTTGGCGATGTGCTGCACCGCGATCGCGGTCAACGGCGTCTCCGACGACGGCCGCCACACCGCGCAATCACCGCACACCGCGGCGATCATCGCGTTCCAAGACCACACCGCCACCGGAAAGTTGAACGCGCTGATCACTCCCACGATCCCCAGCGGATGCCATTGCTCGTACATACGGTGGCCCGAACGCTCGCTGTGCATGGTGAGGCCGTAGAGTTGCCGCGACAGCCCCACGGCGAAATCGGCGATGTCGATCATCTCCTGCACTTCGCCCAAGCCCTCGGGCAGGATCTTGCCCATCTCGAGCGAGACCAGCGCGCCCAGGTCGCGCTTGTGCGCGCGAAGCTCGTTTCCGATTTCGCGCACGATCTCGCCGCGCTTCGGCGCCGGCAGCATGCGCCACTTTTCGAACGTGGCCGCGGCGCGGGTCATCACCGCCTCGTATTCCTCGGGACCTGCCATGCGCACCGACGCGAGCGTCTCTCCGGTTGCCGGACACACCGATGCCAGCGAGCTGCCTTTCGCCGCGGCCATCCACTCGCCGTGACACGCGCCCGGATTCACGTCTCGAATGCTCAGATTTTGAAGGATGTCGGGAACGACGGAGTTCGCGGTGGCCACGTCTTTATTTTAGTGAGACGGCAGCCGCCCGGCGCGCTGCCGCGCCTCTAATCCGACACCACCGTCCCATGCGGATGGTGGATAGAAGCGGAAACGGGCGTTTCCCAGACACACAACGGCTTAGTGACTAACCGTGTCACCCTTGTCTCGATCCCCGTGCACAAAAGTAGCGTCGTCGACAGCGACACTCACCCCTATTTGCCTCGGTTGCCGGGTCTGAGATCCGGCTAGAGCATGGGTTTACAGTAACGCCTCGCGCAGCTTCGGTGAAGGGTATCTTTCGTACAATGCTGTGCGGAGAAATCCAGTCCTCTTAGTCAGAGTTGATCGGCGTATTGTTCTACCGCCACCCGGACAAGCTGCCCGCGCGTCCGCACGCCAGTCTTCTGGAACAGGCTCTGCAAGATCGCCTTCACGTAGCTCTCGGAGATTTGAAGCCGCCAGGCGATCTCTTTGTTGGAAAGGCCCTCCAGCACGTACCGCAGCACTCTGCGCTGCCGCTCGTTAAAGGTCGGCGCCGGTTGAGGCCCGGACGAAGCTTCCTCTTCGACACTCGAAAGCGACCGGTCGAGCCAGGTGCCCCCTGCCACTACCGTGCGAATGCTCAAGGCAAGCTCGCTCAGTTCTCCGTGCTTCAGAAAAATACCGCTCACGCCCTGCCGGAGCAGCCGCCGCGCCTCCATCTCGCTGACCCACGCGGTTACCACCAGCACCCGGCCTTCGAACCCGATTTGCCGCGCTGCCGGCAGGAATTGCGAAGCCCGTTCCGAGCCCAGATCGTGATCGAGCAGCACGATATCGTACTTCCTTTCGGACAGCATTTGCAGTGCTTCCCGAATGCTGCCGCACTGGTCCATCGCCATCGAGGGGTCGGCTCCCAACACGCCGGCCACCGCCTGGCGGAACAACGCGTGATCATCTACCAACAGGGCCTGGACTCGGACGATCGAGGATTCCTGCACCGGCTTCAATTCACCCCTCTACTGCATTTTCCACCGGCCACAGTTCCACTGTAAAGCAGCTTCCAACCGGTTGCGGTTCGTAACGCAAGCCACCTCCATGCGACCGGAGAATCGCGCGCGAGATGTACAGCCCCAACCCGAACGAGTGAGAACCGGATTGGAAGGGCTGGAACAATTCGTCCGGGCGCGCCACGCCGGGACCCGAATCGTAGAACCGGACCAGCACCAGGTCGCTCTCGACGGCGGTGCTGATGCGCAGTTCCCGGACCGCGGCTCCCTGTAGTGCCTGGGTGCTGTTACGCGCCAGGTTGACGAACACCTGCAGCAGGCTGTGATGATCCGCCTGCACCAGCGGAAGGTTCTCACCAATGCTCCAGGTCACCGAGATGTCCGCCTCGCGCAGGCTGGGCTCGATCACGATGCGCGCCTCGTCGAGTACCGTACCCAGATCCACCGCGCTGGCCTCGCGCCCCGATGCCGCGTGCAATCCGGACGTGGCGATCTTTTCCAGCCCCTGGATCAGCGTTCCCAGCACGCGGTATTGTTCGCTCTCGGCAACCGGCGCCAGCGCGGCATGCGCGGCGGCGGCCGCCGAAGCCAGGTTGCGGATCTCGTGCGAGATCGCGCCGATCAGCACGCGCGACGTGGCCATCATCGAATCGAAGCCGGCCCCCTCGCGGTCGCGCAGGTTCTCGCTCGAGTCCCAGACCACGGCCGCCAGCCCCTCCCCTCCCGCGAACGAGTATGTCGATAGCCACACGTGCGCCAGGAACACCTCGCCGCTCCGGCGCACGCCTTTGCACTCCACGTTCGTACGCAGGTTCGAACCCGGCCGATGCGTCCGCAGGATGCGGTACAGAATCGGCAGATGCGAATCCACCTGCTGCCCGGTCAATTCTCCATCCTCGAAACCAAGCAACTGGCGGGCCGACTCGTTGGCCAGTTCCACCCGGCCCGCACTGTCCAGCATCAGGATGGCCAGCGGAGTCGTCTCGATCAGCACACGCACCTGCATCTCGGCGTGGCGGCGGAGGCGCATCTGCTCTTCCCGCTCCGCCAGGTGCTCGGTCAGGAGCCGGCGGCGCTGGTTCAGCTCCGACACAAAGAAACCGGTCATCGCGAATCCAACCGTAGCCACAAACATGCGTCCCATGGCGCCCGGCGCCCACTTCGTCAGATCGACTCCGCCAGCCACACCAGGCACCCATTGCAGCGGGTCGAATGCCTCGCGCAGAAAACCGCAAATCGCCGCCAATAGCAGGATCTGAAATCCGTTCAGCGCCGCCGCGGCGAGCAACACAGGGATCAGGTAGAGAAAGCCGACGGAAACATCCGGGGTCACCCAGTCCCACCACGCGATCATCGCCACCAGCATCGCGGACGCCGCTACCAGCGGCATCCTGTGAGACTCGCCGTAAGCCAAGAAACGATCCAGTCTGGTCATTGGATTTGTTCCGAATCTCGCACATGTCGTGAGGCTTGGCAAGCACCGGCGCATGGCGGGCGGGGCAAGCCTGTTGGCCGGCGATGCCGGTGGTGCGGCTGAGCAGGCGTCCGCGCGACGGCATCCTCGAAGAACCGCCCGAGGCCTATAGGAACGTCGACGAGGTGATCGAGATGGTGCGCCATGCGGGGCTCCCCCGGGAAGTCGCTCGCCTTCGGCCGATGGGCGTGATAAAAGGGTAGGCCGATGCAAACACGCAAATTCGGCTGGACCGGCGTCGAGGTTCCGGTCATCGGGCAGGGCACCTGGCAAATCGAGGGCTCGCGGGAACAGGAGCGCCGCGCCATCGAAACGCTACGGCTGGGGCTCGATTTGGGAATGACCCACATCGATACGGCCGAGATGTACGGCAACGGCCGCGCGGAAGACCTCGTGGCGCAGGCCATCGCGGGCCGCCGGGAAAAGGTTTTTCTAGCGAGCAAGGTGCTGCCGCAGAATGCGTCGTACGCGGGCACACTCGCGGCGTGCGAGCATAGCCTGCAGCGGCTCGGGGTGGCCCGGCTCGATCTCTACATGCTGCATTGGGCCGGGAACCATCCCATCGGCGAGACCATGCGCGCCATGGAAAAACTGGTCTCCGATGGCCTGATCCGGTTCATCGGGGTGAGCAATTTCGACGTGCACGAGCTGCAGGCGGCCGAAGCGGCGCTGAGGAACAACCGGCTGGCGTGCAACCAAGTGCTGTATCATCTCGGCGAACGCGGCATCGAAAGGCGTTTGATTCCCTACTGCGCCTCGCGAGAAATCGCCGTCGTGGCGTACTCTCCGTTTGCACAGCATCGCTTTCCCGCGCCGCGCACTTCGGGCGGCCGCGTGCTGGTCGAGATAGCCGCCCGCCACTACTGCACGCCCCGCCAGGTCGCGCTCAATTTCCTGACCCGCTATCCCAATGTCTTTACGATTCCAAAGACCACCCATCCCGACCGGGTCCGGGAGAACGCCGGTGGAACCGGCTGGGAACTGAAGGCGGATGATATCTTCGCCATCGATCGCGCCTTCCCGGCGCCCGATCACGATACGCCTCTCGGCATGTTGTA
>DATJYW010000255.1:0-4704 GCA_035499435.1 Candidatus Acidiferrales bacterium | reverse complement strand
AGGTACTGCGCGGCGTAGAATCCGGCGCACGTGCCGAGCGATATCAGGAGAAACTCGGGCGGCGTAGGACCTTCATCGGCTCCCCCGTTGCCCGGCGGCTGATCGCACACGATCCTGTGTCCCCGTACGATGGCGGAAAACCTGACCTTATCCAGATGTTGAACTCTGATTTCCATAACCACACACAAAGATGCGAAACCTGGGGCGGACGTGACAGAGTAGAAAGAATGGCCGCGAAGCCGCGGGAAAATAGAGGGATACCGGTATCCAGACCGGCCCTGCTGCTCCAGGCCGCGGGGCTGGCGGGCGCCACCTGGCTCTTGGCCGCCGAATGGCCGGCTTTGGTGGCCAGCGGATCTCCCTCGGCGCTGATCGCTGCTGCTTTCTTCTACATGCTGGTGGCTTGGCTTTGCGCCTTCGGCATGACGCTCTGGACCTATATGGCTGTTTCACTGGACCGATTTCAGGACCTTCTCGTCGGAGCCGCGCGCGGCTCGATTCCAGCCATGTGGTTCGTGCCCGGAATGATGCTGGTGATGACCCCGGCAGTGCCGGTGGCGACCGCGATCGGCCTGCTGATGATGGTCAACGCGGCGCGACTCGTGGTGGCCAACCCGCCGCCGCAAAAGCGGATGCTCTCGCGGCGGGCGTTGCGAACGTCGCACCGCTTGTTCGCCCAATCGGAAGTCCGCCGCGGCTTCCTCGCGAGCGACACCACTCCGGCTTTGATGGGCGCATTCTCGATCCAGGCGGGATCCTTCGCCATCTGGGCCGGTTATCCATTGGCCTCGGCCGCTCTCTTGGCCGGCGGAGTTGCGAGCTGGACCTGGTCTTCCATGGCGCGGGGCGCCTATCAGCCGCGAAAGCGAAGGCACCCGCTGCATACGGTCTTGAGCGTGGTGACCGCCCTGTTTCTGGCAATCGCTTTCTTGGCAGTCCGCCGCACGGAACCGGCGGCCGACGGCGGCGGAGAACTCCGGGGACCGCTCGCGGCCACGCGCTTGGAAGCCCGGCAAATGGTCAACCCTCCGCAGGCGAAGAAGTCGGCCACGGCTCCCAAGACGAAAGACCGTGTGACGCCCCTGGTGGCTTCGCCGATCGAGATGGACGCGCTCGGCAAGGGCGGCATACCCGGGTTGGTCCTGCTGCCTACCGAGAAGCGGGCCCAATCGGTGGAAATCCCGCCCACATACCGGCTGCAGATCACGCTGTCGCCCACCAAACCGGTGAGTATCCCTTTCACCGGCGAGTACCGGCTGTTCCGCGAGTCTTCCGTCGATCTGCCGCCCGGCTCGGCGACGCGCAGCGGGACTCCGCTGGATGCCGTCTACGCGACCACCAACGGCACGGCCATGGAGACCGACGCCTATCAGGAGTTCGATCCACCCGTGGACTTCACGCCATGCGGGCGCATTCAGCTCACGATCACCAGCGGCGAGGCCTTTCCAGCCTCTGCGACCCTGATCCTGGTGGGGACGGAGCGCGGGAAGGCCACCGAAGCGGGCCCCGAGATCTTCGGCTTGAGCGGCAACCGGGACGAGACGGTTGAGTTCCTATTGCCATCCTCGCAGGGACTACACATCAAGGGTCTGCGGGTGGTCTTCCGGCACAATCCGATGGAGGCTTCGCACAGCACGCAGGTGGCGATCCAGCGCATTACCTTCCTCCCGCGGACGCTGTAAGGCTCGGCTTTTTCCGGAAGGCCGCTGTCAGAAGCGCGCCTTGAGCGCCAGGCGGATCTGCCGGTCCCCACTCGATGAAGAGATGATGCCCAGCGAAGAACTGCCGACGGTGGCCGAGGGGTTGCCGAAGATCGGGGTGTTGGTCAGGCCGAGAGCTTCGCCCCGGAGCTGCACATTGAATCTTTCGTTAATGCGGAAGGTACGGAAGATGCCGGCGTTCAGACTGAAGAGGCCCGGTCCGCGGAGGATGTTGCGGCCGGTGTTGCCGAAGGTCGGGGTCGTGACCGCGGCAAAGGCGTTGATGTCGAAGTAGGGGTTGCCGGGTCCGTGTCCGCCGAGAATGGCAACGGTGGGGAGGACCTGGTTGGCGGTCTGCGAGTTGCCCGGCGAGTTAAGCGAAGTCCCGGACGCGCTGACGGTGAACGGCGTGCCGCTCTCGCGGCTGAGGATCCAGTTTACCTGCCATCCGCCGGCGAGCCTGGCCGCGACGCCCTGGCTGAGCATGTGGTGACCCCTTCCGAAGGGCAGCCCGTAGGTTCCGTAGGCCTGGAAATTGTGGGTGCGGTCGAAGCCGGCGAGGGCGTAGTTGCGGTACATGATGGGGCCCCAATTCCAGGTCAGCGAGCTGCCCTCATCGTTATCGGCCACATCCATGGCCTTCGAAAAGGTGTAGGCAACGCCGATATTGCCGGTGCTGAAACGTTTGGTGATGCGGGCCTGGAGCGAATTGTACTTGGACGCGTTGAGCGGGTACATTTGGCTGAAGGCTGAGGCGTTGCCGTAGAGGATGTAATAGGGCTGGGCCGCTTTGCCGCCGTTGGGAGGGGCGGCGTTGATGTTGACGCCGCCGGAGGGACGGACGTCGCGGGTGCCGACGTATCCGACTCCGATGTTGAGTCCGCGGAAGAAGTCGCGTTGGAGGGTCACGTTGTAGGATTCCGCGTAGCCGCGCTGGTAAGGAGTCTTGTAAATCCAGGTGGAATAATTGGGCGGCAAGGGAACCGATGAAGCGGTCAGATCGGGCCCGATGAGCGGCGGGATGCCGGTCACCAGGCTGCCCGCGGCGGTGTAGGAGTTGGCCCCGGTGAAGGTGGCTGAAATCACCTCCGGATAGGTTTGCACGTTGTTGCGGAACGTTTCCGCGTTGGTGTTGATGCCATAGCCGCCGCGCAGCACTGTCTTTTCGTCGATGCGGTAGGCGACGCCGAGGCGCGGGCCGATGTAGCCGTGGCCGGTATCGACGTTGGTCCCCCTCAGCAGAACCTGATTGGTGGCGACGTCATAGTGGATGCCGCCGATGCCGTGTTCGGCGTGGGAATAAGGATAGATCTCGTAGCGAAAGCCGTAGTTGACGGTCAGCTTGCGATTGACCTGCCATTGATCGCGGGCGTAGAAGCCGAAGACGTTTTCGATGATGGCGGCGGGATCGATGTACTGGTAATCATGCTGCATCGTGGTCGGCAGGCCCAGGAGGTAATCGGCGAACGCGTTGTAAGTGTTGGGCGAGGAGCCTGGGCCCACGGTGAGGCCGCCGGTGAAGGTGAATCCGCCGCGCAGCCCGACGGTGGAGTTGGCCTGATTGTCGATGATCGAGAAGTGCGAGAGCTCGGCGCCTAACCGGACATTGTGCGAGCCCTTCACCCAACTGACGTTGGCCGATTCGACGAAGAAATTGTCGCGGAAGAGGAAGGGGCTGGAGGAATTGGTATTCCCCAAAGCCGTCAGGCCGCTGACCGAGAAGTTGGGATAGCCGCCGGACCAGATACTGGGTCCGTTGGTGCCGGGAATGCCCAACACGTCGAGGCCATAGTTCTTGTCGAGATCGGTGTTCTGCGCGCTGAGGTGCAGGCGCGAGAAGGCGGCGGTGGCGTCGATCAGCAGGGTGGGGGTAATGGTGTAGGTGCCGCCGAGCGAAACGCTCTGCACACGTCCGATGCCGTAACCGGGTTGCCCGCCATCGATGGCTGCGCCGCCGGCCGGACCGAGTGCCTGCGGGTCGAAATTATTGGTGGGCTGGATGCTGTAGCGTCCGAAGATCGAACTCTTTTCCGTGGGGTTGTAGTTGATCTTGATATCCACCTCGTCGCGCTTGAAGTGGATGTTGCCGGTGGCGAAGTAGTTATTGGAGAGCCCGGTGCCGGCGATGTTCGGCAGGGGGACGAGCGCGGTCATCTTGGCGGCGGCGGAGTTGATTCGGGAAGAAGGGATGACGTTTCCCGGGAATGGCGTTCGGCCGGTCTGGCCGGTCGGGTTACCCGTGGGATCGTAGATGGTCGTGCCGCTGCTGCTGAAGTCCCCGCCCCGGATGTTGGCGGTTGCAACAGTGTCCGTCACGTTCGCGACGATGCTGCGCTTGGTGCGTTCCCAATCGGCGAAATAGAAGAGCTTGTTCTTCTTGATTGGGCCGCCGACGTCGAGGCCGAACTGGTTGACGATGGTCTTGGGGTTGTTGGTCCCATAGTAGAAGAAGTTGCGAGCCTTGAGCGCGCTGATGGTGTTGTATTCCCACGCGGCACCGTGAATCTGGTTGGTGCCCGATTTGATGATGGCATTGACGGCCGATCCGGCGGCGTTGCCCTGTTCGGCATCGAAGCTGTTGGTCACGATGCTGACCGTCTGGATCGCATCGGAGGGCGGGATGTAGGCGGCGATGTGCGGTTGCCAGGGATATGCGTCGCTGGCGCCGTCGAGTTTGACGTTGTTGCTGGTGTTGAACGCGCCGTTGACGTAGAAGGTCTGGGCTTCGGAGGGGTTGGCCGCGGTCGAGGTCGCAGCGGCGGGCGGGCTGAAGCCGGGCACGGTGATGAAGACGCTTTCGAAGTTGCGGCTGCCGTTGGTTCCGGCGGTGGGAAGGTCGGTGACTTCCACGCCGGAGATCTGATGGTTCACATCGGCGCGGTCGGTCTGCAGGACGGTGACGTCGGCGGCAACGTTGACGGTCTGGCCCACGCTGGCGACTTCGAGTTGCAGGTCCACGCGGCGGACGGTATTTTCGACGACTTGAACGTCGTTGGCGACGGTG
>DATJYW010000254.1:0-27282 GCA_035499435.1 Candidatus Acidiferrales bacterium | reverse complement strand
GACCTTCAACAACTCGCGCCAGCAGACCGACAACAGCTTCACCCTCCTCAACCCCCAATACCCCACGTCAGTCACCCTGAATCTCACCCAACCTCTGTGGCGCGGCCTCCGCTACGATGACAATCGCCATCGCATTCAGGTCGCCCGCAAAAACCAGCAGCTCTCTACCCAGCAACTGCGCCAGCGTGTCATCGATATCGTCACCCAGGCTGTCCAGGCCTACTGGGAGCTCGATTTCGCCTATCACGCCTTCGAAGTGCAGGCGGAGGCGGTCAAACTGGCCGGCCAGCAGTTCGAGAGCAACCGCCGCCAGGCCGAGCAGGGCCTCCTCGCCCCCATCGACGTCACCGCCGTGCAGACCCAGTACGCCACCTTCCAGCAGAATCTCTTCTTGACGCAGCAGGCGCTGACCACCACCGAGAACGCCCTCAAGTCGCTCATGCTGCCGAACCGGTCCGACCTCATGTGGAGTGCCGCTCTCATCCCCGAAACGGAGCTCGATACCAACGCCGCCGTCCCGCCGCTCGAAGATGCCATCAAGCGGGCTCTTGCGGAGCGTCCGGAGCTCGCCGAATCTTCCCTTGCCCTCGATATCAACGCGCTCGACGCCCGCCTGGCGCGTGAAAACACGCGTCCGCGCGTCGACGCCTTCGCCAATCTCACCGCCGCCGGTCTCGCCGGCAACGCCGTCACGCTTCCGCCGAGCCCGCTTAGCGAGCTCTTCCCCGGCTTCGGCACCGTCCCGCCGATCTTTCCCGGCGGCTACGGCCAGTCGCTCAGCAATATGGTTGGCGGGAACTTCCCCATCGCCCAGGTCGGTGTGACGCTCTCCTTCCCACTGCGAAACCGCACCGCCGAATCGCAGCTCGCCTACACCAACGCCGAGACCCGCCGCCTGCGCACCCAGCAGACCCAGGTCGAAACCGCCGTCGAGAGCGACGTCCGCAGCGCGCTCCAGTTCGTCGAGTCCGCCCGCGCCCGTTGGGAGGCCGCCGGTCTCGCCCGCCGCTCCGCCGAGGAACAGTACGCCAGCGAGCAGCGCCAGTTTCAAGCCGGCACCAGCAGCGTCTTCCTGGTCCTCCAGCGCCAGACTGACATGATCACCGCCCGCAACCGCGAGACCCGCGCCTACGCAGATCTCGCCGAGTCCTTCGCCAACTTCGACCGCGCCACCGCCCACACCATCGAAGCCAGGGGGATCACCTTCCAGTAGCCCCGCTTGCGATAAGATGACGCCTGCATGAAACCGACACTGTTGCCGGCGGCGGCCGCCCTGATGGCGCTGGCCGCTTCTGCAGCGGAGCCGGAAGCCAGGGTGAAGCTTCCCTCCGGCCGCGCCGACCTGCTTCAGGGGAAAAAGCTCTTTCGAGTGCACTGCGCCCCGTGCCACGGGCCCAACGGCGAAGGCGCCCGCGGACCCATGCTGGCGCGCCCGAAACTCGCGCGCGCGCCGGACGACACCGCCCTCCTCAAGATCCTGGAAGACGGCATTCGCGGCACCGAGATGCCCGGCGCCGGCGCCATGAACGATCACGAGATGCGCCAGACGGCGGCTTATGTCCGATCGCTCGGCAAGGTGCCGGTGAAAGCCGTGCCCGGCGATCCCGCGCGAGGCGCGGAGATCTACCGCGGTAAGGGAAACTGCGCGGCGTGCCACTCCATCCACGGCCAGGGCGGCGTCGCTGGTCCCGATCTGTCGGAAATCGGCGCGTCCCGCGGCGCCGCGTATCTGCGCGAATCGCTCCTCAAACCGGAAGCGGCGGTCCCCGAAGGCTACCTCCTGGTGACCGTCGTGCCCGCGGACGGGCCGCGAGTCACCGGCGTGCGCGTCAACGAGGATTCTTTCTCGATTCAGCTCCGCGATAGTGCGGGACGGTCGTATTCGTTCTGGAAGAAAGACCTGACGCAAGTGGAGCGCCAGCGCGGCAAGTCGCCTATGCCGTCCTATGAAGGAAAGCTGTCGGAGGACGAGTTGACCGACCTGGTCGCCTGGCTGGCGTCCTTGAAGGAGGGGAAATGAGGCTCTGCTTCTGCCTGCTCGCGCCTGCCCTGCTGCTGGCGCAGGTCCAGGTTCCGTTCGAGCGCATCCGCGCCGCCGATCAGGAGCCCGGCAACTGGCTGACTTACTCCCGCGACTACTCCGGCCGGCGTTACTCGCCGCTCGACCAGGTGAACACCGGCAACGTGAACAGGCTCCACGTCGCCTGGATGCGCCAGGTGGATGAGACCGATACCGTCGAAACCTCTCCCATCGTTGTGGATGGCACGCTGTATGTGACCGAGCCGCCGGGCACGGTGGAGGCCCTCGACGGGGTCACCGGCCGCACGTTGTGGAGGTACCGCAGGGAACTGCCGCGCGACCTTCGCCTGTGCTGCGGAAAGGTGAATCGCGGCCTGGCGATCCTCGGCGACTCGCTCTATTACGCCACCACCGATGCCCACCTGATCGCGCTCGACGCCCGTACCGGCGCATTGCGCTGGGACGTGACCATGGCCGATTACAAGAAAGGCTACTCCAGCACCGGCGCGCCGCTCGCCGTGAAGGACAAGATCATCACAGGAATGGCGGGCGGCGAGTTCGGCGTCACTGGTTTCATCGACGGCTACGACGCCCGCACCGGCAAACGCGCGTGGCGCTTCACCACCATCCCCGGCAAAGGCGAGCCCGGCAACGAAACCTGGGCGGGCGAAAGCTGGAAAACCGGGTCCGCCACCACCTGGGTGACCGGTGTCTACGATCCCGAAAGCAACACCGTGTACTGGGGCACCGGCAATCCCGGTCCGGATTGGAACGGCGACGTCCGCAAGGGCGACAACCTCTACGCCGATTGCCTGATCGCCCTCGACCCCGATACCGGCGCCAAGAAATGGCACTTCCAATACACGCCTCACGACGTGAACGATTGGGATTCCACCCAGACCCCGATCCTGGTGGACGGAGTGGCCGCCAAACAGCCTCGCAAGATGGTTGTGCTGGCGAACCGCAACGGCTTCTACTACGCGCTGGACCGCCTGACCGGCAAGTTCATCGCCGGCCGCGCCTACGTGAAACAGACCTGGGCCACCGGTCTGGACGAAGCCGGCCGGCCGATGCGCATCCCCGGCGCGGAGCCCACCGAGGAAGGCAAGTTGATCTGGCCGAACCTGGGCGGAGGCTCCAACTGGTACAGCTCCACCTATAACCCGAAGACGAATCTGTACTACGTGAACGCCAAGGAGGAGGCGGGCATCTATCACAAGGGGGAAGCCGAGTTCCGGTCCGGAGCGTTATTTAACGGCGGCGGAATTCGCGACTACAAAGAGGAAGAGCCTTACGGCGCTGTCCGCGCGCTCGACGTCGCCACCGGAGAATTGCGCTGGGAATACAGGCTGCACCGGCCCTCGCACGCAGGCCTGATGGCCTCGGCGGGCGGCCTGGTATTCGGGTCCAACCTCAGCTCCTTTTTCGCGCTCGACGCCGAAAAAGGCGCGTTGCTCTGGCGCTTCGAGACGGGCGGCGGCATCGACGCCAACCCGGTCACCTACATGGCTTCAGGCAAACAGTACGTGCTCATCGCCGCCGGCCACGCCATCCTGGTCTTCGCCCTGGACTGATATACTCTATATCAATATATGTCTATGCCATTTCTCGACCGCGAGCTCAAGAAAGGCAGCGCGGAGCTGCTGGTGCTGTCGCTGGTCGAAGCGCGCCCCCGTCACGGCTACGAGATCTCCAAGCTGATCGAATCGCGCTCGGAAGGCGCGCTGAAGTTCAACGTGGCGTCGCTCTATCCGCTGCTCTACCGTCTCGAAGGCCGCGGCTGGATACAGGGCCGCTGGGTCGAAAAGTCCGGCCAGCGCCGGCGGCGCTATTACAGCCTGACGCTGACGGGCCGCAAGGTCTTGGCCGCCCAGCGGCGCGGTTGGCAGCAATTCGCCGAAGCGGTCCGCCGCATCACCGGCATCGATTATGCCTGATTGGATGCTAACGCTCTCCGCCGCCGCGCCACCTGATTAACGTCGCGGACGCACCGTTTGCGAGGTCCCGTGCGTCTGAAGAAAAGAGCGCCCGTCGCAGCCGCTCTCGATTACACTGGAGTCTGAAATGCCGATGAGGCTGCTGTTTCTCTTCCTCGGGGGGGTGCTGGCGCAATCCCTGGCCGACGGGCCCGAGTATTTCGTCCCCACCCATCGCGTCTCGGGCATCGGGGTCGACCGCGACGATCTTTCTGAAGAACTGCTGGCGCGGCGCACGGACCTGATGATCGAATCGCAGACGTTCAGCATCATGCGCGAGGCGCAGGCCTTGCCGGGTGCCAGGCGCATTACCAAAGATCCCAAGCTGCAGGCACTGTTCCGCTCGGCGGCGGCTTCCAGCGGACTGCCCGTGACGCTGCTCGAGGCCATTGCGTACCTGGAGAGTTGGGGCGATGCCAAGGCGCAGAGCGTCAGCGGCCCGCGCGGCATCATGCAAATCTCCGGGGCGACCGCAGCCAGCATGGGCCTGAAAGTGACGTACGCCACTCGCTATCACGTGACCAGGGAAAAAGTGGCGGTAAAGGTGAAGGGCAAGAGCAAGCCGGTAATGAAGACCGTGACCCGGCGCATTCCGTACAAGGTCCCGGCCCGCGACGACCGCCTGATCCCCGAACGCGCCATTCCCGCAGCGGCGCATTATCTGGCCGGCATGGAGCAGAAGTTCGGCGGGCGCGATTGGGCGATCTTCGCGTACCACTGCGGACAGGGCTGCGTCGCCATGATGCAGGACCTCACGCGGCACGCGCGCGGTATTCCGAAAGATCAGATGACCGTGGCCCGGATGTTCTTTTCGTGTAGCCCGGCGTGGAACCACGAGCTTTACGAGGCGGTGCAGCAGCAGATGCAGCGAGATTATTCGCCGACGTACTGGTTCCGCATCCGCCGCGCCGAACAGCTTCTGGATCTTTACCGGCGCGAGCCGGACGAGTTCGCCGCCATGGTGCAGGAGTACAAGAGCGATTTTGTCACTAACACCCGCGCGCCACACCGGCTGAGCGTGTGGCTTCGGCACAGCGACCTGGTCTATCACAGCTACGAAGACATCCGCGCCGATGCGGGGCAGCGCCTGGTGCGCGCGTGGAATCAGCCCGAGGTTTTCGGGTACGCGCTGAAAATGATCCCCGATCCGGAATTTCTGGAGTTGGCTTCGCCCGCGGCTGTCGGCACGCTGGCCTACATCGCTTTCGAGACCCGCCGGCTCTATCAGGAGACCGGGGCCAAAACGCCGTTCCGCCCCCTGGAGGTCACATCGTTAGTCGAGGCGGAGGACCTGGAACGGCAGAAGGGTCATCCGGCGGTGCTGTCGCACTGTTCGGGGCAGGTGTTCGATATCGACTATTCCGCGCTGCAGCCGGCCGAACTCGAGTGCCTGCGCTTCATCCTGAGCGATCTGGGCTGGAATGGATATTTGGGTTTCGTCGAAGAGGGCCTCGACAACCTGCATATCGGTTGTTCGCCGGGTGCGCGCGATTTCTTCTCGGGGATCTACCAGGAAGCGCACAGCAAGGTGTCAGCGGATCACGTGGAAAGCGATAAAAGCGCCCACATACGCTAGCACGCTCATGTAGGTGAATTGCAGGGCCGGCCATTTCCAGCCGCCGGTCTCGCGCCGTACCACGGCAATGGTGGAGAAACACTGCATGGCGAAGGCGAAGAAGATCAGCAAGGCCACGGCGCCGCCCGGGGTAAGATCGCTGTGCAAGGCCTTTTGCATGTCCATCTTCTGCGATTCCGGATCCATTCCGTAGATCTCGCCGAGCGTGCCGATAATGGTCTCGCGCGCGGCGAGGGAAGTCAGCAGGCCGATTCCGATCTTCCAGTTGAAGCCCAGCGGCTTGATGGCGGGTTCGATGGTGCGGCCCATCGTGCCCGCCAGGCTGTCCTCGATCTTCGGGGCGTGGCCATTCTGAGTCGGGACGTGTGCGGCCACCCAGAGCACCACCAGAGCCAGCAGGATCACAGTGCCGGCGCGGTACAGGAAGACTTTGGACCGGTCGATGAGACGCAGGCCGAGGGACTGGACCGTGGGCCATCGGTAGGCCGGCATCTCCAACAGGAAGGGGGTTCGCCCGCTCTTCAGGATCGAGGACTTCAGGATGCGAGCCGTGGCGATAGCCACCACGAAGCCCAGCACGTAGAGACCCAGCAGCGCCGCGGCTTGCGTGAATGGGCCCAGGATACCGCGATTGGGCAGGAACGCCGGAATGATGAGCGTGTAAACGGGGAATCGCGCGGAGCACGTCATGAACGGCGCGATCAGGATGGTGGCGATGCGGTCGCGCTTGTTCTCAATCGTGCGCGTGGCCATGATGGCAGGCACGGCACAGGCGTAGGCTGAAAGCAGAGGGATGAAGGACTTCCCCTGGAGCCCAACCTTGGCCATGGTGCGGTCGGCAATGAGCGCGGCGCGGGCCAGGTAACCGGAATCTTCCAGAATGCCGATGAACAGGAAAAGGAGCAGAACCTGCGGAAGGAACTTGACCACGCTGCCCACCCCGCGCCAGACGCCTTCGAGCAGAAGCGAGGTGAAAATCGAGGCCGGCAGCATCGTCTCAAGCCAGAGCCCGGACTTGTCGAACAGGCCCTGCATCCAGTCGGTAACCGGACCGCCCGCTATAAAGATGGTTTCGAAGACGCACGCCACCACGCCGAGGAAGATCAGGGGGCCAAAAACCGGGTGCAGGAATACGCCATCGAGGCGGCGCGTCCACTTGGGCGGCAGAGGCGCCCGATACGCAGCGCGGCTGCCGACCGTGCCGGCCCATTCGCGGCACTTGGGCACATCCTGCAGGATGGGCAATTCCATGGGCTTCGGTTTGGCCATCGTGCCCGCGAGAAAGTCGAAGATCTGATCGATACCTTCGCCGGAGCGCGCGCTGACCAGCGCCACCGGCGCCCCCAGTTGCGCGGCCAGCGCGCGAAGATCGAGATGGCCGCCGCGGTTGCGCAGATCGTCGGCCATGTTGAGAATGATCAGCGTGGGCACGTTCAGCGCGAGAATCGGCGCGGCCAGCATCAGGTGCCGGGCGAGATTGGTGGAATCCAGGAGCAGCAGCACGGCCTCGGGTTTCGGCGTGTCGGCGCGCCGGCCGTGGAGGACGTCGTAGGCGACCTGCTCGTCTTCGGAGCGGGGTGCCAGGCTGTAGATGCCCGGCAGATCGATAAGATTCAGCGCGCGCCCGTCCGGCAGTTCCACGACGCCGGTGTGCTGTTCGACGGTCACGCCCGGGAAGTTCGCGACTTTCTGGCGCAGTCCGGTGAGACGATTAAAGAGGGTGGTTTTGCCCGAATTGGGCGGGCCTACAACGGCAACGGTCTTGACCGGAACGCCGCTGGAAAGCTCAACTACTCCGCCGGAAGGGCAGTCGTTGCAATCGTGGCATGCGCTCACTTGGTCCTCGGGGCTTTGCGCTTTTCGACGCGGACCTTGAGCTTGCGCGCGGTTTCGCGGCGCAGGGCGATCTCCGAACCGTCCACCTGGAACACGCGCGGGTCCCCGCCGGGAGCGCTCAAGCCCGCGGTCACCCGCGCGCCGGGAAGAAATCCGAGCTCCATCAGGCGGCGAGCGTCGTCACCGGGAAGGTCGATGCGGTCCAGGATTCCGGCGTCCCCTTTGTGCAGATCGACCAGGGTCGCCAGGGGAGCCTCCACAGTTCCGCTGTTGCCACTCAGTTGCAACATGGTTTCAGTATGCGCTTGTCCGAAATTCCTGTCAAGGGTCCTTCGCCGGGGTTTCGGCTTTTTTTTCGACACGCGCACCACGTTCCTTCTAAATACTGCAAAATAAAGGATAACAGAATGTTGGGCCGCGTGCGCGTACGACCTGTGAAAACCGCCGACTTGGACGAGATTGAGCTAGTCGAACGCGCCGCCTTCGGGCGCGACGCATATGACCGCAAATTGTTTGCAGCTTTTACCCACAAGTGCGGGGACCTGTTCCTGGTCGCAAAGAAGGGGAGTAGGGTCGTTGCGTATTCCATCACCAGCATTCGGCTGAATCGGGGCGAGTTGGTCTCGATTGCGGTGAGACCCGAGCACCGGCGCATGGGCGTGGCGGCCGCGCTCCTGGAGAGCACGCTGCGCCGGTTGCGACGCCGGAAGGTGACCCGATTGGTCCTCATGGTGAAGGTGAACAATCCCCGGGCGATCTCTTTTTACGAGAAGTACGGCTTCCGCCAGTACCGTCGTGTTCCCGGCTACTACGAAGACGGCGCGGACGGCCTGGGGTTCGTCAAACTACTGTAATTTCGGTTGGACGGCGTCAAATCGCCGCTGTAACTGGCCCGGTTGAAGCTGACGTCCAACCGGTATGGCGCAAACGATTCCCCGCCGAAGTCTGATCTTTTTCGCAGGGGCTGGCTTTGCCGCACTTCGCCCATTGAAGGCCGGCAGCCCGGAGTTCTGGGAAAAAAAGGAGCCCTCGGAATGGAGCAACGAGGAAATCGATCGCCTGCTGACCAGATCTCCCTGGGCCAAGGACGTGACCGCGCAGTACGCGCCCGGACAGGCAGGCCAGCCCAACGGGTATCCCAATGATGGCGGCGGGTACCCGAACGGCGGTGGTTATCCGGGCGGACCGCGCATCGGAATCGGCGGGCTGGGAATACCGGGCCTGGGCTACCCGCGGGGCGGCGGCCGGGGCGGACAGCCGCGCGGAGGCCAGGCATCCACGTTTCACGGCACCGTCCGTTGGGAGAGCGCGCGGCCGATCCGAGAGGCCCAGAAATCGGCACTGCCCGACGTGTTCGCCGGGCACTATGTGATTGCGGTCAGCGGGATCCCGCTGCTCGACGACCGCGGGCAAGGCACGCGCGGTGAAGACGACGACTCGTCTTCGCGGCGAGGCCAGGATGATTCGCTCGAAACCTTGAAGTCGCTCAGCAGTCTGCAAGTCAGGGGCAAAGACCTGGTGCAGGCGGGCGTGGTGCGGCGGCAGGTCGGGACGGGCAGCACCTTCCTCTTCGGTTTCTCCAAAGAGATGCTGCCGATCGACAAGCATGACGGCGAAGTGGCGTTCGCGACGCAGATGTCACGGCTGATCGTGAAGGCGCGGTTCGCACCGAAAGAGATGCTGTATCGTGGCGAACTGGTCCTATAGTTGATAAAACGGTTTCAGATGGTCCTCACCAGGCGCAATCTGATCCAGCTTGCCGGCGCGGGAATGGCACCGTGGAGCGTGATCCGCGGCTGGGCGGCGTCCGACTTCTGGAACAGCAAAGACCCCGATAGCTGGACGCAGGAGGAGATCGCCAAACTGCTGAAGAAATCGCCCTGGGCCAAGGAGATCTCGGGCGAGCGCGTGGTGACCAAGAAGAACACGACGAGCGCCGACCCGACGATGACTTACCCCTACCCGGGCAGCCGCTCGCGCAATAATCCGTTGGGAGTGCCGGGCGGGAACAGCAAGCCGCCGAAATCGAATTCGTCGAAGACGCTGACAGAATACAAGGGAACGATCATCTGGGAGAGCGCGAAGGTTATCCGGGACGCGGAAAAGGCGCCGCTTCCGGATGGATTCGACGGACAGTACGTGTTGAGCATCACGGGCATCCCGCTATCCAAGAGCTCGTCGAGGAACGCTCTCGATAATCTGCGCCAGGCTTCCATGCTGCAGGTGAAGGGCAGGGATCCATTGGAAGCGGCGGGAGTTCAGCAGAATAAGGACAACGGAGCCATCTACTACTTCGGGTTCGCGCGGGAAGGACTGGCCATTGCGAGGGACGACAAGGATCTGGCGTTTATGACCAGAATGGGGAAGGTTGTCTTTACTGCGAAGTTCAACCCAAAGGACATGGTCTATCGTGGCGAACTGGCGTTGTAGACTTCAATAGTTGATTTTGTCGGTGCGGCTGACCCACAACTCGAACGGGCGGGTGGCGAGTTCGTCGACAACGTGGATCATGGGAATTTCGCGCTGCGCGTGGGGTAGATCGATCTGGCGGTAGATGAAGGTATCGTCGAAGCCTGCGGCGGTCGCATCCTCCTGGGTAGCGGCGAAGTACACGTGCGAGGGGCGGGCCCAAAAGATGGCGCCAAGACACATGGGGCACGGCTCGCAGGAGGAGTAAAGGTCGCAGCCGGTGAGTTGGAAATGGCCGAGCACCCGGCAAGCTTCGCGGATGGCAACTACTTCGGCGTGGGCGGTGGGGTCGTTGGTGTGGGTGACCTGGTTGGTTCCGGTGGCGATCACGATTCCGTCCCTGACTACGAGGGCTCCGAACGGACCGCCGGCACGGGCGACATTGGCTGCAGCGAGTTCGATTGCCTGCCGGATGAACAGGTTTGCCAATCCTATAGACTACACCCTTCGGCGGTGGACGCAGCGCTGAACTTATGGCTCGATGAGGCCGGCACGGATGGCGTAGCGCACCATGCTGGCCGTCTCGTGGACTCCGAGCTTTTCGAGGATGCGGCTGCGGTGCGAATCGGCGGTCTTGTAGCTGATGCCGAGATGCTCGGCGGCGGCTTTGGTCGACTTGCCATCCGCAATCAGGACCAGCACCTGACGTTCGCGTTCGGTCAGCGAGAAGACCATGCGCATGGCCTGTTCGTCGGGGGTGAAGTAGCGGCGGCGCCGGTCTGTGACATCGGAGGCGGAGCCGATGAATCCCGCGAATTGGCCGGACTCGAAGCGCGGCAGACCGGTCTGCTCGACCCAGCAGAATTCGCCGTTGCCGCGCAGCAGCCGGTATTGCATGCGAAAGGGCTGGCGGGCGCTGAACGCTTTCAGGTAGGTTTCGATGCACAGATCGCGATCATCGGGGTGGAGACCTTCGGTCCAGCCATTCCCCTGTTCTTCTGCCAGCGAGCGCCCGCGAAAATCGAGCCAGACTTTGCTGAAGTAGACGCATGCCGCGTCCGGGCCCGCCATCCAGATCATGACGGGGGCCGTGTCCAACAGATCACGAAACTGCTGATCCGCCCGCGCCTGGCGCTGCCTTTGGCGCTCGAGTTCGGCCTCTGCGTCGGCCAAACGTTGCTGTACAATCCGAAGATCGTCTACTTGATAACCCGGAGCCATTAAAAACAAGAATAGGGCAGTAACTACTAGGCGTAAAGTACCAAATTGATAACCCGTATGGTCCTGCTGGAACTAAAGTGTAAGGTAAATCCCTGAAGGGAAAGAAGTTGTTGTGGAACTTTGTTGATTCTACAGGGAATAATAAAAAAGAGAGCAAATGAAGGTGGTTGGCCCAGAACCTGACGACGAATTGCTTTTTCGCATCCAAAGTGGTGATGAGCAAGCCTTTATGGCTCTCTACAACCGTCGCCAGGCCGCATTGTATCGTTTCGCACTGCATATGAGCGGCTCGGCGGCCGTGGCCGAGGATATTACCCAGGAGGTCTTCCTTACGGTGCTCCGCGAAGGCTGCGGATACGATGCCGGACGGGGAACACTCTCAGGGTACCTCTTCGGGATTGCGCGAAAACTGATGCTGCGCCACGCGGAGCGCGAGCGGTCGGATGTAGCGTTGGAGCTGGATGCGGATGATGGCGGACTGCCACAACTGGCGGTCAGCAACGATCCGCTGATTGACCTGACGCGCCGCGAGGGAATCGAGAATTTGCGGCGGGCGGTGCAGGCGCTTCCGCGGCGGTACCGGGAAGTGGTGGTGTTGTGTGATCTCGAAGAAGTGGACTACGCCGATGCGGCGGTGGCGTTGGGCTGTCCGATCGGCACCGTGCGCTCGCGGCTGCACCGGGCACGCGGGCTGTTGCTGGAGAAGCTGAGCCATGAACGGAGCCCGCGGCACGCGGGAAATGTGTTGAAGCCAGCGAGGTGTTTGACATGAACTGCCAGGAATTCTGGGACCGGATGCCGGAGTTGGGCGGCGAAGTGGATGACCATCATTTGCGCGAGTGCGCGGCCTGCGCGGCGCGCATGGAGCGGCAGGGCGAACTGCAGGCGGGTTTGCGGGCTATGGCGGAGAGCGACCGGCGTGCGGGCGCGCCGGCTCGAGTTGAATCGCGGCTGCGGGCCGCTTTCCGCGGCGAGATGGGTATGGATGCCGGCCGGCCGGTGCGATCCGGCTGGCGGCTGGTCTTGCCGTGGGCGGCTGCTGCGGCCGCGGTCGTTGTGCTGGCAGTAGTAATGGTACGGGCGCGGCAGCCGGAGACGACCGCGACGCCGTCGGCGCGCGGGACCGATATGGCGATGGTGGTGAGCACCGGAGACGCAGCTGGCGACTACGAGGGCTTCATCCCGCTGCCCAACGCAGGGAAGCTCGCGGACACCGAAGATGTGAACCTAGTTCGCGTGGAAGTGCCGAGGTCGGCCATGATCGCACTCGGACTCGAAGTGAGTCCGGAACGGGCGTCGGAGATGGTGGAAGCGGACGTGATGATCGGACCGGATGGGCTGGCGCGCGCGGTGCGGTTCTTGGACGCAGATACGTTGTGAGAAGGTAAGAATTCAGGAGTCAGAATTCAGAAGGCGAAGAAGCAAAGAAGCGAAGAAGCTGAGAAGCCAAGAAGCGAGGAATAAGATGAAGGCGCTGGTGGTGGTAATGCTGGCGGCGGGATTGGGCGCGTTGGCGCAAGGGCCTCCTCCGGGACCGGGAGGTCCGGGGCGGGGAAGGATGGGGTTCGGCGGTCCGGGGGATCCGGGTGCGCGGTTCATCGGTTTTGAAGCGGGCATGCCCGGGCGCGTGGTGAAGAACGCGCCGTATGCGGCGGAATTGGTCACCGAGAGCGTGCAGACGCTGGCTGACGGAAATCATCTGCGCCAGACCTCGACGGTGAAGGTGTACCGCGACAGCGAAGGACGTACACGGCGTGAGCAATCAGTCAACCTGAACGGGCTGGGGTCGAATGCCAATATGCCGCATCTTGTGTTCATCAACGATCCTGTGGCGGGCGTAAACTACTCGCTGAATGCCAGGGACCACACGGGCGCGAAGAGCAGTTGGAGGCAGGGCGGCGGCGGGCGGATGGGCAAGAATGAGCGGGGCGGGCCGCAGTTCGGGAGGCGCGGGGCGCAGGACGGGAATCTGAAGACGGAATCGCTGGGACGGCAGACTATGGAGGGCGTCCAGGTGGAAGGGCGGCGCGTCACGACGACGATTCCTGCGGGGCAGATCGGAAACGACCAGCCGCTGCAGATCGTGGCTGAGACGTGGTATTCGCCGGACCTGCAGACGATGGTGCTCTCCAAGCGGTCGGACCCGAGGTCGGGGGAGACCGTGACGCGGATGACGAATATCAGCCGGACGGAGCCAGCGCGGACGCTGTTTGAAGCTCCGGCGGATTACACGATTACCGAATCGCAGGGGCGAATGCGGAGTACCCGTTAAGCCAGGCCTGGAGGCCTGCGTTACCTGATCTTCTCCAGGGCGGTGGCGAATTCGCCGGGGGTGTGAATCATGAAGGTCTTGCCTCCAAGACGCGAGGTCGCGTTGCGGATGACATCCGGCAACGTAGACTGCACGAGGACATAGGGCAGGATTTGAAAGTTGAGGACGCGCGGGGCGCGCTCCGGGTTCCTTGCCAGCAGCTCGGCGGGTATGCGGTCTTCGTAGCGTGAAATGGGGCCCAAGAACAGGACGACGTCTGGCGGCGCATCCGATTGGATCTCCTGGTTTACGAGGCCGGCGAGGAGATCCACGTGGCCGCTGCGATTCTTGAGGACCTGGTAGTCTACGGTATCGAGCTGGATGGTGTTCATGGCGCGCGCCACGGCGGGCATGTTTGCGAGCTGAAAATTCTCGTTGCGATATAGCTCCTTCTGCTGCTCCAGGTTGAACACCACAAGCCGCGCCTGGCGCACGGGGACGCGCTCCAGCAGCGATGAGATGGCACTGAGCAGCGTGCCGATATCGCCGGGACCGATGTGGGTCCGGCGCGGAGAGACGGGCGCGGCGTTGAGCAGGATGCTGAGGCGCAGCGGAGGGGCGTCCGCGGAATCGCGCGGCAGAAGGCGGGCGCCGCGCAGCGAGATGTCCCAAACGGTATCGGGAGGCATGGCCACCTTGACATTGCGGTCGGCGTGCGAGCGGTGCACGTCCACGCGCCAGCCCTTGCGGAAGACGCGGTCGCGATCGTCGAGCAGCACCCAATCCACCTGGTAGGATCCCTCGCCCAGCAGATAGCCGCCGCCGAAATGGAGCTGCACGCTGGTGTTGGGGATGTCGGGCAGCCGCTGCATGCTGACCAGGTAGACGGGTTCGCGGGATTCGCCGTGCGAGGTGATCCGGACCAAGACGACGAGGCGGTGCCCGGTGCCGGTGAACTGGCTGGCGGGCATAGACACACGGTAGCCGGCCTGGTAGCGAAAGCTGAAATTGAGAGCCGGGTGGATGGGTGTGACGTCGCAGTGCAGCAGGGTTTCGCCAGGTTTGGGTTCGAAGACATCGATGCGGTTGCGCATGCGGCCGGGATTCACGATCAACTGAGCGGCGCAGCAGCTTGCCAGAAGCGGCAGGATCGCGGTGCGGGTCATCTAAGGAACTCCGACAGCAGGCCGTGAAAATGGTGGACACCGTTTTCGCGTTTGACGCTGAATCGGCCGCGGTCGTAGTAGCGGGATCCCAGGCCGCGCTGAACGCTCTCGCAGATGCGGATGTCCTCCTGCTGGATCTCGTCGGAGAAATCGATGGTGGCCTGGTGGACGCCGGCGTCGCCGTAGGCGAACCACTCGAAGATGGTCAGCGTTTTTTCCGGGCCGAGCGGCAGGATGATATTGGCGCTCAGGTTGTCCGGGTAGACGTTGAGCATGAAGTTGGGAAAGACCCAGTAGTAGAGAGCGCGGTTGTCGGCGCTGCCGAACTCGTAGCGGCGAGGCGCAGCGGTGTCGCGAGCGCGGATTGGAGCGATCTGGGAGGAGTAGTAGCGGCAGGTTTCGACGCGGTATTGTGCGTAGTCGAGCTCGCGGTACAGGCTGGGATGCGCCGCTGGCAGGTGGTAACCCTCGAGGTAGTTGTCGATGTAGACCTTCCAGTTGCATTCGATGGTATATTCGCGGCGGTGAGCGAGGGAGAGGCGGCCGATAGGGCAGCCGAGCTCCGCGATCTCGGAGGGAATGGCGCCGAGGACTTCGGCGAGCGGGGGCGCGTCGGGGTCCATGCAGACGAAGATGTAAGGGCCCCAGGCTTCGGCTCGAAATTCCGGCAGACGGACCTGGGTACGGTCCCAATCTGCTACGCCTTCGAATTCGGGCGCGCCGTGAAGGCCGCCGTCGAGGGTGTAGGTCCAGGCGTGGTAGGGGCAGCGGAGGATGGATGCGTGCCCGCACCCGGTGCACAACTCGGCGCCGCGATGGCGGCAGACGTTCGAGAAGGCACGGAGGACGCCATCGGCGGCCCGGGTCACCAGGACGGGCTCGCCGGAGAATTCGCAGGCCAAGTAAGTGCCCGGCTCCGATATCCGACCGGCGTGGCCGACAGCCTGCCAAGTGCGGCCGAAGACGGCGGTGCGCTCGGCCTCGAGCACTGCGGGATCGACGTACCAGCGGGAGGGTAGGGTGGCGGCGCGCGTGAGGTCCGGCTCGAAGCGGAAGTCAGAGCGATCCATGGGCTGCGTCAGCATTATAGAATATTGGCTCCGGAGGTCCACGTATGCAATCCGACTCTGTTTCGCGCAGAGGTTTTTTGACGAAGAGCATCGGCGGCGCTACCGCCTTCCAAATCATCCGGCCGGAATTGGTTCGCGGCGCGGCGGACGAGAAGCTCAAGGCCGGCCTGATCGGCTGCGGCGGCCGCGGGACACAGGCCATGGAGAACATCCTGACCGCGTGCCCGAATGTCGAGATTACGGCGATGGCCGACGTATTCGAGGACCGTTTGGAATCCTCGTTCCGCGCCACGCAGAAGCTGAAGCCTGAGCTGGCGAACCGGTTCAAAGTGGACGGCGAGCACAAGTTCGTGGGCTTCGAGGCGTACAAGAAGGTGATCGCGAGCGACGTGGATATCGTGATGCTGGCGACCAATCCCGCGTACCGCCCGATTCACTTCGAGGCGGCGGTAGAGGCGAAGAAGCACATCTTCTGCGAGAAGCCGATGGGCACCGATCCGGTGCACGTGCGCCGGTTCATGGCGGCGGCGAAGAAGAGCGAAGATCTGAAGCTGACCGTGAAATCGGGGGCGCAGCGGCGTTCGCAGACGTGGTACCTGGATCAGTACAAGCGCCTGAAGGACGGCGAATACGGCGACATCGTGGCCATGAACGCGAACTGGGTAGGCACGCCGGTGCTCAACTTCAACAGCCCGCTGTTTCCGAATCACAAGCGCGACCCGAAGTGGGGCGATCTTGAATTCCAGCAGCGCAACTGGTACAGCTTCGTGTGGATCTGCGGCGACCAGATCGTGGAGCAGCACCTGCACAATATCGACGTGTGCAACTGGTTCATGGGTACGCACCCCGTGGAAGTGACGGCGAGCGGCGGCGCGGCGTGGCGCCCGCGCGAAGAAGAATACGGCAACATCTACGACCATGTCTACGCGGATTTCACGTACGCGAGCGGGGCTCACATGGCGAGCCACTGTCGGCAGTACGCCAACCCGGCGGCGCAGAACGTGAGCGAGCGGATTGTAGGCACCAAGGGCGTGATCGATTCCGCGACATTGCGCGGAGCGCGGCTGCCGGTGAACCCGTACGAGCAGGAGCATGCCGACATGGTGGCCAGCATTCTGGGCAAGGGGCCGTACATCAACGAGGCCATGGCGGTGGCGGAGAGCACCATGACCGCGATCATGGGCCGCGAGGCGGCGTACAGCGGGCTGCGGATCACGTGGGACATGATCATGAACTCGCAGGAGGACCTGATGCCGAAGAACTTCGACATGAAGGCGAGTTTTCCGGTGCCGCCGCTACCAGTTCCGGGGAAGTACAAGTTCGTCTGAACGGACTTACCGGCGGAACATCTCTGTCAGCACGGACGAAACTGCGTGGGCGGTCTGGGAGGAAGTTCGCCCCAATTTGCGAATCAGGCGCTGGCGGTCGACGGTACGGATTTGATCCAGGACCACCTGGCCGCGCTTGCCGTGAAAGACGGCAGCTACACGGGTAGGGTAGGCGCGCACAACTGTTGTCATCGGAGCGATGATGACGGTTTGCAGGTGATGATTCATCTCATCGGGCGAAACCACCAGGCAAGGCCGGGTCTTTTGAATTTCATGCCCCTCGGCCGGATCCAACGAAACCAGCCAGACCTCGTCGCGCCGGGGAGGGTTTACCACTCCCACTCCTCACGGTCGAACCGGTTCGCCGGCATTCCTTCGAGCAATCGTTCTTCATCCGACATGGAGTCGGCCGTGCGGAAAGCCTTTTCCCAGCCTTCGCGGGGCCGGTGATCGGGAACGATGATCAGGCGATCAGCTTCGACGCGGAGATCGACGGTATCGCCGAAGCCGCACTGCTCGATCAGGGGCTTGGGGATGCGCAATCCGCGCGAATTGCCTATGCGAACAAGGCCGACTTTCATGTGATTACATTGTAATAACATAGCCACGGGACTCGCAACAGGGGTGCGCTGGCGCTCGCCCGGGCAGCGCGGACGGCAAGAGACGACCGAGCTAGAAGTCGAGTCCGCACCTCGCCGCTATTGGCGGTCGTAGACGACTTTGAACTTCTCGTTGGTGGCCGTCGCACTGCCGGATTCGGTCAGGGTTTTGCCGTCGGCCGAAACGCTATAACTCATTTTGTAGAGCGGCTTGCCGTTCATCTTTACGGTCAGGTCCAGGCCGCGGGCTCCGGATTTGGAAAGTGCCAGCGTCCATCCAGAGGAGAGGGTGGGGCCGGTACAGGGATAGTCTTTGCCGTCGAGCTTGTTTTCGCAGGTGAGGCCGAGGTCGACCATTTTGAATGTCAGACCATCGGAGCCACTGGCGACCAGCTCGATCACGGCCGGTGAACTGGACTGGAGATTCTTGGTTTTCCATTTGCCGGCGAGACCGGGGCCGCCGGAGACGCGGGTGAACGTGGCTGAGTCGTCGATGGCTTCGCCGTTGGGCTTGGTGCCTTTGGTATGGATTGTCAGCGCCTTGTCATCGGGAGACAGGGTAAGGGTGTCGGTGGTCAGCACCTTGCCTTTGAGCTTCCAGGTGGTCTCCCAGCTGGTGGCGCTGACGGACTTCCAGGCGGCGGTACTGCCGAACGGGTCGGGGTAGTCCTTGCCGTCCAGTTTGAACTTGTAGGACTGGCCGTCGGCCGTGGCCTGCATCTCGCCGGAGGACAGTTGCTCGTAGGTGATGGTTGTCTGGCCAAAATCGCTTTTGGCTGGATTCATCTTCCATTTGCCGGCATAGGGCGCTTCGGCGGCGAACAGCGCCAGCGCGACCGCCGGTGCGAGGAGGAGCAAATTTCGAGTCGTCATATTATCACCCCTTTTTGGTGGAATATTATCCGCCTGTCAGGACGATATTGCAAACGCGGGCTACGGGAGGGCTAAGGGCGGTTGGACAGGCCGAGCAGAAACGTCAGCACGCCGAAAGCGCCGATGGCGAGGCCTGCGATACGGTTCATCCAGCAGACGGCGCGCTCGTCGAAGCGGTCGCGGAGGCGGTGCACGGTTTCGGTGAGAATCATCCACCAGAGCATCGAGCCGCAGAAAATGCCACCGACCACCAGCATGGTACGCCATCCGGGACCTTCGCCGCCCAGTCCCAGGCCAGCCAACACCGCGAGGAACGAGAGCACGGTAGTGGGATTGGTCAGGGTGAGGAGAAGCGTGGAAACGAGGTCGGAATGATCGCTGCCGGTTTTCTGGCCGCTGATCGGCTGAGGCGGCTTGCTGAAGTAGATGACGCCGATTCCGACCAGCAGGATGCCGCCGACGACGCGAATCCAGAATTCCTCTTTCATGAGGAACTGAATGATGAAGGTGATGCTGAAGGCGGCGACGGAGCCGTAGGTGGTATCGGCTGCAGCGGCGCCGACGCCCGAGATGAATCCGGCGCGGCGTCCCCGGTCGAGAGCGCGGGAAGCGACCAGCACATTCACCGGGCCGACCGGGATGGCGATCGCCAGCCCGGCGGCCAAACCTTTCAAGGCCAGCCAGACAGCGTTCACGACAATCCTCCGGCACTGGCAATCTGCTCCAGGATATCGGGAATTTCGAAGATGGCGCGGTTGTCCAGCTTGGCGGTGGCTGCGCGGAAGCGCGCATAGATGGAGGTTTCCAGCAGGTCGTCGACGGCGCGGGCGATTCCGCGGAAGTTCGGGAGCACGATGCCGACGCCCTGCTCGCGCACCCAGACGGCGTTGTAACGCTCCTGAGGGAGAGTCCAGGCGTTGCGCTCGACAATGACGGGAAGCTTCATGGCCACTGCCTCGCTGATGCTGCCGGGGCCAGGTTTGCCGATGAAGTAGTCGGCGAGCTGCATGTATCGCGGGACCTCCTTGGTGAAGCCTTCGACGAACAGGCGGGCGCTGTGGGGCATGGCCTCGAGCTTTTCGCGCAGCCTGGCGTTCTTGCCGCAGATCATGAGGAGCTGGCGGGTATCGAGCCGGCGCGCGATGTCCAGCATGACGGCGGAGCCTTCGCCGCCGAACAGGACAAGGCCGACCGGCTGGGCTGGGTCGAACCCCAGCCCGGTGCGGGCGCGGGTGCGCTCCTCCGGCATGAGCGGAGGGAGCTCGTAGAAGCGCGGATTGAGAATCATGCCGGATACGCGATGAATGCTTTCGGCCGCATGACCCAGTGCGCGAGCCTGCTCTTCGGCTTTCGACGAGCCGCAGATGAAGTGTTGTTGCTGGCTGGGCTCGATCCAGAAATGCGGGGGGTAATCGGCGATATCGGTGAGGATGGTAACCAGCGGCACACCGGGGAGAGCCTGCTTCAGGCTCTGGCAGATGGCACGATTGAAATTGGGCACCAGGGAAACCACCATGTCCGGCCGGCTTTGGCGCCAGAACGTCGCGAGCATGCGCACCTGTTTGGCGTGAAACAGGCGGATGAGCAGGTGCATTCCGACTAACAATTGCGGCGAGCCGAGTGTCCAGCCTTTCTTCAGGGTCAGGTTATAAACGTCCTGCAAGCGGAGGCCGGTGAGCTTGCGGAAGATATCCATCTCATCCAGCAGCTCCTGCAGATTGACCAACCGGACCTGGAGCGGCCGGTTTTGTTGCTCGATTACCTGTTTCAACGCATTGGCGGCAGCGCGGTGGCCGCCGCCGGCGTCGAAGAACAGGAAATCGAGCTGCTTCATCACACTCGATTGTGGCACGGCGAGGCCTGATGCAAAACATGATGGTTAACACACGTTTTTTCCTCCTGTCACCGAACTGTAGCGGTTCCGGAGCTACAAGTTAGGCATGAGGTGCGACCTCCATGTGCACACGAGGCATTCCGGGATGTGCACCATCCCGGTGCTGCGGCGTGTGTGCCGGGAGAGTTACAACGATCCGCTCGCGGTGTACGAGAAGTTAAAGCGGGCCGGGATGGACCTGGTGACGGTCACCGACCATGATTCGATCGACGCGGTGGAGGCGCTGCGATCGCGGCCGGATTTCTTTCTCAGCGAGGAGGTCACCTGCAAGCTGCCCAGTGGCACGGAAATGCACGTGGGGGTGTACGACATTACGGAACGCGACCATGTGGAGCTGCAGCGGCGGCGGGACGACTTCGAGTCGCTATTTGCCTGGCTGGTGGATCACAATCTCTTTTTCAGCGCCAATCATGTGTTTTCGCGCCTGACGGGGCGGCGGGCCGACGCGGATTTCGAGCTCTTCGCGACTGCGTTTCCCGCGGTGGAGACACACAACGGGCACATGCTGGCGATTGCCAATGCCGGCGCCGCGCGGCTGGCAGATTGGGCAGCGCGGGCGGAGATAGGCGGAAGCGATGCGCACGCCATGGCGAGCGTCGGGAGCGCGTGGACGACGGTCCCGGGTGCGCGCAATCGCCAGGAGTATCTGGACGGCTTGCGAAGCGGGTTGGGACGCGTGCGCGGCGAATCCGGCGGAGTGTATAAGCTTACGCGCGACCTCCTCGCCATCGGCCGGGAGATGATGCGCGAAGACCCGCGCACGCTGCCACTCGTGGCGCTGGGCGCGCTGGTTCCCCTGGTAACACTGGGCAATTACGTGCTCGAATACTTCTTCGCGCGCTCGTGGGCGGCAAGCAATTTGCGCGCGCGAAAGCTCAACCAGGCAGCGGTACGCATAGCGGAGGTGATGGCATGCTGAACTTCATCGCACGGCGCGACCACACCCTCATGCGCCGCGTAAACCGCTGGTATGCTCCGCGCTGGATCCGCATCTGGATGATCTGCGCCACGCGCGGAGGCGACGGCTGGCTGTGGTATGTGTTGGGAGCCGTGATTCTGGCGTTCGGCGGCGAGGAGAGATTTGCGGCGGTGGGCGCCGCGTCAATGGCGGCGGCCGCGGGCATCGCGGTGTTTCTTATGCTAAAGAGGAAGGCTGGCCGCCGGCGACCCTATCTGTTCGAGCCGCATTGCTGGGCCACGCTGCTGCCGCCGGACCAGTTTTCGTTTCCCTCGGGCCACACGATTACGGCGTTCGCGGTCGCGGCGTCTTTGAGCCATTTCTATCCCGAGCTGATGTTCGGTTTGTACTTCTGCGCACTTAGCGTGGCGGCGTCGCGCATCTTACTGGGTATGCATTTTTTGAGCGATGTGATAGCCGGGGCGGCGATCGGAACCCTGCTGGCGCGCGTAGCGATTCACTTGGTGTGAGCGTCACAACACCGGCGAATCGTTGCCGAGCAGCGCACGCCGGACGATCTTAATCGGGGGAAAACCCTGCTGTAGAAAAGCATCGTGGAAACCCTGCAACGTATATTTACCGCCTTTCAACGTCCTGTAATCCTCTCGTAACTTCAAAATCTCCAACTTACCCAGCGTATAGACCAGATAGGTCGGATCGCTGGTGCCGCGCTTGGCTTCCTTCTCCGCCACGGGCCGGACCTGGTAGCCTTCTTTGACAAAGAACTCAGTAGCCTCGTCGACCGTCATGGACCCGGTGTGCATCTGGATACCAGCGATGAAACGGGCGTTGCGCAGGAGCGCATCCTGCAACTGCCCGAGGCGCAACTTCAGGTCGCCATTGCCGTAACCCTCGTCGAGCATCATCTGCTCGGTGTAGTGCGCCCAGCCTTCGGCATTCGAAGCGCAACCCAGCAGTTTCCGGACCTTGGAGGAAGCGCGGGCCACCCACAGGAATTGCACGTAGTGCCCCGGGTATACCTCGTGGACGGCGGTGCTGATGATCGTGCCCCGGCTGAAGCCTTCCAGGTATTCCTCGGCCTGCTTGGCGGTCCAGGATTTTTCCGGCAAGGTGACGTTGAAGAAGGCTTCCTTGGCGACCTTCTCGTAAGGACCTGGAGGGTCCATCGAGGCCGTGGTCAGCGCGCGCATGAAGGGCGGCGTCTCCTGGACGATGGGCGGCACTTCGGACGTAATAGTCACGATCTTGTTCCGCTCGATGAAGGTGCGCAGGCTGCTGAGGACATCCTTGAAGCTGGGCAGCAGCTTGTCCGAGGGAGGATGATCGGTCATCGCCTCATCAAGGATCTGCTGGGGCGTGCGGGACGAATCGATCTGTCCGGCTATCCGCCGGAACTCGGCCTGGTTGCGGCGCATGTTCTCGCGGCCGATTTCCAGCAGGCGGTCGAGGGGAATATCGACCATCTCGTCGTAGAGCAGTTTCTTGCGGTAGTTTTCGGCGCCGATGCGGAAATCGCCGCCCGAGCGCGGCAGGAGTTCGTCCTTGAGGAAGGCCCGATAGGCGTTGAGCGCATCGATGACGCCCTGGTTGGCGGTCTTGAACTCGGCCAGCAGCGCTTCCTCGTGCACGTCTTTAAAAGCCGCGGGGACATCGTTCTGGAAGAAGCCGACGATGCCGGGCAACTGCTCGAGCGCGACCTCGGTGTAGACCCTCGGCGGATTTTTGAGATTCTGGCGCGCGGATTGAAAGACGCGCGGGATCAGTTTTTCGCGGGCTATGGCACTCTTGAGACGCGCGGCGGGGGGAGCGTAGCTGCGGCTCATGATGACGAAGATGGCATTGGAGACACCCGAGGAGTAAATGTCCGGATTCTTCTCCCATGGGCGGATGTCTTCGAGAGTCTGAAGGGCGCTACGGATCTGAGAGAGCACGAGGTCGCGGTCAGCGGCGGCGGCGGGCGAGAGTCCTTGCGCACCGAACGATTCGAGCTCGGCGGCGAACTTTTTGAGCGAGGCGATCTGGGCATCGATCTCGGCGCGCGATCCGGAGGGAAGTAAGTTGTCGTACTGATGAAAGCCGGCCTGGGTACCGGATACCGGATCGTATTGAAAATAGCATTCGTCGAAGAAGCGATCAGCCAGCTTGTTGAAATCGGCGTCGCGCTTTTGCGCGAAGCCCACGCCGGCCAATGCGAGAATTAGAAAGATGAAGACCCTCATGGAGTCGATTATAGCCGCAGCTGTCACACGGCCCGTATCAGTTGCGTAGGCGCACCGCATGGCTTACCTTGGTGAGCAGGGATGACACAGGCTCAAAAAGGTCTAGACAATGTCGTTTCGATCGAGAAGGAGATCCTTCATGGGACTCCTTGCTTCACTGGCACTCGTGTGCCCGTTCAGACGCTGATCGATTTTCTCGAGACCGGCGAGACGATCAATGATTTTCTGAGGGTCTATCCCGACATTCCTCGCGAGCAGGTGATGGCGTTTCTGGAATTGAGCAAGCAAGTGCTGGTGGAACAACTCTCTTGCGCATCCTGATTGACGCCTGCGTCGATCCCAGAGTCGCGACTCTACTTGCCGACCACGCAGTGAGTACGTTGAGGGATCTCGGCTGGCAACACCTGACAGACGATGTTTTGATCGAGCGAATTCAAGGCCTTTTCGACGTGTTTCTGACTGCCGACAAGGGCTTCGAGCATGAACATAACCTGAGGAAGCTGCGCTTCGGAATCGTGATTGCTCATGTCCCGAAGAACAAGGTTGAGTTCCAGGACGCTATTGCTCGAGTGCGGCCGGGTGAGGTGGAACACGCCCGCGGTTCCAGCTTGCCGGAGAATCCGTGTTAGCCGCCGTGCTCATATTTGCCGCGACGTACCTGGTGATGGCGATCGGGCGGCTGCCCGGCTTTCGGGTGGACCGGACCGGGGCGGCGATTATCGGCGCGAGCCTGATGATTGGCACGCGCGTGCTCACGGTCGAGGAAGCGTACGCCGCGATCAACTACGACACCATCGTGCTGCTCTTCGGCATGATGATCGTGGTGGCCAACCTCCGGCTTTCAGGATTCTTCACCGTGGTAAGCGCGTGGGTGGTGGAGCATGCGCATCGGCCGATCCTGTTGCTGGGCGGGATCGTCGCGGTGGCAGGCGTGTTCTCCGCGTTTTTCGTCAACGATACGATGTGCCTGGTGCTCACGCCGCTGGTGCTGGAGATTACGAAGCGGCTGGGACGGCGGCCGGTGCCCTACCTGCTGGCGGTGGCCATGGGCAGCAACGTAGGGAGCGTAGCCACGGTAACGGGCAATCCGCAGAATATGATGATCGCGAGCTTTTCGCACATCGGGTACCGCGCCTTTGCGGCAGCGTTGACGCCGGTGGCGGTGGCGGGGCTGGTGCTCACGGTTGGGGTGATCGTCGTGATCTACCGCGAGGAATTCCGTGCGGAGAATAAGCTCGCCGCGGAGCACCGGCCGGTCCGCATCAATCGCCTGCTGCTCTGGAAATCGGTGGCGGTTTCGGCGGGCATGATCATCGTTTTCTTCGCGGGCTGGCCGGTTCCTGTAGTGGCGCTGTTGGCGGGCGCGCTGCTGCTGGTGACGCGCAGGGTGAAACCCGAGAAGGTCTACCGCGAAATCGATTGGGGCCTGTTGGTGATGTTCGTGGGCCTGTTTATCGTCATCGCCGGGCTGGAGAAGACACCGGCGGCAGTCGACTTGTTCGCCGCCGCGTCGCACTATCATCTGGAGCGCACCGGGCCAATGAGTGCGTTCGTGGCTCTGCTCTCGAACCTGGTGAGCAACGTGCCGGCGGTGCTGGTGTTCAAGGGGTTCGTTTCGCATCTGCCCGATCCGGCGCACGGATGGCTGACGCTGGCGATGTCGAGCACGCTGGCGGGGAACCTGACGGTGCTGGGGTCGGTAGCGAACCTGATTGTGATCGAGCGCGCCCGGCACGATGTGAAGATCGGGTTTTGGGAGTACGCCAAGGCGGGCGTGCCGTTGACCATGCTGACGCTGGCTGCGGGCGTGTGGATGCTAAACTAGTGCTCTTGTCTCCACAGCTCTCGCATACCGGAGAGTGGTTTCTTGGCTCCGGGATTCAGCAACCGAACGGCGGCGTAGCCCGCTACTACCATACCGACCGGCAACGCAACGCGCCGATCTCGACGGAGATCACGGGGTATGCGGTCAGCGCGCTGGTCTACATGCACTCGCTGAGCCACGACCAGCGATATCTTGACGCCGCGGCGCGCGCGGCACGGTTCCTGGCGCGCGTAGCGTGGAATCCCGCGATGGCGGCGATGCCGTTCGAAATCGAGCCGGCGCGGTTCAGTTACTTCTTCGACTGCGGAATCATCGTGCGAGGACTGCTTTCGGCGTGGCGCGCGACCGGCGAGGACGAGTTTCTCGGTGCGGCAGCCGCGGTCGGCGGGTCCATGGCGCGCGATTTCGCGAGTGAGAACGGCGACTTCCACCCGGTGATCGGACTGCCGGCGAAGATTGCCGAGCCGCGGGATGCACGGCGGTGGTCGCGGTCGCCGGGGTGCTACCAGTTGAAGTCGGCGATGGCCTGGTGGGACCTGTTCGAAGCCACGGGCGAACCTTGTTTCCGCGAACACTATCAACACGTGCTCGAATCCTCGCTGGCGGGGCACCTGGACTTCGTCCCCGGGCATCCGGACCGTCTCGGGAGGATGGACCGGCTGCACGCCTACTGTTATTTTCTGGAGGGCCTGCTCCCGCGCGCCAATGAAGCACGCTGCGCCGAGGCGTTGTTCGCGGGCATCGCGGTGGCCGGAGCTTGTCTGCGCAACATCGCTCCGGAATTTGTGCGGTCGGACGTCTACGCGCAGTTGCTGCGTATCCGCCTGTTCGCCGATTGGGCGGGCGCGGTGGCGCTGGATCGTGCCGCGGCGGAAGAGGAGGCTGGCACGTTGGCTGGGTTTCAGAGTGCCGGCCGCGATCCGCGCATCGACGGCGGATACTGGTTCGGGCGCAAGGGCGGGGAACTGCTGCCGTTTATCAACCCCGTGTCGGCGGCATTCGCGGGGCAGGCGCTGGAGTTGTGGGAAAGCCGCGTACCGGTGAACCGGCATCTGCTGATCTGACGGTGAAGCCGAAAATCAAGATCGCTTTTTTGAGCGGCACGCCCGAGCTGAACCGGCTGCTCACGGAGCGAATGCGGGAGGTGTATCCGGAGCTGCCGCTGTGGGTAGTTTCGGATTTTCCGCCGGAGGGCAGGCCGGAAGCCTGCCCCACGTGGATCCGGTATCGCGTCCGGCGGAGCTTCCTTTACAATCTCGCGCGCTGCCGGGAGGCGCTGCGCGGCTGCGAGATCCGGCTGGCCGGGGTGATGCTGGTGCCCAACGTGCCGTTTCGACGCATGCGCCTTATGGCGCTGTTGCTTTCGCCGCGGGGCTTCATCGCCTTCAACGAGAATCTGAACCACTTCATGCTGCGCCCGGCGCAACTCGGGGCGATCGCGCGGCACATCGTGTGGCGGGTGAAGAACACGGGGCGCTGGCTGCGGAAGAATCCGCCCGTCGCGGCTGCGATCCTGGCGCGCGCCGCCGCATGGCTGCGCCCGCGCTGGAACCGCACCACCGGAGCCGCGCCACAACTGCGCGACCCCGGGATCTCGCTGATCATTCCATCGCGCAACGGCAAGGACCTGCTGGCGGCCCAGCTTCCCGGGATCATGGCCCAGCGGCCCGACGAGATCATCGTAGTCGACAATGGCTCTGACGACGGGACCGCGGAATGGCTCGCGGAGGCGTACCCTTCCATCGCGGTGGAGGTTTCCGCCGGGCCGCTTTCGTTCGCACGCGCCATCAACCGCGGCATCGCGCGGGCCCGCTATTCGCACGTTTGCCTGCTCAACAACGACATGCTGATCGAGCCCGGCTTTTTCCGTGCTCTGCGGCGGCCCTTCGACCAGGTGCCGGATCTGTTTTGCGCTTCCGCCCAGATTCTCTTCCCGCCGGGCGTGCGGCGCGAAGAGACCGGCAAGACGGTTTTCGATCCCGCGGCACACCCGGATTTTCCGGTGTGGTGCGACGAGCCGCTCGCCGGGGAAGACGGCAGCTACGTGCTGTACGGAAGCGGCGGGTGCTCGCTGTACGATGCCGCGAAGCTGGCCGCGCT
>DATJYW010000253.1:0-4092 GCA_035499435.1 Candidatus Acidiferrales bacterium | reverse complement strand
ATTTACTTACGCCGAACAGGACCGAATGTGCCTCGGGAAGGCGATTGGGGCTGTTCGATACGTTCATCTAATGATGAGTATACCAAAGGGCCGACCCAAGAATGGCGATGTCTCACCGCGGGTGCGTCCGAGCCCCATCTTGGGGAAGTTCTCGAACTGTATGGTTTGAAGACTTATCCCGCGATTGCCTCTAAAGGAGATGGTATGAATGACTAGGCTCGGGCGGGATAAGCTCCGAAAGAGGGCGACCTCGATCGGAGTAGACAGGTCACAGGCTGCATGTTTGTTTGAGGCGTTTGACCTCGTAAAGGAGATTGGTCAGACCTGTGACCGGAGCGCCACCGTAAGGCCCGCGAGGGACCTTGGATAGGAGAATGGTGACCGCCGTAGAGCCCGTCTACTCCACCTGCAGTTCAGCGAACAGGAGGAGTGATGCACGCGCCAAGACACATCGGAATCGACCTGCACCGCAACCAGTTCACGTGTTGCGTGCGATTGGAGAACGGAAGGAATTACTTAACGGATTGGAAGCTGGAGGATCTGCCGCGCTTCGTGAAGAAACTGCGACCGAGCGACCAGATCGCGGTGGAGGTAACCGGGAACACGCGCTTATTCCATGACGCGGTGACGCCGTATGTGAAGCGCGTGGTGGCAGTGGACCCGAACCAATTCAAGGTGATCAGCCACTCGGTGAAGAAGACTGACCCAAACGACGCGCGCAACCTGGCGCTGTATCTGGAGAAGGATCTGCTGCCGGAGGTGAGGATGAAGGACAAGACGCAGGCGCAGTTGGCGAGCCTGACGCAGACACGGGACACGATGGTCAAGCTGCGCACGGCGTTGAAGAACAAGGTCAACAACATCCTGTCGGCGCACGGCATCAACCTGGAGAAGGAAGCGCTGTCGAGCGAGAAGAAGCTGAACGAGATTTTGGCGATGCGGTTCGACGCGATGGTGAAGCTGGAACTGGAGGTGATCATCGAAGAGATCCGCAGCCTGAACCAGCGAATCGCCAAATTGGAGAAGACGATCGCCGCCGAGGGCAGCAAGCTGGAAGGACACAAGAATCTGACCAGCATCAAGGGGATTGGTCCGCTGACTGGGAGCGTTCTGCTCAGTGTGATCGGCGACATCCACGACTTCGCAGATGAGGGCAAGCTGGCGGCGTACTTCGGCATCGTGCCGCGGGTGTCGAATTCCAACGAGACGGAGCACTCCGGCCGGATTACCAAACGGGGCAGCAAACTCGGGCGCACGGCGCTGGTGCAATGCGCGTTGATCGCGCAGCGGTATAGCCCGTATCTGAAGCGGTACTACGAGCAGGTCAAGGCGCGGCGCGGGACCGGCAAAGCAATCATTGCCTTGGCGCGCAAATTACTCGGGATCATCTATCGAACGCTGAAGAACAAGTGGGTGTTCGAAGATTTTCCGAACTTCGTGTTGGCGGAGGCGTGAAGTGGGGCGGACGGAATTCTTTATGCCGCGCAAACCGCGCGCGGTAAGGTACGCGGGGCGCTGCCCCGCACCCCGCCAGGGGGACACCCCCTGGACCCCCGGCCCGCTTTCCCTTCTGCCCTATGTTCCAGAACGGTCCTCGCCGTCAAGGGTTCACTTCGCCGCGCAAAAACCGCGCGCCCTTGACCGCTCCGGGCCGTTCCGAAGATGGACTGAGATAAGGGAAAGCGGGCAACTGCAAAGCCCTTTTGCGGCTCCCTCCGGCCTCCCGTTGGTCGGCACCGAGCTGCACGACAACTTCGGAGTAGACAAAACATCATAGGAGACGAATATGAAACGCACTATTGGGATAATCACGGCGACCCTCTGCCTGATGGCATCCTGCCCCCTCGCCTGGGGCCAGGCGCCGCCTTCGAAACTCAACTGCAACCAGCCCTGGTTTGTCGCTAACGGGCTGGTTCCTTACTGCGAGTTGCGCGAGACATCCATACCCGTCGGCTCTTCGCTCGCTGTCCGCGTCCGCGGCTCGGGGAGCATAACGGTCCAGAGCTGGACCGGCCCGGACGTCCTCGTTCGCGAGCAGGTCGAGACCGCGGCCGAGAACGAGGCGCTCGCGCAAGCCGTGGCCGCCCAGGTCACGGTCGACACCAGCACCGGCAACATCCTGGGCGGCGGTCCGACGACGAATATCGACCAGACATGGTCTCTCAACCTGGAAGTCTTCGTGCCGCAGGCGCCGGCCCTGGATCTCAACACTCTGAACGGTGAGCTTTCCGTAACCGGGGTGCCGGGCCCCGTTCAATTCCATTCGACTAACGGGAGCATCTCCGCTTCCGACGTTCCCGGCGCCATCCAGTTCCAGTCGACCAACGGGACGGTGTCCTTGGTGGGAGTAACAGGCGACGTGACGGGCCAGGCGGTAAACGGAAAGGTCCGTGTCCGCGTGGGCGGAGATCACTGGTTGGGCCAGACCATCGACGTCAAGGTGATCAATGGAGCGATCGAGCTGGATGTCCCGCACGACTGCTCCGCACACGTCCAGTTGAGCATTGTCGTGGGCGTGATCCGCACGAACTTCCCGGTGCCGTACTGGGGCAAGCATGGGTTGGGACAGACGGTTACGTTCGACGTGGGTTCAGGCGGCCCGCTGCTCCGGGCGAGCACGATAACGGGCAGCATTCTGTTGAGGCGGCTCCCCTGAGCCGCGCGGGACGCCGCGTCCCGCGCTTTCGGAGGTGCGGGCGCGCAATCAGCGTACTTCCACAACTCCGAATGCTAGACCCAGATCGCGCACATCAGGGGCCACGCGGAAAGTGCGGGCTACTTCGATGGTCACTTGCATGGCGGACTTGCCTTCTACTGCACCAGGCAATAGGAAAGACAAATCGAAGTTGTTCTCCCCCGGATGAATCACCGCTGGGCGCAGCGGCAAGCCGTCGACGCTGACGCTGACGGTAAGAGAGCCGTTCTGGAATTGCTGGGCGGGGCAGTAGCCGTTCAGGTGGAGCTTTTGCGCGGCAGCCGACGGACCGGCGATACGAACCGTGGCGCGCTTCGGCATCCAACGATGGTTGCCGTCCGGCTGGTACCATTCCGGGCCCAGCAGGGGCGCGGCGAGCGGGCTGGCAATATCCACGCGCGGCGGCGGGCCAAGGTCGCGCGGCGTGCCGGCATATTCGGAAGTGATGTTGTGCAGGCGTGGCCCCCGCGCGTCGTAGACCACCAGTTCGTCCCGGTCGAGCGCTTTGGCGGCGATGTCCGCGGGGAGAACGAACTCGCGGACATCGCCCAGGTCGGGATGAGCATCGATGTGCTGTTCGCTTCCAGGCGTCAGGTAAAGGCGTTCGACACCGACGAGGCGGAAGGGGCGGTCGAGAACGCCGTTCCAGAACAGCGTGCTATCGACGCCATCGAGCAAGATCGTCTGCGTTGGATGCAGCTCGTGTACGCGAGCGACGCCTTCAACCAGGTCGCGGACTCGCACAGTGATGCGGTAGTTCCAATCCGCGGCAGCCAGGGTGGTCGGCGTGACCGTCAGGACATAGATCGCAGCGAGCGCGGAGGCTGACAACTTCGCACCGGCGCTCGATCGCCAGGCCTCCGCGCACGCCCAGCCGCCCAGCCAGCAGAGGCCAATCACGGGAATGAAGGCGTAGTATTCGGTGAAGTGGTCGCGCAGCGGCAATACCGGCGCAATGGCAATGACGAACCAGGCAATACAGAAGAGCTCCGCGCGGCGCCGAGCTCCGAAGGCCAGCAGAGTAAGAGAGATGACGCCGGCGAGTGCGGGTATCACCCAGTTAGGCAAGTCCAGTGCGGATCGGAAATAGAGCGGCCCCACGGACCAGGCCCAGTATTTTCCCAACGTGCGCAGCATAGCGCCACCGAAGTGCATGGCGTATTGCGGATTTCTGTCGCCCGTGGCAAACGCAAGATGTAACCCGAAATAGGCAAGCGACGGCGCGAAGAGCAGCCAGGTTCGGCGGAAGAATGCGCGGGCCGAAAGAAACGTGTAGGCGGCAGCCAGCGCCGGATACACCGCATTCAGCTCCATGGCGCCGAAGCCCAGAAGGAATACGATCCATTGCCACAGGTTGTAGCGCGGATTGCCGGTCTCGACATAGCGCAGCAGGAAGT
>DATJYW010000252.1:0-23042 GCA_035499435.1 Candidatus Acidiferrales bacterium | reverse complement strand
GATGAGTATATTGCTTCGCAGCCCGAGATGGTGAGGCCGAAGCTTGAACAGGTCCGCGCCGCGATCAGAAGGGCCGTTCCGGAGGCAGTGGAGGGCATCGGGTATCGCATGCCGGGTTACAAGCTCCATGGAAAGCCGATGCTCTATTTCGCCGGCTTCAAGGAACACTATTCGCTGTTTGCCGCATCGGGGACGTTCTTCGCAGCCCTCAGAGACGAGCTCAAGGGCTATGAGCTGCGGAAGGGGACGATCCATTTCCCACTTTCCAAACCGGTTCCGGTGAAACTCATCAGCCGGATTGCGAAGCTGCGCGCGGCTGGGATCGGCGGCACGGAGAAAAAACCGCCGGTCAGGCGCGGTTCCTGACGGGCCTCGAATCCAAGTTGGACTGCGCACGCCCAGCGCCGACTATTCCGGCAACTTACCGTGCACAACGAGGTCGGTGCAGGTGCGAAGAACCCGAACGTACTCGTCCAGAGCCGAATGCTCGCGCCGGCGTGCCTGGCGTATCAACTCCAAACCGGATGAATCGGGGAGCAGACCGTGGTCCCACTCGCCAACCAGGCGGTCCAACTCCCGGGCAGCTTCTTCGTGCACTTGCCTTGCGGCGTCCAATCGAGAAAGCCAAATATGTTTTAAATCCAAGACAGAATTCATGATCGAACGGGGAGCCACAGACGACAAACTCCGGCTCCGGGCTGCCGGCTGTACAACGCCGGAGGCCGCGGCGGCAATAATGCTCGGCTCGGAAAAAGCCGACCCTCCCATTCGCCACAGGAGACGCACGCCACCCGGCTCCGATTTCCTTTACAAGCCGCCAAACGGCTCTCATCCGTGAGCTTTCATACAGATATTAGCCCAAATCGGGCCCGGCCAAATCGGTTCGCGGTGTCAATTTTGCACCGACAGAAACATCGTCTGCGGCAGAGCGGTTCCGTTCAGCGCGACGTTGCCGGCGGCCGTGGCGGGGCCACCGTCTCCGGAAAAGGTCGGGCTGCCAGGCGGCGACGATGCGCTTCCCTGATTCGTCTTGATGATTCCCGTAGATTAGGAGTGTCACTGATGTAGACATTCCCCTGGGCATCGACCGCGAGGCCCGAAAGGCCCGGAGATCCCGACAGGAGGGAGAGTTGCGCGCGGATTACTTCCGTGGCGACCCGATTGAGGGAGAGTCCACTTTTGTCCGCATGCAGCGACTTAGAAAAGTAATCTGATGCTAACGAAGTCCGCGAGTATCTTCATTCCACAAGTCTCTTTTCCATTGCCATCTCTTTCAACGGAGGATATAATCTGGCAAGTCCTGAGGAAGGGAGCTTATATTCGAAGATGAATCAGACAATCGCGCAGTTAATGCAGGACACGATCCGGGACCCGCCTTGGCTGCAGAAGGCGCTACAGTCGGCCGTCGAACTGGAGTTATCCACGCTGCCGCCGTATCTTTGCGGTTACTGGGCACTTAAAGACAGCACATCGTACCCCGCGACACAAATCAATAATATCTTTTTTCAGGAGATGCTGCATTTTGGCCTGGCGTGCAATATGCTCGCAGCCACGGGGAAGAAACCCGAAGTGATCAAAGGTTACGGCACGATCGAGTATCCGGGGCCATTACCCGGCGGAGTGGTTCCGGCTTGCGACGGCGATCTCATTCCGTGCGATCCGAATTTCAAGGTGATGCTGGGATTTCCGGATTTTCACGCATTCGCATGGATGTGCGCGCAAATCGAGTATCCGGAGGACCCGGTGCCCAGACCCGCGGCAGCGCTTGCCGAGGAGACTTTTGCGACCATTGGACAGTTTTACGATGCCGTGGCGCAGGCCTTCCATGACAATACGGATAAGATCCCGTACGACACGTCGAATCAGCACAAAGGTCCGCTCAAACTATTTTTGGTCGACAGCCTGGACAAGGCGATCGCGGCCATCCAGTTAATTCAGCAACAAGGCGAAGGCGGCAGTAAGAACCCCTTCTCCGCGCCGAACCAGCTTTCTCATTTCTACGCCTTTGGCGAGATCTACTACGGACACAAGTACGTTTTCAATACGGCCAAAGGAAGCGGAGACTGGACCGGCGATCCGGTGACGATCACGGATGCCGATGTGTACCCAATTACCCCGGTACCCGCGGGAGGCTACACGTCGCCGCCGGCCGAGGTGGTCGATTTCGATCGTTCCTTCACCCAAATGCTGACCGATCTGGACGAGGCCTGGGCTCCCGGTGGGGCCGCGAAGCTATCGGCGGCAATCGGCGTGATGCCGGATCTTACGGACAAAGCGGTCACGCTGCTGGGCAAGCAGATGGCACGACCGGGTGGGGGGATTTACGGACCGCAGTTTCGAATCAATACTTCCGCGCCCGAGGGCGGCGGAACAGGCGGAGGAGGCACCATGCCGGTTTCGTTCGACAAGGAGATTAAGCCGCTATTCAGGACAATCGACATCAACCATATGAAGCCAATGGGCGTGCTGCTGAGCGACTATGGCTACATGTCGGACCCAAGCAACGATCACGGAAACGCGCAGGCGGTTCTGGATGTGTTGAAGGATCAGGAGATGCCGCCCGGCGGTCCATTCTGGGGACAGGATAAGCTCGACCTATTCGCCAAGTGGATGTCCGACGGGTATAAGCCGTAGTCGGCGACGCAAGAAGAATGGGCCGCGGATGAACGCAGATCAACGCGGATTGAAAACCGTGCCGGCGTGCCAAGATATCGGCAGTTGTCCCGGCAAGTGCCAACGCGCCATGGGGTACGGGTATTAGATTCAACACCCTCCGCTGGAACAGGGCGTGCTTTTGTGGAAAGCGAATATGCGGAGGACGAGGCAAATGCACCACTCGGCGGCAATGGCCGCCCTGGCTCTCGGGCTGTGTTCCGCCGTTTGCGGAGCCGAGCGCGGCGAAAACCCCCTAGCGGAAGGACAACGGTACCTGGAAGAAGCCGATTTCCGGAAGGCTGTTCTGGCGTTTGAACGCGCGGTGCGAGCGGAGCCGGAATGCGCCGCGCCGCATTTCTGGCTCGGCAAAGCCCTGGCGAGGCAAGCCGAGGCATCGAGCCCGCTGTTGGCGGGAAGGCACGCGCGAAAAGCGCGAATTCAGCTGGAGTGGGCGTTTCAACTCGATCCGCACAACAGGGAGTACGCGCGCGAGTTGTTCGAACTCTATGCCGGCTCACCCGAGTACTTCCGGGGCAGTCTCGAGCGGGCGGCAACCATTGTGGAGGAGAGTGACGTGGATCATTGGACCGCCGACGACATGCGGCGGCACCTGACGCAGACGCGCCGCGAACGGAACGGCGCGGAATGGGAAGTGGAGCGCGCGGTAAGAGGGGTGTGGGCGGCTGCCGGATATGCGGTTCCCCGGTTTTGAGATGGCATTCACGAGAGTGTTTGACGAATCAGCCCCACGAGATCATGCAACAAGTAGGGCTTGCGGATGAATCGCTCGACCTCCGCGCGCAAGGAGGCGGCTGCGACCTCCGGTCCATATGCGCTGGTGACGATCACGCGCATGGCGGGTCTGAGGCGCCTGGCTTCCACAAGAACATCCCGGCTCGGGGCGCCGGGGAGAGTGACATCCAGGAGAAGCACATCGATGGGAGAGTCTCCGCGAATGACAGCGATGGCTTCGGTTCCATCCGCGGCCTCAAGGACGGAAAATCCGCTCTTACGGAGCATCTTCGCGGTCGCGGTGCGAAGGGTATTTTCATCTTCCACGATCAGGGCGATAGCGGCGCGAGTTTCGCCGGTTGAGGCGGCGTGAGAATCCGGGCCGGGCGGTGCACTGGCCGAGCCTTCGGCGACTGGCAGGAACACGTAGAACGTAGTGCCCTTCCCCGGCTCGCTGGCGAGGTGGATCGCACCTCCCACACTTCTGACGATTCCAGAGACGACCGCAAGGCCGAGTCCGTGACCTAACGGTTTTGTGGTAAAGAACGGATCGTATACCCGGGCCTGAGTTTCGGGGGTCATGCCTCTCCCGTTGTCGGCCACTTCCAGTTGCACATAATCGCCGGCGGCCAATTCCTGCGGGATCCACGCGAGCCGGTCCGGTCCGACGGTGACGCGGCGGGTGGCGAGGCGGATCTCTCCGTCGCGATCTTCGAGGGCCTCGGAGGCGTTCATGACGAGGTTCATCACGATTTGGCGGATCTGTGCGGCGCCGGCGCGAACGGCGGGGAGATCCTTGTCCAGGCCGGTGTGGAGGGCAGCGTGCTTGGAGATGGAAACCCTGAGGAGCTCAGACATCTCTTCAACGGTGCGGGAGACGTTAGCGAGCCCGGGCACTTCACGCTCCTGACCGGTGAAGATCATCAACTGGCGGACGATTTCGGAGCCGTTGCGGGCGACAGCGCAGATGGCGTTCAGCGCCTCAACGGGACGGAATCCGCCGGCCAGCTCCGACGTGGCCAGCTCGGCCTGGGACAACACGCCGCCGAGGAGATTGTTGAAGTCGTGCGCGATCCCGTTGGCCAGCGTGCCAACGGTTTCGAGCTTTTGCCGGACGAGGGCCTGCTCCTGCGCGCGCCGATCGCTGGTGACATCCTGACACGCGCCAAAGATGTGCCGGGGAGAGTCTTCTTCATCGAGCTGCACCTGGCTGGTGAACGTGACGGTTCGCAATTCTCCGTCCGGCCGGACGATCCGGAACTCGGTGGAGCAACCGTTTTTCTCCGCAATGCCGCGTTCGATCTCGGCGGCCACGCGGGCGCGGTCGGGCGGCGCGATGATCTGGAGCAGTCCTTCCAGGCTGGGCGCGTAATCCTCCGGCTGGCCGAAAATGCGCTTGCATTCCTCGGAGCACACTACCTGATTCACGGCGAGGTTCCAGTGCCAACTGCCCACATGAGTCAGCCGCTGGGCGCTCTTCAAACGCTGCTCGCTCTCCTGCAGATGCTCGCGGATTTGAACCTGGTCGGTGACGTCCTGGGTCGCCCCGACGATGCGCACAAGGGCGCCGGAGTTGTTCCTGATGGCTTCGAAGACGGAACGTACGAAGCGGGTCTCACCGTCCGGCCGGGCGATGCGGTGCTCTACTTCAACAGGCGTAACATTCGAACGGGCGGCTGCGAGAGCTCGTGAGAACTTCTCGACATCGTTGGGGTGAACACATTTCAGCAACGCGGGAAGGCTGGCGGGGGCCTGCGATCTTCCGTAGATGCGCAGCAGCTCCTCAGACCACGTGAACCTGCCGCGTGCCAGCTCCATTTCGAAACTCCCCACCCTGGCAAGGCGCTGCGCGTTCAGGAGCAATGCCTCGCTGGCACCGAGGTCCGAAACGTTGCTTTGTGCGTCGCGGGCGATGCGGCTGCCGATGAGGGCGAAAACCAGCAGGGTGAGGTCGACAAAAAAGATGGACTCGTAGTTGGTGGGGGTGCGAACCGGAGGCGTGGATCGGAAGATGCTCTTCTTTTCGGCAATTCCCAACACCGCCACGGCGAACAGGACGACGCCCGCGGTTGCGATGTATGAAGCGCGATCCAGCAACATCACGGAAATCAGCAGCAGGCCGGGGAAAACCAGCATCGCGTGGCTGCGGAACCCATCACGCGCCTGGAGAACCAGAAGGATCGCGGTCAACAGCACGGCCAGAATAGCGGTGCGCGCGGCCCACGTCCACATGCCCGAACGATTCATGGCCGCGGCGGCGAGCAAACCGGCCACAGCGAGCCCCAGTATCGGCAGTTCCACGCGTTCGCGGGCAAGCGCGTCCAAAATCGCGACCATGCCGATCACAAGGGCGAACAGAAGACAGGTGAATTGAAGGGTTCGGGCGTTGCGGTCGCGGCCCGGATCTCCGGTTGGCTTGGGACAAAACCAGGATGACAAGTTTCGGTCCAACATGAAGGTCGTTAAGCTCCCTATCGCTTTCACCGAAGCGAGTGTTCGCTGCTTACCGAGGCTGCGGTTATTCTACCCGGATTTGCCAGCCTAATTGTGAAAGCGAATACGAAAGCAGTTTCAACACGGCAAGGGCCGAGCATCAGGTGATATACTGACCCGCCATGGAGGGTAGTGTTGAAACGTACCATTATAGCGGCCTGCTTTCTTGCGGGCGTGGGGCCGGCGTATGGCCAGACACCGACGATCACGTCGGTTCAGAACGAGTCGGGATCGAACAGCTTGTGCCCGGGAGGGATCGCGTTCGTCAGGGGTTCCAACCTGGGCGGGAACGGGGCCACGGTCACAGTCGCGTCGAAGAAGGCATTCGTGGTCAATGCCCTTGGCGGGACGACTCTGCAAGTGCAGCTTCCCACGGACGCTGGCCTCGGGGCGACCACGCTCACGGTGGGTTCATCGGCGCCCTTCAATATTACGCTGATCCAGTATTGTCCGGGAGTGCCCACCGACGGGCAACCCGACAACCTCGCGGCAGCATTTCATTATCCGTCTGGGACGCCGGTGACCCCGAGCTATCCGGCGTCGCCGAATGAACAAATTGGAGTGGGCGCGACCGGCTTGGGTCCGACCAATCCGCCATTCGCTACGGGAACGGCGCCGAGCGATACCAGCGCGGTCACGGTTACACTGCCAACCGTGAACCTGGCGGGCAAGGCGGCAACGGTCTCGACGGCGTTTCTACAGCCCAACAGCCCCGGGTTTTATGGCGTAGTGTTCACGGTGCCGGCCAGCATCACCACCGGCAACCAGAACATCAGTGTGAGTATCGGCGGGCTGACGAGCAACGTAGCGATTCTCCCGGTGGCGACGGGACCGATTGTGGCGTCGGTGACCAACGCAGCGAGTTACATCGATCCGGCGCTGCCCAATGGCCCGATCGCACAGGGCTCGATCTTCGTGGTGAAAGGCGTCAACCTGGGGCCGGCATCGATCGCGATCGCTTCGAAAGCGTTTCAGAGCACGAGCCTGAGCGGGACATCGGCGGCGGTTACGATCAACGGGACCACAGTGGCGCCCCTGATGTATTACACGTCCGCGGGGCAGGTAGCGGCACTGATGCCGTCGAATACGCCGGTGGGAGCGGGCACGATCACGCTTACCTATAGCGGACAGCCGGGACCGGCGTCGCCGATCCGGGTGGTGGCGAGCAATCCGGGGATTTTCACGGTGACCAGCGACGGGCAAGGCGCGGGCATCGTGACTTACGCGGATTACAGCCTGGTATCGGCGACGAAGGCCGCGAATTGCGGCGGGGTCAACACGACGTGCGGGGCGGCCAACCCAGGCGACGCGCTGATCATCTGGGGTACGGGATTAGGTCCGGTGAACGGGAACGACGCATCCGGAGCGGGGTTGGGAGTCAACATGACCTCACTTCCGCTGACGATCTGGCTGGGCAACGTGCAAGTGCAGGCGGCGTATCAGGGCCGGTCGGGATGCTGCATCGGCGAGGACCAGATCGTGTTTACGGTGCCGGCGAACGCGCCCCTGGGGTGCGCGGTGCCGCTCTCGGTGCAGATCGGGAACTTCGTGAGCAACAACGTGACGCTTCCGGTGGCGCAGGGCAGCCGGACCTGCACGCCTGCCGACCCGACATTCACGACGGCGACGGTGACGCAGGTGAGCGGTCCCGGCACGTTTACCTATGGCGAAGTGGATCTGCGGCATCGGGACGATCAGCCGGGGTTCGACGATAACATGCACGGGGAGTTCTTCCGCTTCTCGGTGCCCACGGCATCACAGCCGTTTTTCATGTCGTACGTGGACCAGTCTCCGCTGGGCACCTGCCAGGTGACGAACAACTTCAACGGGAGTAACCCGCCGCTCAATGTCGTGGGCGCGCCGGATGTAGGCCCGCAGATTACGGTGCAAGGCCCCAACGGCTCCAAGAGCGCGCCGATCAGCGGAGGGTCGTTCAGCACATCGCTGAGCGACACCGGGAATTTTCTGGTTCCTGGGGCTTATACGATCAGCGCGCCGGGCGGCGCGGATTCTCCGGGTTTCAAGGTACCGCTGACGTTTCCGGCTCTGCCCACGCTGACGAGTCCGCAGCCGGACGCTCCCAATCCGATACCGGTGACCCGCGCCAATGGGCTGACGGTCACGTGGTCCGGGGGGCAGGCGAATGCGGCCGTCCAGATCGAAGTCCAGAGCGCTACGGACAGCACCTATAACATCGGGTCGGATATTTTGTGCTGGGCTCCCGCGGGACCTGGGACGTTTACCGTTCCGCCGAGCGTCCTCGTGACGCTTCCAGCCGGCAATTTCGCGCAGCTCGCCTTCCGCCCGTTTGCGCCCTATACGACGCTGACGGGTTCCGGGCTGAATGTTTCGAAGGTGGCTGCGTGGAACGTCATCTTCACGCCGCTGACGATCAGGTAACGAGGGCCTGTGGGGTAGGCCTGCAGAGCGCGCCTGCGGCGCTGGACAGGCTCAAGCCTGTCCGACAAAGACCAAACCAGATACACTTAGTAACCTGTTTGCGCCATGCGGCGGAGGATCTCTTCGCTGTAGGTGTTCATGCGGGCGGGCTTGCGGCGGAGGGGGCTGGGCAGGATGGCGGCGAGGCGCGCCGACTGGTCGCGGGTGAGGCGCGCGGCGGGGACGCCGTACCAGGATTGCGCGGCGGCCTCGGCGCCGTAGACGCCGGGGCCCCACTCGACGACGTTGAGATAAAGCTCGAGAATGCGCTGCTTGGAGAGGAACCACTCGGCGGTCGGCGCGAGGGTGAATTCGATGGCTTTGCGCAGGAAACTGCGGCGGGTGGTGAAGAACAAATTTTTGACCAATTGTTGCGTGATGGTGGAGCCGCCGCGGCCGACGCGGCCCTCGTCGAGATCCTGGTCGACCACCTTTTGCACTTCCTTCCAATCGATGCCGTGGTGCTGAAAGAAGCGGCCGTCCTCGGCGGAGATGACGGCGTGCTGGAGGTCGGGCGCAATGCGGCCCAGAGGCATCCAGACCTGGCGCTTGCGGTAGGGCTTATGTTCCAGGCTGGCTTCGAGGCGTCGCTGGACCTGAACCATGGTTGTCGGCGGATCGATCCAGCGTAAGGCGGCGAGCGCGGTGAGACAGAGCAGGTATAGGCCGATGCAGAAGGCGAGGATGAACAGGACGATGCGGCGAAACCAGCCGCCGTGGCGCTTCGCGCGGGTGGGCACTATCCGATAGTAACAACCGGGGTGCGGCGGAACGCCCGTTCATTCATACCGAAGCGCCACCATCGGGTCGACGCGGGTGGCGCGGCGGGCGGGGATGTATCCGGCCAGGGCGGTGATGGCGAGCAGGAGCGCGACGCTGCCGGCGATGGTGAGCGGATCCTGCGGGGTCAGGCCGTAGAGAAAGGTCTGCACCAGGCGCGTGCAAGCGAAGGCGGCGGGGAGGCCGATGGCGGCGCCGATGGCGACGAGCAGGGCGGTCTCGCGCAGGATCAGCCAGCGGACCTCGCCGGCGTGCGCGCCCAGCGCCATGCGGATGCCGATCTCGCGCACGCGGCGGGCGACAGCGTGCGCCATCACGCCGTAGAGGCCGACGGCGGCCAGCAGGACGGCGAGCGCGCCGAAGAAGCCGCAGAGCGTGGTGAGCACGCGCTCCTGGGAGATGTTGTTGTCGAACTGGTCGGACATGGTGAGGGTCTGCAGGATGGGGATGGCGGGATCGAGGACGGCGGCTTCGCGGCGAACGGCACTGACGATGCGCTCAGGGCTGGCGGTGGTGCGGACGACCAGTTGGCGCGAGCCGGCTCCATCGCGCCAGACGGGCACGTAGACCATGGGCTCGATGGCCTGACGCAGGTCGAAGTAGTTGGCGTCCTTGACCACGCCGACGATCTCGTAGGTCTCTTCCATTTTGAACTTGTCGTCCCGGCACATGAGGCCGCCGATGGCGGAGCGGCCGGCGAAGAATTTTTTCGCGAAACTCTCATTGACGATGATGACCCGGGGGCCGGTGCGCCTGGCTTCGGGGTCGGGCTTAGGTCCGGGGTCGGGCGTGAAGGCAGGGCTATCGGTGTCGCGGAAGTCGCGGCCGGCGAGAAGCGGGATGCCGAGGGCATCGAAGAAGCGGGGGCTCACCGAGTTGAAATCGACGTAGGGCTTCTCGTCGGGCTTGAACTCGTAGCCTTGCACGCGAATGGTGCTGTTCCACCGCGAGCCGCTGAGTGGCGTGATGCTGGCGAGGCTGGCGGCGCGGACCTCGGGCCAGGAGGCGGCCTTGCCCACCAGGCGCTCATAGTAATCGCGCAGGCGCTGGCCTTTGTAGCCGCTGGCCTGCGGATTGACGTTGACGATGAGCACGCGCTCGCGGACGAATCCGGGGTCGAGGGATTCCAGGTTGCCGAGGCTACGGACGAAGAGGCCAGCACCGATCAGGAGCAGCAGGGAGAGCGCGACTTGCAGGACCACGAGGCCGCGGCGCAGGTCGAAGCGGCGGCGGCGCGCGGCGGCAGTTTCGCTTTTCAGGGCGCCCACGAGGTCCGGGCGCGTGGATTGCAGAGCGGGCGCGAGGCCGCAGACCAAGCCGGTGACGAGGCTAGCGAGGAAGGCGAAGGCGAGCACGCGAAGGTCGGGCGAGAGGTGCAGGTCGATGGGGATGGTGCGTTTGGGCATGAGATCGAGCAGGGCGCGAACGCCCCACCAGGCGAAGGCCAGTCCGGCGAGTCCTCCGAGGACGGATACGACGAGGGTCTCCATCAGGAGCTGGCGGACGAGGCGGGCGCGGGCGGCACCGATGGCGAGACGCACGGCGATCTCCCTCTGGCGTCCGGCGGCGCGGGCCAGCAGCAGATTGGCCACGTTGGCACAGGCGATGAGCAGCACCAGCCCGACTACGATCATGAGCACGCCGAGCGGCTTGGAAAATTGAATGCGGAAGTACGACCAGCCGCCGCTGCCGGGCAAGACCACCAGGCGGTTGTAGACGGCATATTCCTTGTCGTACGCGGCGGGGGGCTTGTATTCGGGATCGGCTTTGAGGATCTGCTGCCAGAGAACGTTCAGCTCGCTGGTGGCGGAGGCGGTGGTCACGCCGGGTTTGAGGCGGGCGATCAGGTTGAGCCACCACCAGTGGCGGGTGTTCCAACTGTTGGCGGGAGGGTTGGTGGCCGGCATCATGACGATGGGCATGAAGAGATCGCTGTGGTTGCCGATGGCGGTGCCGTGGAATCCGCGGGCGGCGACTCCGATCACGGAGAACGAGATGCCGTTGAGCGTGACGGCGCGGCCCAGGATTTTGGGGTCGCCCGCGAAGCGGCGCTGCCAGAGGTCGTAGGAGAGGACGACGTACGGATGCGCACCTTCGGTGAGATTGTCCTCGGGCGTGAAGAGGCGTCCGATGGCGGGGGGAACGCCGAGCTCGCTGAAGTAATTGCCGGAGACGCGTGCGACGGGCACGACTTCGGCGGAAGTACCGTGCTCGCCGGGAACTGCGAAGGCGAGCGTGGAGCCCTCGCTGGTGGCGATGACGCCGGCGTAGGATTGGTTGTGGTCGCGGATGTAGCGGTAGTCGGGGTAGTTGTAGGAGTTCGAAGGCTTAGTTGGATTGCGCGCGAGCACTGCGAGCTGCTCAGGGGCGCGCACGGGCAGCGAGCGCAGGACGATGTAATCGATGAGGGTGAAGATGGCAGTGTTGGCGCCGATGCCGAGCGCGAGCGAAAGCACGGCGACGGCGGCGAAGGCACGGTTCTGGACGAGAATACGCAGCGCGTAGCGGATGTCTTGCAGCACGAACGTTAGACGGCGGGAGGGGGCGGATCGTTGGGGAGAATCGGGGCAGGCCGGAAGCCTGCCCCACGAATACATTCAGAATGAGAAGCGGCCGGAGAACTGCAGTTTGCGCGGCTGGTTGGCCATGGTGGTAAACGTGCCGAAATTGGCGGCGTCGATGTTGGTTCCGGGCGCGGCGAAGTGGACGGCGTTGTTGATGTTGAACGCGTCGGCCTGGAAGGCGAGCTTGAAGCGCTCGCGGATGCTGAATTCGCGGCGGACGCTGAGATCGACGTCTGCATTGTGGGGGGCGAACAGCCCGTACGGAGCCGACCGGGCGATGTTTCCCACGGTGTACGCGGGCGGATCCACGAAGGCGGTTTTGTCGAGGTAGGGGGTCGAGGTCACGTTCTTGCCGCCGCTGCCAAAGTCTCCGTTGATCCAAACACTGCCGCTGAACGAGGGATTGTAATTCGGATAACAGGTGCCGAGGATTCCGCCGGAGGTACACGTGCCGCCGATGGTCAGCGGAGCTCCGCTCTGGTAGGTGGCCAGGCCGGAGATCTGCCAGTGGCTAATGATTGCGCTCACCACCGTAGAGCCGCTGTTCATTTTGTGGCCGGCGCCGAAGGGCAACTGATAGACGAAGATCAGGCTGCCGACGTGCGCGTGATCGATGGTACCCGGCGCTCTTTCCAGCGCATTATTGAACGGATTGCGCGGGGAACCGACCAAGTCGTCGAGCTGTTTGCTGAAGGTATAAGCGAGGGTGAAAGTAAGTCCCTTGGCGAAACGGTGAGTAAGTGTGGTCTGCAGGGCGTTGTAAGTCGAGATTCCCAAGTTGGCCCACGGATTGGAGATGCCGCTGTACTGGGGGTAGGGCTTCAGCGCCTGGGCGATGGTGCCGGTGAAATTCGGGAACGGGATGCCGATGTTGGGGAAGACCGCCTGCGCCTGCGCCAGCGTAGTCGCGGACAAAGTCTGGCCGAGCAGCGGCCCGAGCACGATGTACTGGAGGGGAATCTGGTTGGTGAACGGCCCGGCGTTGCCTGCGCCGGGCAGGAAGTGGCCGCTGCTGCCGCTGTAGGCGACGCTGAGCGTGAGGTCGTGAGTGAAGGATCGCTGAATGTTGAAATTCCAGTTCTGGTAGTAGGGCGGTTTGCCGCCGATTTGCGGGTCGCCATAGGTGATGGTCTGGGCAGTGCTGGGCCCGGCGATGGGAGCACCGGCGGCGGCGGTGATGAATCCGATGCCGTAGCTGGGATTGAAGAATGGAGGGGCCTGGTAGGGCGGATAGCCGTTGGCCCAATTGAATGCGGGCTGGCCGGTGGCTACGCTGCTGAAGGAGGCGCTGGTATTGAAGCCGAGCTGGCTCAGGCCCTGCCTCCCGTTGGTGCGCCCACCGACACCGCCGGCGTGGACGTAGACCAGCGAATAGCCGGCACGGATCACGGTCTTGTCATCGAGGCGGTAGGCCAGCCCGGCGCGCGGTCCGGGATTGATGAAATGGTTCTTGACCGGCGTGGAGCAGTTACAGCCGTCGGTGCCGTTGCCGGCGAACTGGAGCGCGCCGAGGTGGCCGCCGGCTAGGGGATTGGCGAGGTCGGGGTTGAAGAACGACATGCGGTTGGCAACTTCGGTGAAGGTGCCCCACATGTTCCAGCGCAGGCCGAGATTCACGGTCAGGCGAGAACTTACTTTGATGTCGTCCTGAATGTAGAGGGCATAGGTCTTGTAGCGCCCGCCGGTTTCGGCAACGGCGTTCTGGGTAACACTGCTGCTATCGACGAGTCCCAGGAGATAACTCGCGTATGAGAGGCCGGTGGTGCTCAGCAGGGTTCCTGTGGAGGAGAAATTGGCGGTTTCATTGTTACTGAAGCTGAAGCTGGCCAGGGTACCGGTGAGCGGGTTGTTGAAGTTATCCTGCAGCGCCTGATACTGGAAGCCGGCGGTGATAAAGTGCCTTCCCTTGGTCCAGAGCAGATTGTTCTGGATGTCGTAGGTATTGGCGGCCTCGGTATTCACGTGGGCGTTGGTTCCCACCCAACTGATGGGCGCGTTGAGGCCCGCGAAATTGACATCGGGCATGGCTGATGTTGCGATGCCGGGCGGCAGGCCGGTAAGCCCGGCCTTGATGGGATAGTTGCCTCCGGCGGTGGCATTGCCGAGGGGAATGTACATGCGGTTGAACGATACGCTGAACTCGTTCACCACGGTGGGCCGCAAGGTGTAGACATCGTGAATCTGGCCGGTGGTGGCGTACTCGGTGACAAATCGCGACTGGGTATAAGGCAGCGGGAGGGCCGACGTTCCCGAAGCGTAACTGCCGGTGAAGTTGGTGGTGTACTTACCGGTGCTGAAGAGCGCGAAGAGGCGGTTCTTGTCGGAGAGGTTCAGGTCCAGTTTGTTCGTGGTGCTGTCGTTATTGATGGTCTGGGGCAGCACGGCGAGATAGTTATTCTGAATGCCGACATTGGCAGGCGCGGGTAGATAGGACGCAAGCGACTGTGCGATCGGAGAGATGCGGTTTGCGGGGATGGTGTTATTAGGGAATGGCGTGCGCACATTGGTACCGGTGGAGGTGGTGGGATCGTAGATGACCTGGGGGAAGGCGCTGAAATCGCCGGTGCGCTCGGCGGCGGTGGGGATGGACTGGAACTGAGGGGGGGTCGCGGAGACATAGCGGTACCCGTCGTAATTGGAGAAAAAGAAAATCTTGTTCTTCTTGATGGGACCGCTGACCGATCCGCCGAATTCGTTCTGGTGCTCGACAGGAGTGGTGGGCACGAAAAAGCCGCGGGCGTCGAAGATGGTATTCCGGAAGTACTCGTAAGCGGCGCCGTGGAACTGGTTGCCGCCGGATTTGAGCACGTAATTCGAGACTCCCTGGCCTTCGTACATGGCTTTGGCGCCGGTGGTCTCCACCTGGAACTGCTCCACGGCTTCCACCGAGACTCCGAAGGCGAGGTTGCGGGTATCGCTCTGCGTGCCGGCGTTGGTGAGCGGCAGGCCTTCGATGTAGATTTCGTTCTGGTAGGTCTGGCCGCCGTTGAACGATCCGGTCGAGGGGCCGGCAGGCTGGGTACTGTAGTTATTGACTCCGACCACAAGGCCGGCGAAGGCCGAGGGATCGCGCGCGCTGGCGTTCATGGCCAAGGGGAGGGCGCTGTAGACGTTGTTTTCCACCGACCCGCCGAGGGCGACGTCGTCGGTCTTCAACATGGATGGAGCAGCCTCGACGGTGACGGACTGTGTCGCGGCGCCGATTTGCAGTTTGAGGTCGAGGCCGACCACCGCGAGGGCATCCAACACGACTCGTGCCTGGGTCAGGTTCTGAAAGCCGGTGGCCTGCACGGAGACGGAGTATTCGCCGGCGGGAAGGAGCGACAGCACGAAGAAGCCAGCTTCGGTGGTCTTGCGCTCGGTGCGGACACCGGTGACGAGATTGGTGGCGGTGACCGTGGCGCCAGCGACAACGGCTCCGGAGGGGTCGGTAATTGTGCCTTGAATTGTGCCGGTGCCGCCGGCCTGAGCGAACGCGGCCATCGATGTGAGGATCCAACCAACGAAGAACGCGACTGGGCGCATGAAAAGACCTCCCTGATTCGGGAAAGACTCTATCACGCACGGGTGGAATGAGAAGCGGGGAAATTCGGGAGAAGCGCAGGTTTTGGAATGCGAAACGGCCTCGGTAGCGATAACGGGCGCGACAGAGTAGTACGCAACGCGAAGATTCGCCCTGCGATGCGGGTGCGTTCCGACGGAGCGGAGTTCCTTATCGCGGAACGAGGGTGGACGGCCAAAAGCGACCGAGCTCGCGGGCGATTCCGCCCACTACAAGGGAATTAGTTCAGGCCGCACATGCCGGGATTGCTGCATCGGCCGCTGGGACAGACCGGCGCGCCGGAGCTCTTGGGCGAGCTGTTGGCGTGCGCGGCGAAGGTGGAGAGCTCCTGCTGAAGGTGGCGTTCGCCACACGATGGGCAGGCAAGCTCGGCGGTCTCGGAGGAGCGGCGCACCAGCTTTTCAAACTTGGTTCCGCAGTCCTGGCAGCGATATTCGTAGATGGGCATGGCTGAAAAACGATCCTATTCCAATATTAGATTACAAATGCGGTCCATGACGCCACGGATCTCGCCGTTGCGGGTGTTGAAGTTGTTCACCAGGATGGAGAACGCCAGCCAACCGCCATCGGACCGCTGGAGGTAGCCGGAGAGCGCGCTGACATGCGAGAGCGAGCCGGTCTTGGCGTGGACGCGGCCGGCGGCGGGTGTCTCGCCGAAGCGGCTGCTGAGCGTGCCGTCCTGGGCGCCGACGGGAAGAATCGAGAGGAAGGCATCGCGGGCGGGCGAATCGTACATGAAGCGGAGGAGCTTGACGACCGTCGCGGGGGTAACGAGATTCAGGCGGCTGAGGCCGGAGCCATCCATGAGATGGTAGGCCGCGGGGTCGATTCCGGCTTCGGCCAGGAAGGACTTCATTTCCTCCATGCCGGCTTCGAAACTGCCCTCGTTGCGGCGAACCCGGCCCACGGCGCGGAGAGCGAGCTCGGCATGCAGGTTCTGGCTGACCTTGGCGGTGACACGCAGGTCTTCGAGAAGCGGCGGTGAGACGCGGCGGGCGATTTCGATGCCGGGAGGCACCCCGGTAAGATCGGGGGCATCGTCCGGGTACAGGTGATGCACAGCGGGCTCGCCCTGAACCGTGACGCCGCGCGCTTCGAGCGCCATCTTCAAAGCGTGCGCGGCATATTCGGCGGGGTCTTCGATGCCGATCAGCATGTCCATGCCGCGGTCGCGCAACGGGATGGTGCCCCAGAGCTGCGCATCGCGGCTGCCGGGAACGCGTTTGAAATGGACTGCTCGCGGGCCGCCCGCGGCGACGGTACGCAGGCGGTTTTCGATGCGGTAGAACTCGATGGGCGGATTGAGCGAGAGCGCGGCGACATCGCCGGCTGCCGCGCCCGGCTGGACGGTGAGCGTCTGGGTGTTGTCGGTGAGGGTGAGCGCCGAGACGGGGGGACCGTCGTCGGACTGCGGATCATCGACGGCCCAGCCCACGGCGTAGGGCTGCCAGACGTACCAGGTATCGTCACCGACGATGGGGCCGTCGACGCGCTTCACGCCCCTGGCGACGATCTGATCGGCGAGATCCTCGATCGCGGTGAGCGGGTTGCCGGCGATAGGTCCGGTGCGATAGGGAATGGCGCGCGCGGAGAGATTGGGGTCGCCGCCGCCGACCAGACGGAGGGCGCCGACGCGTCCTTCGGCATCGGGCGGGGCGTCCGCGAACACGCGGGTCTGGAAGGTGTACTCGGGGCCGAGGCGATTCAAGGCCAACGCGGTGCTGAAGAGCTTGGTGTTGGACGCGGGAACAAAATAGCGATCGGGATTCAGCTCGTAGATGGTTTTGCCGGCGGCGAGATCGAAGACCTGGATGCCCCAGAAGGCGGTGCGCGCGGCGGGGCTGGCATCGATGAGCTTCTGGATGCTCTCGGGAAGTCCGGCGGCGGAAAGCGGGAGCGCGGCGAGCGCGAGGGCAAGCAGGCGGGGTGAGATTCTCATCGGCCGGTCACTTTGGATTCTAACCAGATCAGGACGAGCAGCGCCATGACGATGAAGGTCCCGATCAACGGAATTCCGATGATGACGCCGACGCCGAGAAAGGATGCAAGGTACCCGAGAGTGGCCGGGGCGAGGAGTCCGCCGACTAGGGCGAGCGAGAAGATGCCGTTGAAGAAGCCGGGGTGGTAGTACGGAAACCGGCGGCCGATGGCTTCGGAGACCAGCGGGTAGATGCTGGCATAGCCCGCGCCGATAAAGAACACGCCGGTGCCGGCGCCGAAATCGTTGTTGGTGAAATACAGGATCAGGCATCCGAAGATGGCAGTGAGCACGCTTCCCATCAGGAGGCGCGTGTGGCGGGCGCGCGGCAGTATGGCGACAGCGACGAGGCGGCCCGTCATGAGGAAGAACCAGTAGAGCGCCAGAATGAAGAGCGCGGCTTTGGGGCTGGTGCCGACGCGGCGGATGAGGAATATCGGAAGCCATCCGGCCAGGGACCACTCGTTGCCGAATTGCAGGAAGATCAGGAGCGCGAAGAGCACGGCTCCCAGGCTGCGGAAATCCTGGAGCGCCTGGCGGAGAGTGGGCTGAGAGCCTTCCGCGGGAGCCGTGAAAGAGCCGCGCGCATAGTGGCCGGCGAAGAATCCCGGAATCACGGCCATGAAGACCAAGATGCTGGGCACCGTGTAGGCGTAGAAGGTGCCCCAGACGAGGAGGGTGGCGGCCATGCATCCCAGGCCGTACCAGATGCCGCCGCGATTCACGGTGCCCGCGGCATCCGCCTGGTAACGGGGAGAGATGGTGTGGAACAGGGCGAGATTGAGGAAGCCGGCGCCCAGGCCGAGGAACGCGAAACCGATCACGCGCAGCCAGGCCGAAACCGGCGGCGAGACCATCGCCAGGTAACACAAGGAAACGCAGCAGAGGCTGCATCCGGAGACCAGCAGGAAGGCGAGGCCGCGCCGGCGCATCAGGTGGCGGCCCACGACAGCCGCGGCGACGATGCCGATGGCGAGACTGAGGAAGAACGTTCCGACCCAGGCGAACTCCTCAGGGTCGCGATGATAGCCCCACGCGGGCAGAATGGCGCCCAATAGCGCCATAACGAAACCGGAGAGCAGGAACCCGGAAAGAGCGCGTCCGCGGCCACGAACAATCGTGGGCGGATTTGTACCCGCAGAGGTCACGTGTAGTTTGATTGTAGCCGCAGTCGCGCTCAGAAGGTCACGCCGAAGCGGGCGACGAAGGTGCGAGGCTGCAGAAAATGCGTGCCACTGAACGTGGAAAGGAAGTTGTAGAGGGCGACTTTGTTGGTCAGGTTCTCGATTTCCAGGGATGCCGTAAGCTTCTCGCGCTTTTCGGTGTGCAGCAGGTTGTCGGTGCCGATACCGAAATTGAGCACGTGGCGCGGCTTCACGCGGTCGGGGTTGTGGTCATCGTTCTCCTGCCCGGCCTGGGGCAAGGTCACGAGCTTCGACGTGACGGGCCCGTTGCAGGACGTGATGGGAGCGGTGAAGGTGGCGAACACGTTGCCGCAGGCGAGCCCGATAGAGGTCTGCTGAGCCGCGGTGAGGGCCAGCGCGGCGTCGGAATCCGGCACTCCGCTCACCACCAGGCCGCTGTCGTAGCGCCAGGAAAGCGAGGCCCATTCGTGGGTCTTGTGCTGGTAGCGGAAGACGGCGGTGGATTGGAACGCCTGGTCGTGATCGATGCGGAAGACGCCCCCTGCCAGCGGAGTGCCCTGCGAGACCAGGCCTCCGACTTCGGGCGGAAAGTAGCGGGCGCGGGTGTGGCCGAAGGTCCAGTAGGCTTGAAAGCCGTGCAGGTTGGTGGTGCTGAGGCGGCCGGTGAGCCCGTCCAGCTTGGAATTGTGCCAGGAGATGGGGAAGGTGATGGTGGTGTTGAGCAGCGTGCTGAAATCGTAGGCGTTGTGCGTGTATTTCCAGAAATAGTCGGCATCGAGGAGCAGGTAGCGGCCGATCGACTGCTGCAAGCCGGCATTGAACTGATTGCGGTGGCCCGGGCGGATCGCGGTGGCATTGGCGCCGAAGACATTCTGGTCCAGGCCGCCTATTCCGGTGAGGCTGGAGAGCAGCAGGTTCTCGTTGAACGGGGTCTCGAAAGTGCGGGCGTAGGAGATGCGCAGCACCGTGCCGGTCTTCTTGACGTTGTATGCGATACCGACGCGCGGCTGGAAGCCGTTGTCGGTGGCCGGGCCATCGTAGTGCTCGCCGCGGAAGCCGATCTTGAACAGGAAATTGCCGGCCTTGATCGAATCCTGCGCGTAGAAGGCGTACTGGTTCACATTGCCGGTGGCGTGAAATCCGAAAAGGCTGCCGCCGCGGGTGAGATCGAACGGCAGCAGGCCCGGCGAGAAGCTCGGATTGGCTGCGAAACCGGCGGCGGCGCAGGCGGCCGGATCGGTGAGGGTGGGAGGCCCGGCCGCATTGCCGCCGCTATCCACGCACACAGGATTGAACGCCGGGTCGGTGACGCCGAAGCCGAAATTCTCCTGCAAGCGAGTCTGCTTGAGGTCGATGCCGACTTTGATTTCGTGCGCGCCCTTGGAAATCGCGAGATCGCTCTTGACTCCCCAATTGAGCAGGGCGCGCGCCTGGAATTGAGTCGAGGGCGAGTCCGCAAAAGGATCGCGGCTTCCGTAGTAGTGGAAGTTGTCTTTGCGGATGTAGGGATTGATGGTCCACAGCATGTGGCTGTTGAAGGTGTGCTGGAAGCCGGGGGCGAAGCTCCAGGTCATCACGCGCTGGCGCTGATCCTGGCCAAGCCCGTCGTAGGTATTGGGAATCTGGATCCAGTTGCGCGCGGCGAAAAGGTTCAGGTGAATCGCGTTTTTCCCGTCGGGCAGCCAATCGAAGCGGTCGAAGATGGTCTGGCTGTTGCCCTTGTCGTGGAAGGGCGTGAATTCGGGACTATCCAGAAACCGCCCGCTGCGGATGCCTTCCGCGCTGAGGAAATTTCCGGCCTTGGCGCCGCCGAAGCCGAGGCCGACGGAGCCGCCCGCCGAGCCGAACGAGCCGTAAGTGGCGTCCAGGTTGCCGAAGGCCTTCATGGCTCCCAGGCCGGATCGCGTGGTGATGTTGGCCACGAGGCTGGATTTGTCGCCGTACTCGGCATCCGGCATGCCGGTGGTGATTTCCATGCTCTGGATGGCGCTGGCCGGCAATTGCGTGGAGAAGACTTTGCTTTGCTGGTCGCTGATCGGCTGGTTGTCGATCACGAAGGTCGCCTCGGCATGGTCGCCGAGCGGATGAAAGAGCCCGTTGCCATCGGCGACGACGCCGCCGGTGGTGTAGGTGATGGCTTGGCTAAGCCCGCCCGCGGGGTCAAAGGCCGGCAGCTTGGTGATCAGGGTGCGGTCGGCGTCGGTGTGCGCGGACGGGTTGACTTCGAGCAGGTCCGCACCGCTTCCCTGGACCGTGATGCTGGTCTCCCCTCCGGCCAGGGAGAGCTTCGCGGTCACCTGGACCGGGACGGCGCTACGAATCGCAAGGTCCTGAGTGAACTTGTCAAATCCCGGGGCCACCACTTCGAGGTGGTACGGATTCGGCGGGACATTGCTGAAGCGGAAGGTGCCGTCGGAGGCAGCCATAGCCGACTGATGGAAGCCGGTGATCGCGTTGTGGATGGTGATGTTGGCTTTGGCGACGGCCGCGCCGGATGGATCGACGACGGTACCCTCTATGGTCCCGGTGTTGCCGAGCGACTGTGCGAACAAAGACCCCGCGAACAGCACAAAAGAGGCACTCCGGGCGAGAGCTCGCTTCATGTTGTCAGTATTGGAACGCCGCCGCGGCGCAGCCTACGCTTATCTCGCAGCCGGGCTGGTATAGCGGCAGGCGGGCGTAATTTTGCCGTGAGCGGACAGCCTTACCACTGGAGGATTTGCCGAATCTTGTGCGCCTGGCGCTTGCTGACCACCAGTTGCAGCGAATTACTGAGCGTCAGACACCAGCGCTGGCTGCTCAGCGCGGTGAGCTTGCGGACGTGGTTCACGTTGACGATCGCGTTGCGGTGCACCCGCTGAAACTCAGTCCCGTCGAGGCGCTGTTCCACGGTGCGCAGGGACTGGGTGGCCAGCAGACGCTGGCGCGCTGTAACGATCCAGACCAGTTCGCGCTCGGCCTGAAATGCCAGCACTTCATCGGTATCGAGCAGGAGGTAGTCGTCGCCGGTGCGGCCGACGATTTTGCGAGATCGCGCGGGATGCTCGGGGGTGGTGACGGAGGCGATGGCCGCGACGCGGCTGGCGATTTCGATGGGCCGGTGAAGCAGCAGCTTCGCCCGTTCGACGGCTTTCTGGAGGCGCTCCGCGGAGACGGGCTTCAGCAGGTAGTCCACGGCGCCGGCCTCGAAGGCCTGAATGGCGTGCTGGTCGAAGGCGGTGACGATCACGATCACCGGCAGGTGCGCGCCGCCGAGCTCGCGGACCACTTCGAAGCCGCTCATCAGGGGCATCTGCAGATCGAGGAAGACGAGCTCTGGCTTCAGGGCGGCGATCTGGTGCAATGCCTCGCGGCCATTGGAGGCTTCGCCAACCACCTGGATCTCCGGAAGGTTCTCGAGCTCCTCGTACAGCAGGCGGCGCGCGACGGGTTCATCGTCCACAAGCAGAGTCGAGATCCGCGGGCCTTCCATATGTCGCTGTCAATGACGAGCGTGCCACAACCGGCTGTGAACGGGCAACCGCCGGCTGTACAGTATGAGAGGATGCCCCAACTGAATCAGCCGCTGCTAATCAACATCCTGGGCCACGCAGCGGGGGCGCTGATTTTCGCGATTTTTCTGAGCCTGCTGTTCAGCGGACGCGGGTGGTCGGGCAGCCGGGGCCGCTACCTGTCCGGACTGGCGGGGGCACTGTCGCTGGTGTGGAATCTGGGATCGCTGGCGGTGCTGGCGTGGCCGGGGCTTCCGCCGCCGGTGCTGGATATCGCGATCGCGGTGAGCTTCTCGGTGCTGAGCCTGCTGCCGGCGGTGTTACTTCACGTGTCGCTCGAGGGCCGCCGGCGCTGGCTGGTAATTGCCGGGTATCTTCTGAGCGCCGTGGCGATTGCGATGCACTTCCGGGAGATCGCGGGAAACGGCGCGAAGCTGCACCAGACGGCGCTGCTGGTGATTACGCTGGGATTCCTGGTGCTGGCTGCGGTGGCAGCGGCGGGACCGGCCGTGCCGAGCCGACCGGGCCGGTTTCGCATCCTGGCGTCGATGTGCCTGGCGCTGTTCGCCATGTCGTTTATCCATTTCGGAACCGGACACGCCGGGCAGGCGTGGTCCAGTGAGCTGGTGGTGCATCACGCGGGGATCCCGCTGGCGCTGTTCGTGCTGCTCCAGGACTATCGCTTCGTGCTGTTGGATGCGTTCATCCGCTTTCTGGCGAACGCGCTGCTGGCCGCGGTCCTGTCGGCACTGGCGATGGTGACCGTTTTCAGGCTGGTGCTCGCCGAGCGATTCGCGGAGTCGCCGCTAGAGGAAGCGATGCTCCTGATGAGTCTCTGCCTTTTCCTGGTGATCTTCGCATGGCTGCGCAACAACGTGCAGCGCTGGCTGAGCCAGGTGGTGTTTCGGCGCGGCGGGATTTCCGGGCTCTCGGCACGGGTGAAGGACTGCCCGCCGTCAACCACCGAAGACCAGTATCTCGATTGGGCGGCCGCACTGATTGCCGCGGCTGTCAGGACCAAACACAGCGCGGTGGCTGACGCGTCCGAGCTGGGCGATGCCGGCGACCTGCACGGCGCGCTGCGGGCGGACTCGCTGCCGGCGGCGCGCTTGTCCAAGTGGCCGTGGGCGGAAGCGATCGCCGCCGTACGGAGCGGGCCGGGCGCTCTCAAGCTGATTCTGCTCGGACCGCGCCAGGGTGGGC
>DATJYW010000251.1:0-3741 GCA_035499435.1 Candidatus Acidiferrales bacterium | reverse complement strand
CATTCAACCAGCCCGGCGTATCTTCCCATGTGCTCGCCCAAACCGTGGGCGATCTGCACCACGCCAGTGGGCGTCCGGCCGCTGTCCCATCGCGTGCAGAAGATGCTCAAGCCGTCGGCGCTGGTGAATCGAAATGGATGGACGTGGACCATTCTATTGAGGCACCTTTCGATCCTTCGGTTGCCGGATTCTGACCAGGCTCCACGGGCGCTGCTTGACTTGATCGCTAAGCTGGTCCAGGTTTTCCGTCGCAGCCCGCAGATTCTGTACCGTTTCGCGGATGTCGTCTTCGTTGGCGCGCACCCCGCTGTGGATCGTGGCGATCAAGCCCTTCGCCTGCTCCAGGGTCGCGTTCAGTTGCGCGAGATCCTGCCGGATGGGATCGCGCAACTGGTCGACCGTCTGATTCACGTTTTCCACCGTGGCGTCCGCGTGTTGCAACAGAGGTCCAACCTTGCCAATGGCGGCATCCGCATCCCGGGTGACTTGCAGCACTTGGTCCGCGATCTGGTCGAGCTTTGGCGCCTCCTTCGCGAGCAGGTTGTTGGCTTGAGCGAGAATCGCCGCGATCTGCGCACGGTTCACCGGCCCCGTCGCGTCGTTCAGATTCGCCAGCAGTACCTTTGCCTGCGCGCCGATGTCCTTGAGTTCGCCCTGCACCTGCACGATCAGGCTCTCGGCACTATCCGAAATGCCGGCCAGCTTGCGGACCATGTCATCAATGCTTACCGTTTCCTGGGAGGCAATCACTTCTCCGGGCCGGAGACGTTGCGCGTCTTGCGCGCCCGTCGTGATCGATACCGACGGGCTGGCCATCAGGCTGACCGTGCCCAAACTCGCCACCGACTTCCGATTGAGAGGAGTGCCTTCTTTGACGTCGAGGAGGATCTCAATGCGAGTCGGATCCTTGTCCCATGCCCGAACCGTCTTCACCCGGCCCACAGCGATTCCGCCGAAAAGCACCTCGGAACCTGCACTGATCCCGCCCGCGTACCGCAGGTAGGTCTTGTACGCCGTCACGTGGCGGCCCCACTGCTCGTTGCCCACGTAGTAGACCGTCACTCCGAGGAGCAGGAGACAGACAATCACGAAAATGCCCACCTTGGTCTCGGTATTCACATCGCGCCCCCATTCAGGTATCGCTGAAAGTGTTCATCGATTCCCGCGGTATCGGCGATCTCATCCGGAACGCGGTCCAGAAACTGCCGGATGCGCGGGTGCGTGCTGTCCAGTAACTCCCCCTTGGTGCCCACCGCGATTAACGAGCCTTTGTACAACATCGCCAGCCGGTCCGCGATCCGGAATGCGCTCGCCATTTCGTGCGTCACCACGACCACTGTCATGCTGAACGCGCGCTTGAGGCCCAGGATCAATTCGTCCAGTTCCGCTGCCACAATCGGATCGAGGCCGGCCGATGGCTCGTCGAATATCAAGACCTCGGGATCCAGCGCCAGTGCGCGTGCCACCGCGGCGCGCTTTTTCATTCCGCCCGATAGCGCCTGCGGATTGAGCTTGCCGGCGTCGACCAGCCCGACCACCGCGAGCTTCATCCATGTCATCAGCCGGATCGTCGATTCCGCCAGACGCGTGTGCTCCCGTAGCGCCAGCGCGATGTTGTCTTCCACGGACATGGAATTGAACAACGCCGAGTTCTGAAACGCGACCCCGATCGAACGCCGGACCCTCTTCAGTTCCCGCGGGTTGCAACGCCCGAGGTCCACGCCATTAATGAGAATCTGCCCGGATTCCGGCCTCTCCAGGCCGATGATCTGGCGCAGCAGGGTGCTCTTCCCGGATCCGCTGCTGCCGAGCAATACCATCGTTTCGCCGCGATGGACGTCGAGATTAACGCGGTCCAGCACACGCCGTCCGTTGTAGCTGACCACAATGTCCCGCACCGAGATTGCCGGCTGAACTTCGGTCATGGTTTCACCGCGCCGCCGTGAGATAGAAGATTGCGGTAAATCCCACGTCGGCGAGAATCACCAGGAACGTGGACTTCACGACCGCCGCCGTCGCCGACCGCCCCACGGCATCCGGGCCGCCGTGAACGCGGAAGCCCTCCAGGCAGCCGACGTGAACGATGATCGTGGCAAAAGCCATGCTCTTCACCAGCCCGGTGAAGACGTCGCGCAAGACCATCGAGTGCACCACCGAGCTCAAGTAAATGCTGAGCGCCATGTCCGCGCTAATCCGCATGAACAGGCCGCCCGCCAGGATTCCACAGGCGCTCCCGAGGATCGTCAGGCACGGTAGCACGATCAACGCAGCCAGATACTTCGGCGCAAGCACAAACTCAACCGGGTCGATGGCCATGGTGCGGAGCGCGTCGATCTCCTCGGTGACCACCATGGAGCCAATCTCGGCGGAGAAGGCCGATCCCGAACGGCCGCTCACCGCGATCGCCGTGAGCAGCGGCCCCAACTCCCGCATGAACCCGATCGTGACCAGATCTACCACGAAGTTCATCGCGCCCAATCGCCGCAGCTCCGAAGCGCCCTGCATCGCGAGGATGAACCCGGCGCAGACCGACATGATGCCCACCATCGGAAACGCGTCGACACCTTCCGCCACCATCTGGCGTAACGCCGACTGCCAGCGGAGCCGGTTTCCCACGACAGGAAAACTCCGCCAAATCGTGGCCAACGTATTCCGAAACTGAATCGCAAGCGCGCCGGCGTATGCCACGTGACGCAGCGTTGCGCTTCCAAGCCGTTCGACGGCGGGAGCACTCATGGCCGGCCTTCCCGATCTACTTCCTGAAAGAGATGCAGCAGCCGCGTCGCTTCCAGCAGGTACCGCGGCCTCTCGCGAAGCCCGCTCAACCGAAGGTCTTTGGCCTGCAGCCGCGCTGCTCTCAACAGTTCCATCAACATGGCGAGTCCAGAGGTGTCGATATACGCAACGTCATACAAGTCCACGGTCAGGGTTCTGCAATCCGGGGACTCCACGCGCCGCAGAAGCAGGGTCTGCAAGTCGGGAGAGGAATCGATGGTGATCCGGCCCGAAAGCTCCACGCGGCAGCCGTCCGCGCCGTCGCGGCAGGCGGCGCGGACCTCCGCGTCAACAGAAGTGGTCGTTCCCGATCGTAGCCAGGGGAAATTCACAGGTTTCGTACGAGAAGACGGACGATTGTCGCTCTTTTGTTGGCTGAAGGTTCCAAGTGCTGCTTCAAACAAACGCCCCGTTTGACCCATCCTTCTTACTGTAGATAAGGAGGCCGGGATGAACTCGCGAATGTCCACGTTGGATGATGCGGCGCTAGTGCAGATGGCCCAGGCTGGCCAGGGCGAATGTTTCGGGGAATTGATGCGTAGGCACAAGAATATGGTTCGGGCCCGCGTGGTATCGATCGTTCGCAACTCGCCCGACGTGGATGACGTGGTTCAGGAGGTCTTCTTCAAGGCATGGCGGGCTCTCCCCACGTTTCGGGCAGACGCCGCCTTTCGCACCTGGCTCACCAGCATCGCCACGAACGAAGCGTTGATGCTTTGCCGTCGCGAACGGCGGCTGCGGCTTTATGAGGCTCCGGGTGAGTTCGATAATGTGGCTTGTCGGTCCGAGCCGGCGGATAAGGCGGCTATGAGAGGTGAAGCGGCCCGTGCGATTCACGGGGCCATCGTGAAACTTCCTGCCATGTATCGCGACGTCATCACGCTGTGCGACATCGAAGAGCTAAGCGCGTCTATGACTGCCAAACGATTGAAGTCGACCGTGCCGGCCGTGAAGACGCGCGTGTTC